>JAFAVP010000165.1 GCA_019242395.1 Alphaproteobacteria bacterium | reverse complement strand
TTTGTGAGGCCTTCTTCCGCCAGCGGCACAAACAAGGGGCAGGCCTGTTGCACGACCTGCACGTCGGGGGCAATGGCGTGAATGGCGCGGGCGTACGCGCCGCCTCTTACGGTGCCTTCCGTCGCGATGACGGCGATAGGACCGCGCGGCGCCGCTGCCACCGCGGCTTCCGCCCCAGGCCCGATCACGCCGATGACCGGCACGGCCGCAGAATCTCGGAGCGCGGAAAGCGCGTATGCAGACGCCGTGTTGCAGGCGATCACCAGCAACTTAACCGCGCGCTGTGCGAGCGCGGCCGCCGCCTGGCGCGCATAGCGGGATACAGTCTCTCCGCTTTTTGTGCCGTATGGCAGGCGGGCCGTATCGCCCAGATAGACAAAGTTCTCCTGCGGCAGCCGCTGGCGGAGTGCGCGCAAAACGGTCAGACCACCCATGCCGGAATCGAAAATGCCGATTGGCTGCTGGCTCATTCGGGCTGGTCAGCGAAATAGGCCTGGAGGATTGCGGTATAGATGTCCGTAAGCCGCTCGATCTCGCCGGTCGCAACACATTCGTTCACCTTGTGCATGGTCGCACCGGCGAGGCCGATTTCCGCCACAGGACAATGATCTTTGATGAAGCGTGCGTCCGAGGTCCCTCCGGTGGTCGAGAACTGAGGGGCGGCTCCGGTGACCTGTTCAACGGCGCGGGCAAGAAGGTTCGTGAACTGTCCCGGTTGCGTGACAAAAGCGATTCCGCCAACGCTCGACGAAAGAGAAATCTCGCTGCCCGTCTCGCGGGCAACCTGCTGCGCGGCCGTCTCGATGCGCCGCAGCATGGTTTCCGGCGTGTGCAAGTCGTTGAAGCGGATGTTGCACGCCGCGCGTGCTTCCGGCGGCGAGACATTCCCCGCTGTATTGCCCACATCGAAGGTGGTGAACACGAGCGTCGAGGGCTCGAAATGCTCTGTTCCGTGATCGAGAGGTTCTTCTGACAACCGTGTCACCAGCGACGCCAGGATGGGAATGGGATTGAGGGCGCGACCCGGATAGGCCGTATGGCCCTGTACACCGCGCACGGCGATCTCCACGCGCATGCTGCCGCGGCGGCCGATCTTGATCGTGTCGCCAGCCTCAGAAGCTGCAGTGGGTTCCCCAACGATGCAGTGATCGAGACGCTCTCCACGCTCCCGCAGCCAGTCCAGCACGCGTTTCGTGCCGTTGATGTTCGGTCCTTCCTCATCGCCGGTAATGAGCAGGCTGATTGAGCCCCGCACTTCGCCACCTTCCAGCACCCGTTCTGCGGCTGCGAGAAATGCCGCAATCGCGGACTTCATATCGGCGGCACCGCGCCCGTAGAGCACGCCATCGCGTATGTCGGCCGCGAAAGGATTGCTGCGCCAGAGTTTCTCGTCCCCCGCCGGAACCACATCCGTGTGCCCGGCGAAGCAGAAGTTCGGTCCGCCGGTACCGTGCCGCGCGTAGAGATTTTCGATGGCCGCGGTTCCCGGCGTTTCCATCCGCAAGCGATGACAAACGAAGCCGAGCTTTTCAGCAGCTTCGGCAACAAGAGCGACCGCGCCGGCGTCCTCCGGCGTTACGGACGGGCAGCGGATCAGCGCCTGCGCCAAGGATACGGCATCGATCGTCATACGACGCCTCAGCCCCGCACGAGTTCGTTGATCGATGTCTTGGCCCGGGTCCGCGCGTCCACGCGCTTGATGATAACCGCACAATAGAGGGAAGCGCGCCCTTCGCCCTGCGGCAGCGAGCCTGAGACAACGACCGAATAGGGCGGCACCCGGCCGGTCACCGTCTCGCCGGTCTGCCGGTCGACGATTTTCGTGGAAGCGGTGAGGTAGACGCCCATCGACAGCACCGAACCCTCGCCCACGATCACCCCTTCGGCAACTTCAGAACGGGCGCCGACAAAGCAATTGTCCTCGACGATGGTGGGGCGCGCCTGCAGCGGCTCCAGCACGCCGCCGATGCCAGCGCCACCCGAGATATGACAGTTGGCGCCGACCTGTGCGCAGCTGCCGACCGTTGCCCAGGTGTCCACCATCGTGTTCTCGCCGACATAGGCGCCGACATTCACGAAGCACGGCATGAGCACCGCGCCGCGGCCTACAAAGGCCGAGTGGCGCACGATGCATCCGGGAACGGCCCGAAATCCGGAAGCGCGAAATCGTGCTTCATTCCAGCCCTTGAACTTTGAGTCGACCTTGTCCCACCAGATCGCTCCCCCCGGTCCACCCTCGACAATCTGCGTGTCATTCAAACGGAAAGAGAGCAGTACAGCCTTCTTCAGCCACTGATGTACGTGCCATTCGCCGCCGACCTTTTCCGCAACGCGCAGCCGCCCGGCATCGAGTTCGGCCAGCACCTCCGCCACGGACTTTCGGATGTGGGCACGATCCGCACCATCGAGCGAGTCACGTCTTTCCCAAGCATCGTCGATGGTGGAGCGGAGGTCGGACATGGATTTCAACGTGTAGAAGCGTCTAACTGTTGGCAAGCCCCGGCCGCTTATTCAATTCTCTGGAAGGCTCCGGTCTCGCTCTCCAATAACTCAAGCTGACCCTCCGCAATGCCGAACCGGGCGCCGTGCAGGGCAAGAGAGCCGGCGCGCACCCGTTCGGCGACGAACGGGAATGTCATCAATCGTTCCAGCGACAGGCGCACTGCATGGCGTTCCATCTCCGTGTGCCGTGCGCCACCATCGTGCACATGCGCCGTGCGCTGGCGTGCTGGCTCCAAAAGATCGATCCAGCTGCTGAGGAACGGGATCTTCTCAGCCACGCGATCGTCCAGTGCCGCTGCGATGCCGCCGCACTGCGCATGGCCCATCACCAGGATGCCGCGCAACGGCAGCTGCAGCACGGCAAAAGCAATAGCCGCGCTGGTGCCGTGATGGGTGGACTCCTCCGGCTCGTACGGCGGCACGATGGCCGCCACATTGCGGATGACGAACAACTCGCCGGGCCGCGCGCTGAAGATGGTGGCCGGATCGGCGCGGCTATCGCTGCAGGCAATGACGAGAAATTCCGGCCGCTGGCCTTTCGCCAGCTCCGCAAAATGCGCGCGTTCCTCCGGCCAGCGCTTTCGCCGGAATTCACGGTAGCCTTCGATCAGACGGTCCATCAGGGCTCTCGATACAACACGATTGTGGGGTGCTCCTTGTAAATGACGCGTGAGACCTCCGCGAAACCAAATTTCCGCGCGAGCTTCAAGGATGGCTCGTTCTCGTGCCCAATGATGGCGGAGAAGCGCACGCGGCCGAACTGCTGCTCACCCCAAGGAATGGCGGCCGCCAAGGCTTCTGTGGCATAGCCGCGGCCGTGCACGGCAGGCGAGAATGACCACCCCACTTCCGGCACCGGCAGCGGCGGATCGATGGTGCGCCTGGCATTGAGGAAGCCGAGTTCCCCAACGAAGCATCCGCTCGCTTTCTCTTCCACGGCCCAGAAGCCGAAGCCGTTCACCATCCAGGCGCCAAAGGTGCGCAGGAATTTCGCCCAGCAATCCTCTTCGTTCATTGGCTGCATGCCCATGAGCCGCACGGTGCGCGGATCGCTCCACAATTCGTACACCGCCGCAAAGTCCTCGCGCCTGTGCCCGCGCAAAATAAGCCGCTCGGTTTCCAGCCTGGGGACGTGATCCTGCATGCGGCGGTTATCGCTGCAAATACTCGCAGAACACAAGCCGCGTTGCGCGGCTCCGGCCGCTTCGGCAGAGTGGACACAGCCGATTCGGGGATCTGCTTCCATGCACATCAGACAGCTTGTTGCCGTCATCGCCGTTGGCGCGCTCGCGCCGTCCGCGGTTTCCGCTGCGCCGTCAGGGTGGATAGCTGCCAAATCGCGCAAAGGTCATTGCCAGGCGATGGTGCCGGGAAATTGGAAACCGGGATTTGCCGGCATCGGCATGGAAGCGCCGGACGGAAAGGCGAATGTCCTTGTCTCCGGCAAGCCGGGCAGCATCGCGGAGACCAAGGCAATGCTTCCCAAGATATTCAAGGTCAGCAAGACTTATGAGGATTCAGGCAGCCGCTATTGGGTTGAATACACCGGCGCGCTTACCGCGAAGCGTCACTGGTATGTGGTCACGCCCGCGACAGACGGCATCTGCACCGCGGTTATGGATTTCGGCAGCGGTCTGAGCGAGTCCGACGCGAAGACAATCGCCACATCGCTCAGCAAGTATTAGGCTTGGCGATGGGCAATGTTCACGGATGGGCGGCTCGGATAGCCTCCTGCAAAGCGCGCGCGCCGTTTCTTTGAGCATGAAGATTCTCACCGAGGGCTTCGTGTACGAGTGATCGCAAGCGGGCCGCATCGCCCTTATCTTTCGGAAAAATCTCAAGATAGCCAATTCCAGCTCTCGTCAGCGCGGTCTTCTTGATTGCATCTCGCAAGCCGGAGGTTTCGTCGTAATGTCCCTCCCCCTGATACTCGATGGCAACCACGGGCCAGCCGCCGCGATCCAGAATCAGCATGTCCACCCGTTTTCCGTTGATGGCCCGGAAAGCCTTTTCATTCGGTGATTTCAAAATTTCGCCCAGCGGCGCTTGTGCCATCACCCGAAACCCGAACCGCTTCAGTGCAGCATCCCGTTCGATCACACGAAACACTGAAAATTCCGAGAAGTTCATCAGCTTTTGTTTGCTGAATGGTGCGCGCCTGACTCTGCGCAGCTGCATCCTGCTAAGTTCGATATCCGAAGGCCTTAGCTGCGCAATACTGTAGCCGCCGAGAGCGCCAGTGACTAATGAGATCGCCGCCGCAATCAGCAGCGCCACCGCAAGCCCGTCGAGTTGAAAGTCCGGCATTGTTCCGCGTTCGGTGTTACGCGCGGAAGGAGAATATTCAGCAGGTATTAAGAATTCACACAGCGCGAATAGGTTTCAGTTGAGCGGCATCGGGCCGAAGAAATACAGTGACCAGCCCCAGAGAGCCGCCAACACCAAAGCATGCCACCATTTGGCACGCGTGAACACGAGTGTCAGACTCAAGGCGCATTCGGCCGCGTTTGCGAGCATCGGCACCGCGCCACTGTGAAGGAATTGCGGGGCAAATCCGGACAGCACCGCTCACGCCCACGTAGAGCGTCCCCCATGGCTTGTTCGCCATGATGTAGACGAAATAGCGCCGCTCACCCGCCGTGCCGCTCATTGAACGAGAATAGAAAATTTGGTCGCCCGCATAAAGCGGGCGATGACCAATCGGGATGGAAAACCGCCATCGCCAGGCAGCGTCTTCTTGCGCGATCCCGGCGACCCAATTTTCACCTGTTACTTCAGATTCGCTGGCAAAGACTCTACCTGCTCTAGGCAGGCGTTTCGCTGAGGGACAAGTTCGGGTGACGTAACTCGCAGCAGACTCGAGCGAGCCCTGGCAACTATGGGCCGTAATGTTGCTGGTGGATCATCTGCTGACAAGAACGTCAGACAAATGTCATTTGCAGTAAGCCTCTGATCCGTATTGACGTAAGGGAGAACGGTTTCTGGCGCGACGATCATGGCTTCGCCAAGCGACGAGTGCAGGAGTTCTGACACGCAGGTGTCGGAATGTTTCAGCAAGCGAACCGCGAAACGGATGGCGCGCGGCTCACCGCTTGCAACTAAGCGATATCCCTCTCCGGTTTCACAATCGAAATAGCGGCTGATTACATATTTCGGGCCATTCGAAGCAAATGCTTGCTCCACCTCCGAAATGCCGACAGCAGCAGCAGTTCCGGTAGACGCGAAAATGAACGCTGTTTTTAGAACCAATCCTACGAGTGGAGATCGCATGCGCGCGCCGGCCTCAGTATGACTTCGGCAAATCCAGCACGTGTTCGCCGATGAAGGAGAGAATCAATTGCTCGGTCACCGGCGCGATGCGGGCGAACATGCATTCGCGGAACAGCCGCTCCACGTGATATTCCTTGGCGTATCCCATGCCGCCATGCGTGAGTACGGCCTGGGTGCAGGCTTCGAAGGCGGCGCGCCCGCCCAACAGCTTCGTCGCATTCGCTTCGGCGCCGCAGGGCTGCTTTGAATCGTAAAGCGCGGCCGCGCGCATGCCCATCCAGAACGCACTTTCGAGCAGCGCCCAGCATTCAGCCAGTGGATGCTGGATGCCCTGGTTCTGGCCGATGAAGCGGCCGAACACTTTGCGCTCGCGCGCATAGATCGCCGCACGGTCGATGGCATTGCGGCCAAGCCCAACCGCCTCCAGTCCGATGAGGATGCGTTCCGGATTCAAGCCGTCGAGCAGATAGCGGAAGCCGCGGCCTTCCTCGCCGATGCGGTCCTCGTCCGGCACGAACAGATCGTCGATGAACACGGTGTTCGAATCCACGGCCGCGCGGCCCATTTTCGGAATGCGCCGCACCTCGACTTTGCTGCGGTCGAGGTCGGTGTAGAACAGGGTCATGCCGTCGGTGGGCTTCTTGCACTCCGCCTTCGGCGTGGTGCGCGTCAGCAGCAGGATCTTGCCGGCTTCCTGCGCCGTGGTGGTCCAGATCTTCCGCCCACGGACGACATAACCTTCATTCGTTCGCCGCGCGAAGGTTTCGATGCTCGTGGTGTCGAGGCCCGCATTCGGCTCGGTCACGCCGAACGCCGCCTTCTCACGGCCCTCGATCAGTGGCGTCAGCCAGCGGCGCTTCTGTTCCTCGGTGCCGTGCACCACGATGGGGTGCGGCCCGAACAGGTTGATGTGGATGGCTGACGCTGCGGAAAACCCGCCGCCCGCCTTCGTCACCGCGTGCATCATGATGGCGGCTTCGGTGACGCCCATGCCGCTGCCGCCCAACTCCTCCGGCATAGTGATGCCGAGCCAGCCGCCCTCGGCCATGGCGCGATAGAATTCCTCCGGGAAGCGGGCCTCCTGGTCGCACTTGCTCCAGTACTCGTCGCCGAACTGGGCGCAGACTTTCGCCACGCCGTCTTCGATGGCCTGCTGCTCGTCCGAAAGCCTTACATCCACGGCATCTCTCCGCATTCCCGCGCTGGTGCTTGAGACCGGTTTTTATGCGGCAAACGGATAGTCCGCTAGCTAAGTCTGTTGTGTATTATGGTTGACAAACAATGGAAGGATGTGTATTTTAGTCCACATGCTGGAGGTCAGGCAGTCGCCCGTTTTCACTGCCTGGCTGACAAAACTGAAAGACCGCAACGCCGCGGCCCGCATCGTCGCCCGCCTCCGCCGCTTTGAACTGGGCAATCTTGGCGATGTGAAGCCGGTCGGTGAAGGCATTTCGGAAGCGAGGATCGATTACGGCCCGGGCTACCGTCTCTATTTCGTCAAGCGCGGCGCGGTGCTGATCGTCATGCTCTGCGGCGGCGACAAGCGATCGCAGGGCGCCGATATCAAGCGAGCGAAAATCCTCGCCAAGGAGGCCTAGATGAAAACGACCAAGTTCGACGTCCAGAACCATCTCAGGACCCGCAAGGAGCGCATTGCCTATCTGGAAGCGGTAATGGAAGACGGCGATCCCCGCCTGATCGCGGCAGCGCTCGGCGATATCGCGCGTGCTATGGGACCGTCGCGCTTTGCGCGGGAAACGGGCCTTAGCCGGGAAACGATTTACAAGGCGCTCCAGCCGGGCGGGAATCCCACGCTCGATACGCTGGCCAAAAGCATGAAGGCACTGGGAGTCAGGCTATCGCTCCGGGCGATCTAGGTCGCGCCGAATCGGCGAAGCGCAGATTTTAAAGGAGCGGGCGGCATGAAACACAAGCGCAAGAATCGCACCTTAAGAGCTTCTGGCTCAAAGCTGGTCAAACAGGGAGCGGGGCTGTTTGCACTTTCGGTCCGCGAGACAACAAGGCCAACTAAGACCGTAAAGAAAACCACAAAGGGACGGCGTGACTACCCCCGCCACGTCGGCGATGGCGTTCCTAGAAAAGCGCGGCCTACCCCGAAAGCGGGGCAGCGATGCGTGTGGACGGAGAAATGGTGCCGCAAATGCCCGCTTGGCGTCTGCCTCAAACTTCCGAAGGATCACCCGTTGGCCATACAAAAAACGAAAGATGTTGAGGCGGCCTATGCCGAATGGGCTGCATCTAAAGAACAAGCACCGGAAAACTGGGCTAAGCACGCCTACCGCAAGTCGCATGCCGGAGAAATGGTTCGGAACCCGCGAACCGGGGCATGGGAGCGCGTTTGGAAGTACGACTGAATCCAAAATGTGTCACCGCGTATTCCCTCGATTCCATAGGGTTGCGCCGAGTCCGCCTTTCCCTATTATGCGCGCCCCTGAGGGGCAACCGCCGGCGCACCGATCTGATTCGGCGCTGCGAGCGGGCGGCGGCCGCATTTGCGGCGCGTTAGGTGTTTGGAGTTATTGAAGGAATATGGCTCTCGATCTGGCTGAAGGCGCCACGGCCCAAGCCCCCGGCATGAAGCCGACCGACATCAAAAACCCCGACTACTTCCACAAGGTTGTCGATTGCCAGTGGGCGTGCCCCGCGCACACCCCCGTGCCGGAATACATCCGCTACATCGCGGCCGGCCGCTACACCGACGCCTACATGATCAACTGGTGGTCGAATGTGTTCCCCGGGATTCTGGGGCGCACCTGCGACCGCCCCTGCGAGCCGGCCTGCCGCCGCGGCCGGGTGGAGGCGGAGCCGGTGGCGATCTGCCGGCTGAAGCGCGTCGCCGCCGACAACAAGGACGATGTCCGCGACCGCCTGCCGAAACCGGCGGCGGTGAAGAAGGGCAAGCGCATCGCGCTGATCGGCGCGGGGCCTGCTTCCCTGACCGTAGCGCGTGATCTGCTGCCGCTTGGCTACCATTGTGTGCTGTACGATTCCGATCCGCATGCCGGCGGCATGATGCGCACGCAGATTCCGAAATTCCGCCTGCCGGAACGCGTGCTGGACGAAGAGTGCCAGTACATCCTCGATTTGCAGCCGGAGCTGCGGCTGGGCCAGCGCATCGATTCTCTGAAGGCGCTGCTTGCCGAAGACTACGACGCGATCTTCGTAGGCAGCGGCGCGCCGCGCGGCCGCGAGCTGCCCATCCCGGGCCGTGAAGACGCGAAAGAACACATCCATATCGGCATCGATTGGCTGTCGAGCGTGTCGTTCGGCCACGTCGAGTCCATCGGCAAGCGCGTGATCGTGCTCGGCGGCGGCAACACCGCCATGGATTGCTGCCGCACCTCGCGCCGCCTCGGCGGGAAAGATGTGAAGGTGATCGTCCGCTCCGGCTTCGAGGAGATGAAGGCGAGCCCGTGGGAAAAGGATGATGCGATGCGCGAAGGCATCCCTATCCTCAACTTCCTGGTGCCGAAGGAATTCACTCATGACAACGGCAAGCTTACCGGCGTGCTGTTCGAGAAGGTAAAGGCGGAATACGACGCAAAGGGCCGGCGCAATCTGGTGCCCACCGGCGAGCCGGATCAGCACATTGCATGCGACGACGTGCTGGTGGCGGTGGGTCAGGAGAACGCCTTCCCCTGGATCGAGCGCGACATTGGCCTCGAGTTCGACAAATGGGACATGCCGAAGGTCGATCCCGTCACCATGCAGTCGACCAATCCGCGCGTGTTCTTCGGGGGGGATGCGGCGTTCGGGCCTAAGAACATCATCTGGGCAGTGGCGCACGGCCATGAAGCCGCGGTGTCCATTGCACTGATGCTGGACGGCAAGGATGTGAAGGCGGATCGGCCGCCGCCGCACGTGAATCTCCTCAGCCAGAAGATGGGCATTCACGAATGGTCGTACGACAACGATGTGTCGCTCGATTTGCGCTACAAGGTTCCGCACGCGCCAAACGAACTCACCTTGCGCGACGTGAAGGTGGAGGTGGAGCTCGGCTTCGATCGCGAACTGGCGTTCAAGGAAGCGCAGCGCTGCCTGAATTGCGATGTGCAGACCGTGTTCGACAACAAGCTCTGCATCGAATGCGACGCCTGCGTCGACATCTGCCCAACCGATTGCATCACCTTCACGTTGAATGACCCCGAACCGGTGCTGCGCACGCATCTCACGGCGCCGGCGCCGAACCTGACGCAGGAATTGTATGTCGCCGACGGACTGAAGACCGGCCGCGTGATGGTGAAAGATGAAGACGTCTGCCTGCATTGCGGGCTGTGTGCCGAGCGCTGCCCAACCGGCGCATGGGATATGAAACAGTTCTGGCTCGATACCGCCAAGGCGAACGACGTCTGCGCGGCCCATCGCCTGGCGGCGGAGTGATGATCGTGCTCGCAACTGCCACGCACCCAAGTTCCTCCCCCGCAAAGCGGGGGAGGGGGACCATGCAGCGAAGCACGCGAGAGCGTGTTCGCGAAAGCATGGTGGAGGGGGCGGGAACAGCGCGTCGCTTGCCGCCCCCCTCCCCGCCTTCGGCGGTACTCCCCCCGCTGCGCAGGGGGAGAGCCAAGGCAGACGAATTATGAACATCGACGCCACCAACGATTTCGTCGTCAAGTTCGCCAATGTGAACGGCTCGGGCTCGGCGTCCGCGAACGAGCTGTTCGCCCGCTGCATCCTACGCATGGGCGTGCCGGTCTGCGCCCGCAACATTTTCCCGTCGAACATCCAGGGCCTGCCGACCTGGTATGAAGTGCGCGTATCCGGCGAAGGCTGGCTGGGGCGGCGCGGCGGCGTGGACCTGATGGTCTGCCTAAACCCGCAGACCTGGGACAAGGATGTCGCCTCCATCGATAAAGGTGGCTACCTGCTTTACGATTCGACGAAGCCGATGTCCGCGTCAAAATTCCGCGACGACCTCACCGTGCTTGGCGTCCCGCTGACGCTGCTCTCCAATTCGCTGGAAGGCACCATCCCGCGCGAGCGGCAATTGCTCAAGAACGTCATCTATCTCGGCGCGCTGTCGTCGTTGCTCGGCTTCGATGCGAAAGTGGTGGAAAGCCTCATTGGCCAGCAGTTCAAGGGCAAAGAGAAGCTCATCAATCTGAATATGCGCGCCATCGAGCTTGGGCACGACTACGCGGAGAAGAATCTCGCCGGCAAATGCCAGCTGAAGGTGGAGCGCTCCGACAAGGTGGGCGATCGTATCTTCATCGCCGGCAATGATGCCGCCGCGCTCGGCTGCGTCTATGGCGGCGCCACGGTGGCGGCGTGGTATCCGATCACGCCCTCCACCTCGCTCGCCGAAGCCTTCCAGAAGCACTGCAAGAAGCTACGCGTCGATCCGGTGACGAAACAGAATAAGTTCGCCATCGTGCAGGCGGAAGACGAGATCGCCGCCATCGGCATGGTGCTGGGCGCGAACTGGAACGGCGCGCGCGCCTTTACCGCCACCAGCGGCCCCGGTATTTCGCTGATGCAGGAGTTTTTCGGGCTCGCCTACTACGCGGAAATCCCGGCGGTGATTTTCGATATCCAGCGCGGCGGCCCGTCGACGGGCATGCCGACTCGCACGCAGCAGTCCGACATTCTGCTCGCGGCCTACGCCAGCCACGGCGACACCAAGCAGGTGATGATCTTCCCCAAGGGTCCGAACGAGGCGTTCGAAATGGCGGCCTCGGCCTTCGATTATGCCGAGCGGCTGCAAACGCCGGTGTTCGTGATGATGGACCTCGACATCGGCATGAACGACTGGCTGGTCGATCCGCTGAAGTGGGACGATAGCCGCACATATGACCGCGGCAAGCTGGTCACGTCCGAGGAGCTGGAAGCCGGCAAGCAGTTCTTCCGCTATTTGGATGTGGATGGCGATGCCATTCCCTATCGCACCCTGCCCGGCGTGCATCCCACCAGGGGCAGCTATTTCACCCGAGGCTCCTCGCACAACGCCTACGCCGTCTACAGTGAGGAAGGCCGCGACTACACCGACCTGATGCAGCGTCTGCTGCAGAAATTCGAAACGGCGAAATCCATTCTGCCGAAGCCGGTGATCACCAAATCGAAAGCGGCGACGCGCTGGGGCGTGATCTATTACGGCTCGACGAGCGTGGCGATGGATGAAGCGGTGGCGGGGCTCGAAGCGCGCGGGTTATGTGTGGACATCCTGCGCATCCGCGCCTTCCCGTTCGCGGAAGAGATCGTCGAATTCATCAACGCGCACGACCAGGTGTTCCTGATCGAGCAGAATCGCGATGCGCAGATGCAGAAGCTGATCGTCAACGAATGCGCCATCGATCCGGCGAAGTTCATCTCGATCCTGCACTATGACGGCACGCCGATCACCGCCCGCTTTATCGAAGCCGCCATTTCGGACCGCATGATGCTCAAGGCGCAACGCGAGGCCGCAGAATGATGAAGAATAGAATCTCCCTCGCCCCCTTTGGGGGAGAGGGCAGGGGTGAGGGGGATGCCGCGCAGCAGAAATCGGCAGTCAGAAATCAGAACACTCTGATCTCGCATTCAAATCTAATTTCTGATTCTTGGCCTCTGACTTCCGTCACCCCCTCACCCTTTATCCCTCTCCCCCAATGGGGGAGAGGGAATGGTTTTGGATCATGACCTACATCGCCAAGCCCAAGCTCCACCATCCGGCGCTGCCGAAGAACGCCATCGGCTTCACGCACCGCGATTACGAAGGCCGCATCTCCACCCTGTGCGCCGGGTGCGGGCATGATTCCATCAGCGCCGCGCTGATCCAGGCCTGCTTCGAGCTCGCCATCGAGCCGCACCGCGTGGCGAAACTCTCCGGCATCGGCTGCTCGTCGAAGACGCCGGACTATTTTCTCGGCCAGTCCCACGGCTTCAACGCCGTGCACGGCCGCATGCCGAGCGTGCTGACCGGCGCAAATCTCGCAAACCGCGATCTGATTTACCTCGGCGTTTCCGGCGACGGTGACAGCGCCAGCATCGGCCTTGGCCAGTTCGCGCATTGCGTGCGGCGCGGCGTGAACATGGTCTATATCTGCGAGAACAACGGTGTGTATGGCCTCACCAAGGGCCAGTTCTCCGCCACTGCCGACAAGGGCAGCAAGAGCAAGACGGCAGTGAATTCCGATTCACCCATCGATCTGGTCAGCCTGGCGCTTATGCTGGGCGCAACTTTCGTCGCCCGCGGTTTCTCGGGCGACAAGCACCAGCTGGTGCCGCTCTTGAAAGCGGCGATTGCGCACAAGGGCTCTGCCATCCTCGATGTGATTTCCCCATGCGTGCAGTTCAACAACAATCCGGAATCCACCAAGTCGTACGATTTTGTGCGCGAGCACAACGACGCGGTGAACCGGATCGATTTCATTGTGCCGCGCGGTGAGATCCGCGCCGACTATGCACCCGGCACTGTCAGCGAAGTGAAACAGCACGATGGCTCGATCATCCGGCTAGCCAAGCTGCGCGACGACTACGATCCGCACGATCGCGCGGCCGCCATGGCATTCTGCCAGGCGCATGCCGCGAAAGGCGAGGTGGTGACGGGCCTTCTCTACATCGAAGAGGACGCGCAGGACATGCACGCGCACTTGAACACGGTGGCGACGCCGCTGAACAAACTCGCCGAAGCCGACCTCTGCCCCGGCTCGAAAGCCCTCGACACGATCAACGCAAGCTACCGCTAACTCCGCCTGTCATCCCCGGCGAGGCGCGCATTTGCGCGCCGAGGGAAGGGGACCCAGGTGGTTGGAGTTGTATTTCTGCGCAGGATTTGCGCGAACAGAGCCTTCCACATTGTCACCACCTGGGTCCCCTTCCCTCGCATTCGCGCGGGAACGCGCGAATGCTCGCCGGGGATGACAACCTAAGGGCTGGGTACCCACAGCACGTCATCGATGGTGCGGGCGCCGGTGGCGAGCAGGACGAGGCGGTCGAAGCCGAGGGCGACGCCACTGGCGGGTGGCATGTGGGAGAGAGCGGATAAGAAATCTTCGTCGAGCGGATAGCGTTCGCCGTATACGCGCGCCTTCTCGTCCATCTCGCCTTCAAAGCGGCGGCGCTGCTCCACAGGATCGGTGAGTTCGCCGAAGCCATTGGCCAGTTCGACGCCGCAGACATAGAGCTCGAACCGTTCGGCCACGCGCGGATCGTGCGGCGTGGCGCGCGCCAGTGCCGCTTCGCAGCGCGGGTATTCGTAAAGAACCGTCGGCGCGCCAATGCCGAGCTTCGGCTCGACACGCGCCACCAGGATCTTGCTGAAGATGTCAGCCCAGCTGTCGTTCTCCGCAATCGCGAAATCGGCGCGGGTAGCCTCGCGGGCGAGCGCATCACGGTCGCCTTCGCCGCGATCGGAAAGTGTCGCCAGCAGATCGATACCCGCGTAACGCGCAAACGCGTCCTCAACCGTCAGCCGCTCCGCTGGATTGCGCGGATCGCATTCCCGCCCCTTGAACGACATGCGCGTGATGACGGTGATCTCTGCCGCCAGGTGTAAGACTCTTAGTGTGTCGCTGATCACGGCCTCATAAGATGCGTTCGCGCGGTACCACTCGAGCATGGTGAATTCCGGCGCGTGCAGCGCCCCTCGCTCGCGGTTGCGGAACACGCGGGCGAAATCGAATATCTTTTTCTCGCCGGCCGCCAGCAGTTTCTTGCAGGCAAATTCCGGCGAGGTGTGCAGATAGAGCCTACGGCCTTCGCCGGCGGTGGTGCGCAATTCCATCTCGAAGGCATGCAGATGCGCCTCGTTGCCGGGCGAGACTGCCAGCGCGCCGCACTCTACTTCGGTGAAGTCTTGCGCCTCGAACCATTCCCGCAGGCGCCGCTTGATCCGCCCGCGCTCAAGCAGCACCGGCCGCCGGCCGGCATGGCGATCAGATGACCACCAAGGATTCAAGAACCACCTCCCCCAACGTGGGGAGGTCGGCGCAAGCGAGCGCTAGCGAGATTGTGCCGGGTGGGGGGATTTCGGCGTTCCAGCCCCCCACCCGATCCATTTTCCCCCGCAGCAAGTGCGGGGTTGATGGATCGACCTCCCCACGCTGGGGGAGGTGGTTCTTGAATCCTTGGTGGTCATCTGATCGCCATGCCGGCCGGCGGCCGGTGCTGATCGAGCGCGGGCGGATCAAGCGGCGCCTGCGGGAATGGTTCGAGACGGAA
>JAFAVP010000246.1 GCA_019242395.1 Alphaproteobacteria bacterium | reverse complement strand
TCTCCGGCTTCGTGGATCGCGCAAAGGCAACAAAGCACATCGAGATCGCCACCGGCGGCACCGGCGTCGCCAGTGGCGGCTTCTATTATCAGCCCACCATTGTCGCCGGCGCCGAGCAGGCCGATGAAATCGTGCGGCGCGAAGTGTTCGGCCCAGTCATTTCCGTCACCCGTTTTTCCGACGTGGAGGAGGCCATCGCCTGGGCCAACGATTCCGATTACGGCCTCGCCTCCTCCGTCTGGACGAAAGACATTTCGCGCGGCATGCAGGCGGCCGCGCGGCTGCGCTACGGCTGCACCTGGATCAACTGCCACTTCATGCTGGCCGACGAAATGCCGCACGGGGGCTTGAAGCAATCCGGCTACGGCAAGGACCTCAGCATGTATGCGCTGGAGGATTATACCGTGCCCCGCCACATCATGGTGAAGCTATGAGCGTCATGCGTCAAGTTGTTGCCGCTCTTACGCTACTCGCCGCCTCTTTGCCGGTGCCACCCGCGCAAGCCGCCGTTAGCGTAACTGTTTCTCCGGCATATACGCAGCTGGTTGCGCCTGCGACGTTGCAATTTTCCGTGCAGGTTACCGGCGGGGGCAACAGCGATGTGATCTGGGAGGTGGACAATGCGGTCGGCGGCAGCAAGGCCTACGGCACGATCACCCCGTCGGGTCTCTACACGGCGCCGCAGAAACTGCCCTCGCCTGCCTTGGTCACCGTCACCGCCGTCGCGAAAGCCGATCCCTCCGCCAGTGCCACCGCCACGGTGACGCTTCTCGCGCAACCGCCGCAGGGCAGCACCTACTACGTCGCGCCAGATGGCAGCGATGGGAGCTCCGGCAGCATCGAGGCACCCTGGGCCACCATTCAGCATGCCGCCGACTCCGTAAGCGCAGGAGATACAGTGCTGGTGCGAGAGGGCACCTACAACGAGCATGTGCATCTGCACGTCGCGGGGAATGCATCGGCTGGCTACATCACCTTCCAGAGCTACCCCGGCGAGACCGCCGTGCTGGACGGCACGGGCCTCAACATTCCCCACGGACAATGGGGGCTTTTCACCTTCGACAACGCCAGTTACGTGATCGTGAGCGGTTTCGAAGTGCGCAATTACCAGACCAAGAGCCGCAACCGGGTTCCCATCGGAATTTATGTTACAGGTGCGGGGAAGAACGTCCAGATCGTCAGCAATCGCATTCACGACATCGCCACGTACGCGCACACCACGCCGCGCCAGTGCGGCTCAAACGCCTTCGGACTGACCGTATACGGCACGCAAGCGCCTACGGCGATCGAAAACATCGCGATCGCCGGGAATGAGATTTACAACCTGCATACCGGCTGCAGCGAAACACTGTCGCTGGATGGCAACGTCAAGCGCTTCGCGGTATTGAACAATTCGATCCACGACGACGACAATATCGGCATCGGCGCCATCGGCTTCGAGCGGGTTTCGAAAGATCCGAAATACGATCAAGCGCGCGATGGGGTGATCCGCGGCAACACAGTGTACAACATCACCTCTTACGGTAACCCGGATTACGGCAAGCAGTACGCCGCCGATGGCATTTACGTGGACGGCGGCACGAACATCGTCATCGAGCAGAACCTGATTCATCACGTCGATCTCGGCATCGAGCTGGCGAGCGAACATGAAGGCCACACCTCCAGCTTCATCGCCGCGCGGAACAACATTGTGTACGAGGGCCAGAGCGCCGGCATTTCCATCGGCGGCTATGCGGCCAGGCGCGGCGGCACCGATCATTGCATTATCGTCAACAACACACTTTACGCCAACGACACCGAAAAAACCGGCAGCGGCGAGTTCCAGATTCAGTTCAATGCCGCGAATAATGTGTTCGAGAACAACATCCTGTATGCCGGCCCACAGAACCTGTTCGTGAACGATTTCACCGACAGCACCAACAATCCGGCGATGCTCGACTACAACCTGTACTTCTCACCGGAGGGCGCGGACGCCGGAATGTGGGTGTGGCAGAAGCAGCGCTACCACGGCTTCGACGTGTACCGCCAAAGCACGGGTCAGGACGAGCACTCCCTCTTCGCCGACCCCCAGTTCGTGAGCCTGGACGACCCGCTCGACCTGGATGTCGTGTCCTCATCGCCCGCGCGCGGCACCGGAGCGATGCTTGGGAAAGCGATGACCGGGAAGTACGACTTTGCCGGGTATTCTCGAACGAACCACGGCGAGATCAACATCGGGGCCTATCAGCGCTGAACGCTCAGGTTACGGCGGCGCGAACCTGAAAGCAGCCCTCATGCCACCGGCCGCTCCGCATGATTTCGGCCAACTTCGTCACCGCTTCAAACACATCGACGTAGCGTGTGTAGAGCGGCGCGAAGCCGAAGCGCATGACATCGGGAGCGCGGAAGTCGCCGATCACGCCTTCGGCGATCAGCGCTTGCATGATCGCGTAGCCTTCCGGATGCCACAGACACACCTGGCTGCCCCGCTTGGCGGAATCACGCGGGCAGCCGATGACAAATCCGGCATCCCTGCACCGGGACTCCACGAGCGAGAGAAAAAGATCGCCGAGCACCCGCGCCTTTGCCTGCACCTCGCGCATGGAAATTCCATCGAACGTCTTCAGGCCTTCTTCGAAAGCCGCCATGCCGAGCACCACAGGCGTACCGGACAGGAAGCGCAACATGCCGGCGGCGGGGCGATACTGCGAGGCGAATTCGAACGGTGCCGCATGGCCCATCCAGCCGCTTAAGGGCTGCACCAGTTTGTCCTGCAGGTGCCGCGCGACAAACAGGTACGCGGGCGCGCCGGGGCCGCCGTTCAGGTATTTGTAGCCGCAGCCGATGGCGAGGTCGGCGCCGCAGCCGTTTAGCGCAAGCTCCACCGCGCCGGCGCTGTGGCTCAAGTCCCAGAGCGCCAGCGCACCCACCCTGTGAGCAGCAGCGGTGATCGCGGCCATGTCGTGAATGGCGCCACTCTTGTAGTCGACATGTGTCAGCGCAATGAGCGCTACGTCATCGTTCAGCGCGTCGAGGAGTTCTTCGCGCGCGACGGTGCGCAACTCCGCAGCACCGCCTGGCAGTGCTTCCAACCCTTGCAGTACGTACTGGTCTGTTGGGAAGTTCTCGCCCTCGGTGAGGATCACGCGCCGCGGCGCCTGATGCTTCAGCGCCGCCGCAGCCAGCTTGAAGAGATTGACCGAGGTGGAATCCGCCGCGATGACCTCGTCTTCGCCGGCGCCGATCAGCGGCGCGATGCGTTTCGCCACGCGCAGCGGCAGCCCGATCCAGTCCGCCGTGTTCCAGCTCCGGATGAGATCGCCGCCCCACTCGCGCGCGATTACCTCCTCTACGCGCGCCGCCGTCGTAACCGGCAGGGCACCCAGCGAATTGCCGTCGAGATAGATCAGGCCCTCGGGCATGGAGAACCGCGCACGCGCGAACCCCAGCGGGTCGTCTGCATCGAGCTTTAGACAGTCCTCACGTGTGCGCATGGCTTTCACCTCAGCCGCGGCCGCGCCCACCGGTCAAGCGACATTGCGAATTCGTCATCCGGCAGGCACCCTGCCACCAAAGCATCCTTTGAAGCGTTTGCGTACACTGGACGGGCAACCTGTTTCATGAGGTCTTCCATGCGCCTTCGGCTTGCACCGGCCGCCGCCATTCTCGGATCGGCCGTCCTGCTTTCCGCCTGCGTCTACTACCCAGACGGGCCTAATGGGCCCGGGTATGGGCCACCGCCTCCTCCGCCGCGTGGGGACTACGGTCCGCCGCCGGGAGGGCCCGATCAGGGCCCACCACCTGGCGAGGCTGACCAAGGTCCGCCCCCCGGAGATGAGCAAGGCCCGCCTCCGAACGATTCCGGCCCGGGCATGTCGGGCGGTGCCGGTGGAGGCGAATACGGCCCTCCTCCCAACGGCGATATGTCAGGCCCACCGCCCCGCCGGCCGCACGGCCCGCGGTGGTGCGCCAACCATCCGCATAAATGCGCCAAGCAGCAGATGCGGCAGGAGTACGGACCGCCGCCTTCCGACGACAGCGGACCGCCCCCGTCCGAGGAGGATGGGCCGCCATCGCAGCAATAAAGGACAATGCCGGGCGGCAGCTTCGCCGCCCGGCGTCCTGCTCAGCTTTGGCAGAATAGCGGCGTCCCGCTAGGCTCACGACTGTGAGCGCTGATTACACTGCCATCCGAGAACAGGTGCGCAAATTGTGCGCGCAGTTTGCTGGCGCGTACTGGCGCGCGTTGGACCGGGAGCGTGCCTATCCGCAAGATTTTGTGCGAGCGTTGACCGAGGCCGGGTGGCTGGCGGCGCTCATTCCGGAAGAGTACGGCGGCTCCGGCCAGCCGCTCTCCGCTGCCGCGGCGATGCTCGAAGAAATTCACCACGCCGGCTGCAACGGCGCCGCCTGCCATGCGCAGATGTACATCATGGGCACTCTGCTCCGGCACGGCAGCGCCGAACAGAAGGCGCGATACCTGCCCAAGATCGCCAGCGGCGAGTTGCGGCTGCAGGCCTTTGGCGTCACCGAGCCTTCGAGCGGCACCGACACCACGGCGCTCACCACCTCCGCGCGGCGCGAGGGCAATAGCTACATCATTAACGGCCAGAAGATCTGGACCTCGCGTGCGGAACAGTCCGACCTCATGCTGTTGCTCGCCCGCACCCCGCCGAAGGAGCAGGCGGAGAAGCGCACAGACGGATTGTCGGTGTTCCTCATCGACATGCGCGCGGCGAAGGGCGCCGGCATAACCATCAAGCCCATCCGCACCATGATGAATCACGCCACCACGGAAGTGTTCTTCGACAATGTGCGCGTGCCGGCGGCGCAATTGATAGGCGTGGAAGGCGAAGGCTTTCGTTACATTCTCTCCGGCATGAATGCCGAGCGCATCCTGATCGCGGCGGAATGCATCGGCGACGCCAAATGGTTCATCGATAAGGCGGTGGCGTATGCGAAGGAGCGTGTCGTGTTCGGCCGGCCCATCGGGCAGAACCAGGGCGTGCAGTTTCCGCTTGCGCAAGCCTACGCGAAGATGCGGGCGGCCGAGCTAGTGGTGGAGCGCGCGGCTTCGCTGTTCGAAGCGGGTGCGGTGAGCGGCGCGGAAGCCAACATGGCGAAGCTGCTGGCGGCGGACGCCTCATGGGAGGCCGCGAACGCCTGCGTACAGACGCATGGCGGCTTCGGGTTTGCCGAGGATTACGATGTGGAGCGCAAATTCCGCGAGACGCGGCTCTATCAGGTGGCACCCATCTCCACGAATCTCATCCTCAGCTACCTCGCCGAGCACGTGCTGGGTTTGCCGCGATCGTACTGAAGAGTAGCAAGCGGGTTAACGCGTCAGCCTGAACACCGTGCCGCAGCCGAAATCGCAGCGGTGATCGTCGTAATGGCCGCCTTCCGACGTCGTGCCATAGAACGTGCCGTTCACGTTGAACAGCCCATCGGGAACGGTGCCGTCTGCGCATACACGCTCGCTGCAAAATTCATAAAGCACCCTCTCCGCGCCTGTCGCCGGATTGACTTCAAACACCGTGCCGCAGCCATCCTGGCAAACGACAACAGCTTTCCCACCCGACCCTGTGCCGTACAGCTTTCCGTTCACTCCTATAAGATTGGCAGGACTCGATCCGTCTTTGCACACCGCCTTAAAGTTTTGGCAGAAGGAATAGATCACTGTCTCCGTGCCGCTGCTCGGATCGAATGCGAACACCGTGCCGGCGTTGTGAAAGGCGCCGCCGGTGACGGTTGCGCCGTATAGAATACCGCCCAGATTGACGAGCCCGCTCGCGGGCTCGTTTCCGTCCGTGCAATTCGGCTGGCTGCAAAACGAATAGAGGGTGGTCTCCACGGCGGTATTCAGATCGAACGAATAAAGCGTGCCGCACTCCATGCTGTTTGGGCAGTTCGCGCCCGCCCGGCCCGTGGCGCCATACAGCGTGCCGTTCACGTTAAGGAGGCCGCCGCTCGGCAAGTCGCCGTCCGCGCAACCTTGCTGACCGCAAAACGAATAGAGCACCGTCTCCTCGCCGGTCGCCGGATCGACCGAAAAGATCGTGCCTTTGTCATAAGCGCCGCCGAACGGTGTGGTGCCGTAGAGGATACCGCCCGCCAAGGTCAGTCCACCGTCAGGGTAACTGCCATCCGCGCAACCCTGCGCACAGAAGGAGTGAACGATCTTCTCCCTGCCGGTCTTCAGGTCGAAGGAAAAAACGGTCCCTGCCTGATAGGCTCCGCCAAGTTCTGTTTCGCCGTACAGCTTCCCCTTCCACACCACGAGCCCGCCCTCGGGAACGTTGCCGTCCGTGCAGATCTTCTTTTGGGATTTTTCGCAGAAGGAATACAGCACCCTCTCCGCACCGGTGGCCGGATCGACTTCGAACGCCGTGCCGCAGCCGAACCCCTTGCACCCGCTGCCCCCGAAGCTCGTGGTGCCGTAAAACCTGCCATTCACATCGATCATGCCGCTGGGTGCGCGGCCATCCGGTTTGCTGCCGAATCTGTACAAGACGGTTTCAGGTCCCTTGGCGGCTGCGGTTGACGCAACCTGCGGCAGCAACATGCCAACCGCTGTTGCGGCGGCGCAAAGGAGAGAGAGTTTGCTAGCCATCAGCCCGGCTCTTGGGGGCGGAAGCTAAGCAGAAAATGTGGTCTAATCCGAGTCTCAGACCAGCAGCAGGGAAAAGCCCGGCCGCAAGACATGGCGCGCCCTAGGGGAGTCGAACCCCTCTTGCAAGATTGAAAATCTTGAGTCCTAACCGATAGACGAAGGGCGCGGCAGGTTGCCGGGCTATACGCGCGGGGGCCCACTCACGCAAGTCACAGGCCCGCAGGCGCGGCGTCCTCCAGCTGAAGGCGGACACGGCGGCCGTTCCATGCGCCCATGACACAGCCGTGGGAGCGAACTGGCTGGCGTGCTTGATTGTACGGACCCTCGGGCCTACGCTTCGAAAGCTCGGCAGCGCGCGATCTTCCGAGAGTTGGGGGGTAAGATGTTACGATCCTTTGCATTTTACACAGCCGCTGTCACTCTTTCCCTATCGGGGGCCGTTGCCGGTACGCTCATACCCGTTCCACCCGTGCCGGGTAGCACCGCTACTTACGTGCTTGCCATCAACGATTCAAATGTCATTGCGGGCAGTTATGTGGACTCCAACGGCGGCGAGCATGCTTTTTTCGGAGCGCTCGACGGTCAGTATCAAACGTTCGATGTGGGTAAGACTGGCACGGAGGCTCGCGCGATCGCCAATGACGGTACCATTGCCGGTATCGCGAATACCAATGGTTCGGTGTTCACTCTCGTCGAATTCGAGCGGCTGACCGACGGGACCATAAAGAAGATCAAAAAGTCCGGCTCTCAGGTGCTGGGGGTGATCGGCCACTTCTCAAACTCAAGTGACAAATTCGTGGGCGACGACGCAGATCCCAACTCAGGTAACATTTTCGGTTATATCGGCGTGAATGGAAAGTACAAAAGCGAAGTAATTCTGTCGCTGGATACGCAAGGACAGACGCGGCCGCGCGGTCTCAATGGCAGTGGCATCATAACGGGGTTCTACGGCGTTGATCCCAACAAGCACGGTTTCGTCTTGCAGAAAGGTGTAGCAACCGAGGTGGACTATCCCGATAGCAACGCGGCCGGCACGCAGCTTGGCGCGATTAATGACAATGGTGTGGCTGTAGGCGCCTGGAATGATAACAGCGGCGGTTCTTTTCCTTTCACATTCGATATTGCGTCTAACACCTTTACACCCTTTGCCGTCGATGGCGCCTCGTCCATATCGTTGTGGGATATCAACAACCAGGGACTTATGGCCGTAAACACCGATATAGGCGCGTTCGTTTATTGCCCGCTCAAACAAAAGAAGTGTCCGAAGTAAGTCACAGGCCCGCAGGTGCGGCGTCTTCCACCTGAAGGCGCACACGGCGGCGGCCATTCCAGTCATCGGCGCGCAAATAACCGGCGGCATGCACGCCCTTGCCGCGCGAGGCCATCAGCCCCTGGCCCAGGGGCGCGCTCGCTGCGCGGAAAGCGATGGCCTCGAGCCGCGCGCCGTCACCCCCCTGCAATTGCAGGCGCACGTGATCCCGCCCTACGACTTCGGCAAACGCAACCCGGACATGCGGCAGCGCCAGCAGCGGCTCTGCATTTCCTGCGCCGAACGGCCCAAGCCGCGCCATCTCGTCGATCAACGCGGGCGTGCTGCCCGCACACGAGGCAATGGCATCCACCGGCAATTGCTTCGCGGCGGCGGAATAGGTTTGCGCGGTGGCGCCATGCGCAGCAAGAAACTCGCGGAACGCTTCCAGCTTGTCCCTCCTCAGCGAAACGCCGGCCGCCATGGCATGGCCGCCGCCGGTCTCGAGAATGCCCTCCTCGCGTGCGGCGCGCACAATGGCGCCGATGTCAAATCCCTTCACCGAGCGCGCAGAACCGCGCCCCACCTCGCCCTCGAAGCCAATGGCAAAGGTGGGTTTGTGGAAGCGATCCTTCACCCGGCCGGCGATGATTCCCACCACGCCGGAATGCCAGGCCTCGCCCTCCACCAGCAAGATAGACCTATCAATCTGCAGCGAAGCGAGCGCCATAGCCTCATCGAGGATAGAGCTCTCGAGTGTGCGCCGCTCCTTGTTATGCACGTCCAGCGCCTGCGCGAGCGCGCTAGCATCGCCCTTCGCCGTCAGCAATTCCACGCCAAGGCTGCACCGTCCCACCCGTCCGCCCGCATTGATGCGCGGCCCGAACACGAAGCCCAGATGATACGGCGTGCACGGCGGCGTCACGTTGGCGATCTGTGCCAGCGCCGCGAATCCGGACCGTGCCAATTGTGAAAGCCGGGCCAGGCCCATGCGCACGAAGGCGCGGTTGATGCCAATCAGCGGCATGACATCGCAAACCGTCGCGAGCGCCACCAAGTCGAGATGCTCGCGCAAATCGGGCTCGACGATGCCGTTGGCGGTGTACCAGCCGCTGGCGCGCAAACTCCGGTTCAGCGCCACCACGAACATGAAGGCGACCCCGGTGGCGCAAAGATGATTAAGGCCGGACGTATCGCTGGGCTGATTGGGATTGACATGCGCCAGCACCGGCACGGGCGTTTCGACCGCGTGGTGATCCAGCACGATCACGTCGAGCCCTGCTTCGCGCGCGGCGCTCATGGCCGCGTTGGCCGTCGCGCCGCAATCGGCAGTGATGACCAGCGAGGCGCCTTCCTCTTTCAGCTTCAGCATCGCGGCCGCATTCGGGCCATAGCCTTCCGTCATGCGATCTGGAATGTAGATCCGGGGCGGCTGCCCAACTGCCGTCAGAAACTCGCACAGCAGCGCTGAGGCGCAGGAGCCGTCCACGTCGTAGTCGCCGAAGATGGCGATGCGCTCGCCCTGCTCGATCGCGGCGCGCGTGCGCTCCACTGCCTTGTACATGTCGGAGAGGAGCAGCGGTTCCGGCAGCAGCCGCTTCAAGGTCGGATTGAGATAATCCGCCACCTCGTTTGCACCGATGCCCCGCGCCAGCAGCAGGTCGCACAATAACGGTGAGAGATTGGCGCTTCGTGCCAGCGCCCGCGAAGCATCAGGATGACGTCGCTGCAGCCGCCAGTTGCGGCCGGAAAAGGAAGAATCGACCGCGAAGGCATAGGGCGATGGCGCGCAGGCTTCAGCCAGCATGGCGGCGCAGATGCTTCCCCTTCACCCAGCGCACCGTGTGCGTAGCCGAGCGCATCACAATGCTCTCCGTGGTGATAAACTCGCCGTGCACATGCACCCCGGACAGCATCGATCCATTCGTCACACCGGTGGCGGCGAAAATGACATCGCCCGAGGCCAGATCGGTGAGCGAATATTTGCGCTTCAGGTCGGTAATGCCCCACTTCGCGGCGCGGGAACGCTCGTCATCGTTGCGGAACACCAGCCGCGTTTGCATCTGGCCCCCAACACAGCGTAGCGCCGCCGCCGCCAGCACGCCCTCCGGCGCTCCCCCCTGCCCCAGATAGATGTCTATGCCGGTTTCCGGATCGGTGGTGGCGATCACGCCGGCCACGTCGCCGTCCGTGATCAGCTGCACGGCCGCACCCGCCTTGCGCACGGACTCGATAATCTCCGCATGGCGCGGCCGGTCCAAAATGAGTGCGGTAATTTCATTTGGCGGCACATCTTTGGCTCTCGCCAGCCTGCGGACATTCTCTCCCGGCTCAGCATCGAGATCGATAGTGCCAGCCGGATAACCCGGGCCGATGGCGATCTTGTCCATATACGTATCCGGCGCATTGAGAAGCGTGCCGGGCTCCGCCATTGCCATCACGGCGAGCGCATTCGGCAGCGCCTTGGCTGTCAGCGTGGTGCCCTCCAGCGGATCGAGGGCAATATCCACCGCAAGCCCGCCGCTCCCCACCTTTTCACCGATGAAGAGCATGGGCGCTTCATCGCGCTCGCCCTCCCCGATCACCACCGTGCCGTCGATAGGCAGCTGATTGAAGGCGGCCCGCATGGCTTCGACCGCCGCGTGATCCGCGGCTTTCTCGTTGCCCCGGCCGATCTGCTTCGCCGCCGCGATGGCGGCCGCCTCAGTCACCCGCACCGCCTCCAGCGCGAACGCCCGATCCAGTCCCTGTCCCATGCTACCCTCACCCGATTCGGTTTTGCGCCATGTTAGTCTGGGGGCTTACCGTTTCACCATCCGCAGCAGGCCGATGTCCCGGTTGTCAGTCTCTTGCGTGTAGACGATGTCGCCCGATTTCGGATCGACCCCGAACGTGAAGTCGTACTGCCCGTCCGGCAGCGGCGCCAGCCGCTCCTTTGGACCGCCGTTGAGGCTCACTGCTGAAAACATCGGGTGTTTGGGATCGCTCGTGTCAGAATAGACGAGGCGATCTCCGGCAATGGTGTAAACGTAAGAGCGTTCCGGCGCCGGCCCATCTGCCACGCGGCGCGGCGTTCCATCGATGCGCCAGATGCCTGCAACTCCGTCCCTTGTGGCCAACAGCATGGTTCCGTGGACCCGCGGATCGCGCCAGCCATAGGGCGTGATCGGGACGGACTTGCCCGGCGTTGCGAGATCGGTTTTCCAGATGCGCCAGCCTTTCGTCTCCTGGCGGCTGGTCAGAATGCTTTTGCCATCGGCGGTCCAGTCGAGAAGGCCGGAGTAGTCGTTGCTCTGGAAGCGAAATTGCGCGATCGGCTCACCCTCCCGCTTGAACACTCGCACCTCGAAGCGGCGCCGGTGCAACCATGCGGTGAAGGCAAACCGCGTCCCATCTGGCGACCAGCGAAGAGCCCAGGTCTCGGCACCTGTGCTGAGCAACTCATGCAGAGAACCGTTCTTGCCGCCGATCCAGACTCCCTGCGTCTCCCCGCGCCGGCCCGTCGCCAGGAATGTCCCATCCGGAGCGTAGTCTACACACCATGTGTAAAGGCCGTTGCTCGGAATCGGCTTCGGCGGCAGGCCGGAATGGGGGGTGACTGCCACAAGTTGCCCGCCGGGGTAGGACATTTCCATCGCCAGCAGTCCGTCAGGTCCAGCCGAGAGCCTGCCGAGATGATCGCCGGTTGTCAGAATGCGCGAAGGATTGCCGCGCGATAGAGGATACGCCCATAGCGATTTGTCGCCGTCGACTTCCGACGACCGCGAAAGAAAAATGGTCTGGCCGTCTTTCGACCAAGTTGCGGTTGCGTCGGTGCCTTCGAATGCCGCAATGCGGCGGTCAGCACCGCTCGCAAATGTCAGAACGCGGACCTCGACTGCGGCAGACTCGATATTGCGTACATACAGCAACTCGCGGCCGCCCGGCGAGACGGCAGGAAATCCGTCAGAAACGGACCTGCGTGCAGGATGCGTAACGGCAGAGACGCGTCCGTTATCGAGATCGAGCCTGAAGATTCCCTCCGGTGCCCCGGGAGCAGGAGCGTCGACATAAAAGAGGGAGCGGCCGGATGGATCGAAGGAGAATTCGGACCATTGACTGACCCGGCATCGTCCGGCTTCGCGCGGTTGTCCGGCCGGAACCGAAATTTCCATAATCCCGCAGGGATGTCCTTCCTGGGAAATCCTATAGACGATCGTTTTGCCGTCCGGTGACCATGCCGGGGCGGCCGCATCGTATGCATCGTGGGTGAGCTGGATCGGATCTCCACCCTTGATCAGACGCAAGTAGAGGTGCCGGCTTTGCCTGTCTGGACCCGCCGCATAGGCGATCATCGTCCCGTCCGGTGCGATGGCCGGAAACGATTCGATGTCAGCCGTGGCAATGAACGGCATGTGAGATTCCGCCACTATCCATTCGGCCTCATGGCTCGAATAAAGATAGCGCGCCGCAATCAAGCTCCCTACGAGCGCGGCGATAGCAACGGCCAACCCGGCCAGCAGCCAGCGCCAGGATGGGAACTTGGATGGTACAGCAGAAGAGACAGGGTCAGCAGAGAGAGGCTCGCCGGTAACCGTTTCGCGCCGGATCAGGCGATAGCCGACCCTGGGGATGGTCTCGATTTCAAAGGCCGGCTCGGCGCAAAGCCTGGCCAGTGCGCGCACCTTAACAATGGTGCTACTGACGGCATCGTCGCCGACGATTCTGCCGCCCCAGCAGCGGTCGATCAGCTGTTCGCGGGACACCACATTGCCCGCGGCGCGCGCCAGCACCACCAGCACCTGCATGACGCGAGGCTCGATGGTCTCACTCCGCTCACCAACATTGACCAGCCTTGCCGACGGACACACGCGCAACGGCCCAATGGAAAAGTCCGCTTCCTCCGCGAGACTGATCGCGGGAACGGCTTTCACGTTGCGCGATTCGTAGTTCATCGGCGATTCACCGGCTTCGTCGACGAACCGCAAGCGTGCCGTCAGGCTCAGGTCCTTTCGAATGCCGCCGCAATGCTCTGCAATTGCGCCACGAACTGGCGCGTGCCGGAACGGCAAACAGGAGCAAAGAGAGCGACGCAGACATCCCCGGCATATACCCCTTCGGCCGGATAGAACGGCTGACATTATGCCAAGGCGTCCCTTACGGGAACGCCAAAGGGGAGCTCTTTGGCTGAATGCCACCGGCTCGCGCGGCTCGCATGGAAGGCGCCGGTGGGCGGCGCCTCAAGCAAAGGAGCATTGGTGATGTACGGTTCTATCATTCTTTCTGCCGCGGCCATTGCATTGGTGGCGGGCAGCGTTTCGGCCCAGGCGTCGTGTGGCGCACCTTTGGGAGGCAAGGCGGGTGTACTCAATAAGATGCCGCACCTGAAGCTATCACCCTCGCAAGCAGCTCCGCAGGGCTACGCTTCCATTGTGGGAATGTGGAAGAACAATTGGCTCATCGGCGGCAATGTTGTCGTGACCAGCATCGCGACCTGGCACAGCGATGGCACCGAATTCGACACTGTCGACCTGTCGCCGATGGTAGGCAACATCTGCCAGGGCGTCTGGGAAAGCAAAGGCCGCAAGGTGACGGAACATCATTTCGGCTGGACCTTCGATACCAGTGGCAACCCGACCGGCTACTTCACGCTGGAGCAGAACGTGAAGCTGAGCAGCGACGGGATGAGCTACAGCGGCCCCTTTGACCAGAAATACTATGACAATGACGGCAACCTGCTGACCGAATACAACGGCGAGATGCAAGCGGAACGCTTCACCGGCAATTAGCCATACAGCCTCGTCCAGCCCTCACCAGGCTGGCAGAAGGAGGACGCTGGCGCTGCCCCGAGCGGCGCCGGCGCCCTTTCGCCCACGTAATCACGCAACACATGCTACTGAACTAGTCTGGCCAGGGTAGGAGGCGCCGTCCGACTTTGGCTGGATTCTACTTTCGGGCAACGCGCAGCCAACCAATGTCTGTGTCCTGCCGGGTTACCCGCAAATAGGCCACGAGCCCGGTTTTCGGATTGAATGCGATCTTGCTGCCCAAAATTGGTCCAGCGAGATATCCGATCGGCTTGGGGGTTCCACCAGTAACAGGCACGGCCATCGCCACGGGTACATCCGGATTGCTGAAATCCCCATAGATGATCCGGTCGCCAGATATCTCCCAGAAACCCGAATTGTCATCGGGCTCGCTGGTGATCTTTCGGGGTGTGCCGTCCAGCCGCCATATGCCTTTCGTGCCACTTTTGACACCGAACATCATGCGGCCGCGCGCTACGACGGACCTCCAACCGTACGGCATAACAGCCTGCGGGGTGCCATTGCGAGCTAAAGCGACCTGCCATGTGCGCCAACCACGGGCGTCTTCGCTGGTGACGAGCAAGTTCTGGCCATCCTCGCTCCAAGCGAGCCCCCCCATCTCCTGTGCGCGATAGGGTACTCGCTTCACAATTTCACCGCGGCGATTCACAACCATGATTGTGAAACTGGCATTGGCGGGCTCTGCGAACGCAAGCCGCGAGCCGTCAGGCGACCAGGTCACGAAGCCGGCTGTATCATTCTTAAGTTGAAGCAGTTCGTGGAGCGCGCCATCGCTTCCGCTAAGCAGCAAGCTGGTCACGCCGGAACGCCGCGCGGTCGCCGCCAAAACTCCGTCACGCGAATAGGCAAGGGAATAGGGGCTCCATCCGTCGGCATCGAGACTCTTGCCCGGCTGTCCAGGCAAAGGAGAGGCGATCGCGATGTCATATTCGCTTCGCTCCAGATCCATCGCCACCAAGCCGTTCGGCCCTGACGACACCCACCCGATGTTCTCCGCCAGATTGGTGATGCGCTGCGCTGCGCTACCATCCACCGGGTAAGCCCACAGCGAGGAATCCCAGGGAATGTTCCGGCCCACGAATAACGCCGAGGAATCGTTTGACCACGCCAATGGGTCATCATCGTCCTTAGTCGAAAGCAGCACGCGTTCTGCTCCGGTCGCCAGGTCTTGAAGGATGATCTGGTTTCGGGCCGCACCAATCTGCCGCAGGAACGCCAGGGTCTTGCCGTCCGGCGAAATGGTGCCGCTGCCGTCGCGCCCGGCCGGTCCACCCTGCGGATGTGTCAGCTGTCGCAGGGGGCCGCCACTGAGATCAAGACGATAGATTGCGACAGGAGTGTGATTGTTCGGTGAGTCGGTGAAGAGCATGCCCCCTCCGGGCCGATCCCAAGCCAAGGTGGAAAATGTTGCCGTTCTGCAGCGGCCGATCTCGCGCGGCTGTCCACCCAGGGCCGCAACGAGCATGATTTTGCATGGCTCGCGGGGAGTGAAGATATGGAAAGCGATCTGGCTGCCGTCTGGGGACCACACCGGCGAATAGCTGCTCAATGGAGGGCCAACCAGACGAAGCGGCTCGCCGCCGCTTATCAAGCGTACATAGATGCTGCGGTGAAGATAGTCCGGTCCGGCGGAATAAGCGATCATCCAACCGTTCGGCGAGAAATCGGGCGCCCTCTCCACCAAAGGCGTGGCGATGAACGGCATGTGAGATTCGACAATCGTCCATTCCTTCGGCCTTAGAGGCAGGAAATAGGAAATGGCGGCAACGATCCCGGGAATGACTAGTATTCCAGCGAGGGCGATGAGGATCAGTCTGCGGCGATTCGTAACCCGCGCTTGCGATGCCGGAGTTGCGGCCTCGGCTATGGTTGCGACCTGCTCCTGCCGAACGTTTTGCCTCGTTTCTGGCAGCGTGGCACAGGTACCCGTTCTGCGTAACCGATAGCCAACGCGGGGAATCGTTTCGATCTCGAAGGCCTTCCCGCCCAGGTCAGCCAGCTGCCGCACTTTCGAGACGCAGCGGTTGATCGCATCGTCGCCGACAATGCGCCCGCCCCAGCATTGGCGGATCAGCTCATCGCGCGAGAGCACGGCACCATTGGCGCGCGCCAGCGCCACTAGCACCTGCATCACGCGGGGCTCCAGGATCTCGCGCGTTTCACCGGCTCGGATTTCCCGCAGCGATGGTTGAACGAGAATATCGCCGAGATGAAAATCATCCTGTTCGGCGAGGCTTGCTGGGCCGAGTGGTTTCAACAGTGTGGGCCGCTGGTTCACCGCGAAATCATCCGGTTTCTCGGCAAATCATCGGCGATTCATCAGCTGTCCGTCCTTTCGAACGCGCTGCCCGGCGGCTCCAATCGCGGCACGAACTGGCGGGTGCCGGAACGGCAACAGGAGCAAAGCTAAAGGCCTGAACATCCGCGAGATCAGCCCCTTTAACCGCTGACGACGGCCATCTTAAGCCAAGGCGCTCCGCTCGGAAACGCCAACGGCAACGCTTTGCCTCCCGCATGTCGTGGGCACATGCCCTTCGATGAAGGCGCCGGTTGGCGGCGTCTCAACATGATGGAGGACTTGGTGATGTACCGATCTATTCTCATTTCTGCCTCAGCCATCGCCTGGATGGCGGGCACCTTCTCGGCCTACGCCTCGTGTGGCGCACCTGTGGGGGGCAAGTCTGACCCACTCAGCAAATTCCCGGAGCCCAGATTATCCCGCATGGAGGTAGCGCCCCAAGGCGACGCCTCCATCGTGGGGATGTGGAAGACCTCACTTATCGTCGGCGGCAACGTTGTCGCCCACAGCATCACCACCTGGCACAGCGATGGGACGGAATTCGACAATGTCGATTTCCCCCCCACGACCGGCAATATCTGCCAGGGAATCTGGGAGAGCCAGGGCCGCAAGGTGCAGGAACATCATTTCGGCTGGACGTTCGACACCAACAGCAACCCAACTGGCTACTTCACGCTTGAGCAAAGTCTGAAGTTGAGCCGCGATGGCATGAGCTACACGGGCCCGTTCGACCAGAAGTTCTACGACGTCAACGGCAATTTGGTGACTGAGATCACCGGAGACATATCCGCGGAACGCTTTACTGGGAACTAAGCGTATCGCCCGGCCCTCACCAGGCCGGTGTGAGGAAGATCGCCGGTGACGCGAACTGCGCCGCCGGCGGTCTCTTCTTCGTATCCCTGACCGGATCCATAGTGTTCAGGCCTGCTGCCGCGGATATCGGAGCGCTGCCTGAGCGGCCGCAAGCCGTGCGACGGGCACACGGAAAGGGGAACAGGAGACGTAATCCAACCCCGCTTCATGGCAGAAGCAAATCGAATCCGGGTCTCCGCCGTGTTCGCCGCAGATGCCAAGCTTGAGTTTTGGACGCACCGCTCTGCCCCGCTCGGCGGCGATTTTCACCAGCTCCCCCACGCCGTCCTGATCGATCGATACGAACGGGTCGCGCGCAATCAGAGTTTTGGAGAGGTACTCGGTGAGGAACGTGCCGGCGTCGTCACGGCTTAAACCCAAGGTGGTCTGGGTTAGATCGTTCGTGCCGAATGAGAAGAACTCGGCGGCCGCCGCGATCTCCTGCGCGCGCAGGGCCGCGCGAGGAAGCTCGATCATGGTGCCGATCAAATAGGCGGGGCAGCGCCCCCGCTCCCGCTGGATCGTGCGAGCAACGCTTTCGATGCGGCCTTTCAGGAACTCCAGCTCGCTCTTGAAGGCCACCAGCGGTATCATGATTTCGAGGCGAACAGGCGCATATCCGGACTGCTCAACTTCGAGCGCAGCCTCGAAGATCGCACGCGCCTGCATCTCGTAGATCTCGGGATAAGTAACGCCCAGGCGGCAACCGCGATGCCCCAGCATCGGATTGCTCTCATGCAGCGCGATGGCGCGCGCGCGCAGCTTGGCTGGCGTAGAGCCTGCTGCCCGCGCCACTTCCGCGATTTCCTCTTCCTTTTGAGGCAAAAACTCATGCAACGGGGGGTCGAGCAGGCGGATGGTAACGGCCAATCCGTCCATTGCGCGAAATATCCCGGCGAAGTCGTCCCGCTGCATGGGCAGAAGTTTAGAAAGAGCCGCTTTCCGCTCCTGCTCATCATCGGCCAGGATCATCTGGCGAACAGCTACGATGCGGCCGGCTTCGAAGAACATGTGCTCCGTGCGGCAAAGGCCGATGCCCTCCGCGCCGAAGCGCCGGGCCGTCGCCGCATCGGCGGGTGTATCGGCATTCGTCCGCACTTTCAGCGTCCGGACAGAGTCCGCCCACCCCATCAAGGTGCCGAAATCCCCCGTGAGCTCAGGCTGCCGCATGGGCACCGCGCCCCTGAATACCTGACCGGTCGCCCCATCGATGGTGATAATCTCCCGCCGGCCGATCGTCACTGCGCCGGCGGTCATGCTGCCGTTCACAGCATCGATCTTTAGAACCCCAGCGCCCGATACGCATGGACGCCCCATGCCGCGCGCAACCACCGCCGCGTGACTCGTCATGCCACCGCGCGCCGTCAATATCCCCTTTGCGGCATGCATGCCGTGGATATCTTCGGGGCTTGTTTCAGCGCGTACGAGGATAACCGCGCGGCCGTCCGCTGCACGCTTCTCTGCCTCATCTGCGCTGAACACCACTTCTCCGGTCGCAGCACCGGGCGAGGCAGGCAAGCCGGTGGCAATCAGTTCTTTGGGCGCGGACGGATCGAGGGTGGGGTGCAGGAGTTGGTCCAGCGCATTGGGATCGATGCGAAGGACGGCCGTGTTCCGGTCAATCAACCCCTCTTCCACCATGTCGACCGCAATCTTCAACGCCGCTTCCGCCGTCCGTTTGCCGGAGCGGGTCTGCAGCATGAAGAGGCGCCCTTCCTGGATCGTGAACTCGACGTCCTGCATGTCACGGTAGTGCGCCTCGAGCCTGGCGCAGATGCCCTCGAGCTCCGCGTACGCGGCGGGGAGCGCCTCTTCCATGGAAGGCTTCCGCCCCCTTTGGCGCTCGCGCACAATCTTCGCCACCGGCTGCGGCGTGCGGATACCCGCCACAACATCCTCCCCTTGGGCGTTTATCAGGAATTCCCCGTAGAGGAGCTTTTCGCCAGTCGAGGGATCGCGCGTGAAAGCAACGCCTGTGGCGCTGGTCTCACCCCGATTCCCGAAGACCATCGCCTGCACGTTTACGGCCGTGCCCCACTCTTCCGGGATGTTGTGCAAGCGGCGATAGGTCTTCGCGCGCGGGGATTGCCAGGAGCGGAACACCGCGCCGATGGCACCCCACAATTGCTCACGCACATCTTCTGGGAAAGGCCGGCCCGTTTCCGTTTCCACCCGTTCCCGGAAAAGCGCCGCGATCCCTTTGAGGTCATCGGCGGAAAGTTCGGTATCCAACTCCACGCCGTTTCTTTCCTTTTCCCCTTCCAGGATTTCCTCGAACAGCGCGTGGTCGAGCCCCAGCACCACGTTGGCGTACATCTGCACAAAACGGCGGTAAGAGTCGTAGGCGAAGCGAGCGTCCGAGGTTAATGCCGCCAGCCCCTCTGTCGTCTGGGCATTGAGGCCGAGATTGAGAACTGTATCCATCATGCCCGGCATGGAGACTCTCGCGCCGGAGCGAACCGAGACAAGGAGCGGAGATGCCGCGTCGCCGAACCGCGCCCCCATTTGTTCGCCCACGCTCGCCAGCGCGGCATCGACCACTGTTTTCAGGTCATCCGGATAGGTGCGCTCATGCGTATAGTAGTGGGTGCAAACCTCGGTTGTGATGGTGAAGCCAGGCGGCACCGGCAGGCCCAGATTGCTCATCTCGGCAAGATTGGCTCCCTTGCCACCGAGCAGCTCCCGCAGGCCAGCCTGGCCTTCGGCCTTGCCGCCTCCAAACGAATAGACCCACGCCATCCAAACTCGCCACTCGCACCTTCAAGGCCGTCATAGACGGCGCGGGTGCGGGAAGGTCAAGCGGGTTATCGCGCAGGCGCTGAAGCGGCGAAGGCGGGGTTATGAACCTTTTCGCCGGGCCTGATTCCAAGCGCGGCAGCGCGGCCGCCGTTGATTTCCAGAACAGCGCGAACCGGCTCGGTCGAGGATATCGTCTTTTCCGAATACGGAGTGGTGTTGGCCGCGATCGAGGAGATGGTGCCATCCGCGCGAATGAATATCATGTCGAGCGGCAGAACCGTGTTCTTCATCCAGAAGTTGCAGAAGTCGTCGCGGTGAAAATCGAACAGCATGCCGGAATTCGCAGCGAGGTGCGTTCGATACATAAGACCGCGCATGCGAGAGGCGCTGTCTGCCGCAACCTCAACCTCAAGCCGCACGGGACCTTTGGGTGTGTCAATCACAATCTGACTGTGCGGCAGCGAAAGGGGTTGCGGATTTGAGGCCGCAGCAGGCCAGGCGAGCGTCGCTGCCAGAGCAAAAAGGAAGTGACGCATCCGGGTTACTCCGCAACGCTGGGACAGGATCGATAGAGCCCGAACCGACTTCTCACCCTTCACCGAGGATGGTGACCTCGGCCGCGAGTTCCCCTTTGGGCCCATCGCCCGCCCGCACGCGAACGCGCTGGCCCTGACGCAATTCCCGGATTCCGCTGCGGCGAAGGGTTTCCATGTGCACGAAAACATCCGGCGTGTTCGGGCCGCGCGAAACGAATCCGTAGCCCTTGCCGCGATTAAACCATTTGACCGTGGCCTCGAAGGCTGGCCCGTGCGGCTCGGGGGCGGCACGAGATCCCTTCAAGCCGAGACCGGGCGAAACAGCTGTGGAATTGTCGAGGGCCAGCAGGCGGCGGGCCTGAAGACCTTTCGGCCCCTGAATGGCTTCGCAGACGACTTTGGCGCCTTCATATGCCGCCTTGAACCCAGACTGCCGGATGCAGGTCTGGTGCAGAAGGACATCGCCCGGAGCGCCGCTAGAAGGCTTGATGAAGCCGTAGCCCTTGGTGGTGTCGAACCACTTGACCAGGCCGGTAATCTGCAAGCCCGGCTGCCCCGCTTCGAGCGCAGCCACCCCCCCATCGAGACTCACGAAGAACCCCCATCGGTTTTTATATCATAAGTTTACACAGTCGACACGAAAGCGCAAAGGGTGATTCGCGCAGGTACCATTGTCCACACCGGGCGAAGCCGCTACCAAAGCTGCGACCGACTGTCCCTCGCCCCCGGAAGCTAGGTTCGAATGCAATTCACCGGCCGCTACCTCATCGCGACGGCGCCTGCGGCCGTCTGGGCGGCGCTCAATGATCCGGAGATGCTGAAGAAGTGCATTCCCGGCTGCGAGACGCTGGAACGTACCGCCGACAATCGGCTTTCCGGCTCCGCCAAACTGAAGATCGGGCCGGTGAGCGCGACGTTCAAAGGCAACGTCGATCTTACCGAACTCGATCCGCCGCACCGCTGTGTCTTGAAGGGAGAGGGGCAAGGGGGAGTTGCAGGCTTCGCGAAAGGGCAAGCGGAAGTGCTCTTGGTTCCGGAAGGCGACGGCACAGAACTCACCTACAATGCGAAAGCGACTGTTGGCGGCAAACTCGCGCAAGTCGGGCAGCGGCTGATAGATGGTGCGGCCCGGCAGATCGCGGATGAATTCTTCGCTAGGTTCGCGGCTGAACTGACCGCCGTGGAGTCCACCTCCGAGCAGCCGCTCGCGAACGATATGGCCTCGCCGCCGCAGGTTGTGCAGGAACTATCGTCGCCACCGGCGATCCAGGAAGGCGTGGCGCCTCAGATATGGGTTGTTGGGCTGATCGCCATCATTATCATCCTGCTGATCCTCTTCGGCTTGGTGCTGTGACAAACGCTTGACGCTGCAATGCCGCGCGCAGAGTCTGATCATAAGGAGTACGCAATGACCGGTGTCCGGTTGACGGTGAACGGCAGTACACACGAGGCAGACGTCGAAGATCGTACGCTGCTCGTGCACTTCATTCGCGAAAACTTACGCCTGACCGGCACGCATATTGGCTGCGATACCAGCCAGTGCGGCGCCTGCGTGGTGCTGCTGGATGGGCGAGCGGTAAAGTCCTGCACCATGTTCGCTGCGCAGGCCTCTGGCAGCGAGATTGTCACCATCGAAGGTGTGGCGAAAGATGGCCAGTTGCATCCCGTGCAAGAGGCTTTCCGCGAGCATCACGGGCTCCAGTGCGGCTTCTGCACGCCCGGCATGATCCTGACGGCAATCGACATGATTCGGCGCAAGCCGCAGCTCGACCGCCAAACTATCCGCGAAGAGCTGGAAGGAAATCTCTGCCGCTGCACCGGCTATCATAACATCGTCAATGCAATTGAGGCTGCTGCACGAACCATGGCGGAAGCTGCGTGATCCCCTACCCCTTCACCTACCATCGCCCAAATTCGCTAGCAGAGGCCGAAGCGCTGCTAGCGCGCTTGCCAGACGCAAAATTGCTTGCTGGGGGTCACAGCCTCATCCCCGCGATGAAGTTGCGGCTCGCTAGCCCCGCGGCTTTGATCGATATTTCCAGAATAGCCGACCTCTCGTTCATCCGCCGCGCTGGAGACACAATCTCGATCGGTGCAGCAGTCAGGCATTTTGAAGTCGCGGACTCCGAGATGGTGCACAAGGCTATTGCGGCCCTGGCCAGTCTGGTGGAGGAGATTGGCGATCCCGCCGTGCGCCACATGGGCACCGTCGGCGGTTCGGTGGCCAACAACGATCCGGCGGCGGATTACCCGGCCGCCGTCCTCGCACTCGGGGCTACTATCAGAACAAACCAGCGCAGCATTAGCGCCGATGACTTCTTCACGGGCATGTTTTCGACGGCGCTCGAAGATACGGAAATCCTGACGGCAGTCGACTTTCCCATTCCGAAACGGGCGGGATATGTGAAGTTCGCCAATCCCGCGTCCCGCTACGCGATGGTTGGCGTCTTCGTGGCTGAAACCGCCGGTGGAGTACGGGTCGCGATCACGGGCGCGGCGCCTTGCGTCTTCCGGTCGTCCGAAATGGAGACGGCGCTCGCACAGAGCTTCGCGCCAGATGCCGTCGCCTCGATCGCTATTCGGCCGGAGGGAATGAACTCCGACATTCATGGCTCGGCGGAGTACCGGGCCCACTTGGTAACCGTCTTGGCGAAGAGGGCGGTTGCAGTCGCACTGCGGAGCTCCGGTGGACCGCATGGATGATGTGCTTGCCGCCGCACGTGACTGGCTTGAACGGGGACATCGCGTGGCGATTGGAACTGTTGTGAAAACGTGGGGCTCGTCGCCCCGGCCGGCCGGCAGTCAGATCGCGGTGCGCGACGATGGTGCTTTCGCAGGTTCCGTCTCAGGCGGTTGCGTGGAGGGCGCCGTGATAGAGGAAGCAAAAGCGGTTATGCGCGATGGGCGGCTCCGCAAGCTGGAATTCGGGGTCAGCGACGAGCAAGCATGGTCCGTGGGGCTCGCCTGCGGCGGCCGCATCGAAGTTTTTGTCGAGCCGGTCATGGCATGAAGCGCGAAACTCTAGTCGCCCTCGATGAGGCGCGCCGGAACGGCAGAGCCGTCGTGCGGGCCCTCAACACTTCCTCTGGTGAGGAGCGGCTTGTCGATCCGGCGACCGACACATCGCCGCTTGGCCAGGAGGCAGCGAAAGCTGCGCGCGCCGATCAGAGCGGCACCGCAGAGATCGAAGGCCGCCACTGGTTTCTGAGGGTCTACAATCCGCCGCTGGACCTGGCGATCGTAGGGGCAGTGCATATCGCCCAGCCGTTATGCGAAATCGCGAAGTTGGCCGGCTACGGCGTCCGGGTGATCGATCCTCGCACAGCTTTCGCGACGCCAGAACGCTTCCCAGACGTCCCCATTTCGCACGACTGGCCGGACGCAGCGTTGGCAACGGCGCCGCTGGGCCTGCGCAGCGCGCTGGTCGCGCTCACACACGATCCCAAGGTGGACGATCCGGCTCTGACAGCAGCACTGAATTCCCAGTGCTTCTACATCGGCGCGCTGGGCTCGAAGAGAACGCACGCCGCGCGTCGGGAACGGCTAACGCAGCATGGATTTTCGGCCGTCGAAATCGACCGCATACACGGCCCCGTCGGCCTCGCTATAGGCGCCCGCTCGCCCGCGGAGATCGCCATCGCCATTCTGGCAGAAATAACACTGCAGCTGCGCACGGGCGGCGCTTCGGAACCATCCGCCGCCCGCGCTACAGCCTGACCGGGCTTACGTCCGGTTGCTCGAGTGCGAGGCATAGTTCCGGCGCGAGCTCATCTCATCGCGGGTGATTGTGCCGTCGCCATTCTCGTCCATGCGGGTAAAGGTCCGCTGCTGGTACGCCGTGAATTCCTGCAGGCTGACCTTGCCATCACCGTCGCTGTCGATCCGTCCGAAGGTTCGTCCGCTGGTGGCTTCCGCGCGGGAATGCTGCATGGCCTCGAATTGCTCCTTGGTCATAGACCCACCCTTGGCCACCGACGCAAACTGCTGATGCAGTGCCTGATCCAACTCTGCACGGGTGATCCTGCCATCGTGGTTCAGGTCGTCGCGGGCGCAAAAGGCGCCAACGCCTCGCGACCCACCGCGCCGCCTGTGCGGCTGTCCGGACGACTGCCCGTTGTCCCCGCTTCTCGGATGGCATAAGATCGCGCCAGCCGATTGCCGGTCCGCTCGCGCAAAGCTCGCCCGGATGGGGTTGGCAAACTCATCGAAGGTCAGCTTGCCGTCTGAATTCCAGTCGGCCCGGCGGAAAATCTGATCCGCATGCTGATGCAGGGTTCGCGTCCGGAACGCCTCGTACTGTGCTGCGGTCAGGAACTTGGCGCCATGTCCCGCCTGAGCGAATTGCTGCGCCGTGGCCTTGTTGAACTCATCCCGCGTGACCTTTCCATCATGGTTGAGGTCATACTCGCCAAGGAACCGCTGACCGCCCCGGCCATGACCGCGCGGCTGCTGCAGGTGGCCGCCCTGGCGGGAATTGACCGGTGCCGGATGGTTCTGCATTCCAGCGCCTGCTACCCCAATTGCGGCGGTGACTACCGCGCCTGCGATCAGACCGTAGCGAATGAAGCTCCGCATGATTATCCCCCCTTGTCTCTCTACGACCTTACATAAACGGAGCCGTGTCGCGAAGCTTTGTCTTGAGGCCTGCAAATGGTCGCATTGCTGAAGGTCCCTGCGGTCCAGCGACGATTTGCGACAAATGCCATTGCACGAGCGCCTGCGCCGCCGCATCGTCTCGTCGGGAGCCGACTTATGGTTCGGGAAGAGGCCAAGCCGCACATTCTGATCGTGGAGGACGCCCGCGATATCCGCGAGCCGCTGGCCCGGTATCTCCGGGAGCATGGCTACCGCACCACGACGGCTCCAGAGGCGATGGCGGCGCGCAAGATTTTGCGCAGCTCGGGCATCGATCTCGTGGTGCTCGACATCATGATGCCAGGCGAGGATGGCCTGAGCCTTTGCCGCTCGATCCGCGAAACGGGGCAAACGCCGGTGATCCTGCTCACGGCGCGGGGTGAGGAAGTGGATCGCATCATCGGGCTCGAAATGGGCGCTGACGACTACATAGCGAAGCCGTTCAGCCCGCGCGAGCTGATCGCTCGAATTGCCGCCGTGCTCCGGCGCACACAGGCGCTGCCGCCGCGGCAGAAACCGCCGGAGGCGGAACGCATCCGCTTCGGAGACTGGACGCTCGACACTGGGCAGCGGGAACTGGTTGGAGCCGATGGGGTCGCAACCCCCCTGTCCAGCGGTGAGTTCAGCCTGTTGCGAGCCCTGATCGAGCGGCCGAAAATTGCGCTGACGCGCAACCAGCTCCTCGATCTCACGAAGGGCCGTGATGCCGAATTGTTCGACCGCAGCATCGACAATCATGTGAGCCGGCTACGCCGCAAGCTGGAACCCGATCCGAAGAATCCCCGCTACATCAAAACCGTGTGGGGCGGTGGCTACATGTTCGCGGCCGAGCCGCAATTCGAATGACGCTCCGCCTGTGGCCGCGGACCCTCGCCGCCCAGCTCGTCATCGTTACGGCGGCCGCAGTCCTCATCTCGAACCTCGCGGTGGCGATCTGGTTCGAACTCGGCCAGCAGCAGCTGACTCAAAGCTCGATGACCGAGCGCCTGATCGATCGGGCCGTCTCGGCCTCGACACTGCTTGCTTCCATCCCCGCCAAGCAGCGGGAGAATGCCGCGCATGCCCTAAGTTCGAATGTTTGGGATTTTCGCATTCGGCACGGCCGCGCGCCAGAGGCGGCGATGTCCGACGCCGAGCGACCGCTTGCCGCCCGCATTCAGGGCCTTCTCCCCAAGGCGAAGACACGCCGGACCGTCCTGGTGAAGCTTCGCTCACCAACCGCCGAAGAGAAGAAGCGCCCGCGCTCGCCGGTCTCGGTAACTGAAATAACGATCCCGCTTGTTCGTGGGACGCAGTTGATCACCACATTTTTCGAAACCCCACCACCGTCCTGGCCGGTTCAGTCCATCGCGGCCGCTATGGTTGCCACGGTAGTGACCGCGCTCGCGGCCGGATTGCTCGCCCGGAGAGTCGCCCGGCCTCTGTCCAAGCTGGCGGGGGCCGCAACCGAGGTCGCACGCGGCGGCACCGCGCCACGGGTGCCGGAACTGGGGCCGGAAGATGTGCGCCGCGCGGCGGCAGCCTTCAATGCCATGACCGATCAGGTCAGCCGCACCATGGAGAGCCAGCGTCAGCTGTTGTCCGCTGTTGGCCATGACCTTCGCACGCCCATCACGGCTATGCGCATCAACACGGAGTTCGTCGACGATGCCGACACGCGCGAGCGTCTGACCAAGAACATCGAAGAACTCCAGGAACTCACGGAAGCCGTGCTGTCAGCAGCCAAAGGCGTGGGCTGGGAACAGATGCGCCGCATCGATTTGGCGGCTCTGGTGGAAAGCCTGTGTGCCGATCTCGAAGAGCTTGGAAAGCCCGTGACGTGGGAAACGCATGGCGCGGCGCCGCTCACCTGCCGGCCGAACGAAATCCGCCGCGCGGCACGCAACCTGATCGAGAACGCCATCGCCTACGGCAAGAAGGCGGAGGTGCATCTCGAAAAGACGGCGAACACCTACGACCTGATCGTCGACGATGAGGGCCCGGGCATTCCCGAAAGCGATAGGGCGCGGGTGTTCGAGCCATTCGTGAGGCTTGAAGGATCGCGCAGCAGCGAGACGGGCGGAACCGGGCTTGGACTGACGCTGGTAAAGGCGATTGCGCAAGGGCATGGCGGCACCATCACCCTGGAGAATCGTGCGGAAGGCGGATTGCGCGCGCGTCTTTGTTTGCCGCGGGAAGCTTCGCCCGCGTAATCTGTTCTCATGCAATTTGGCTCCATTTCCGTCGGCGACGCTGTCGGCTCGCTCGTCGCACATTCGGTGCGAACGCCCGAGCGCATCTTCAAGAAGGGACATCTGCTGACCGACGCCGATATCTCACTGCTGCGCACCGCGGGCATCGAAAAGATCGTCGTGGCGCGGCTTGATGCAGGCGATGTTCCGGAAGACGAGGCAGCGGCACGCCTTGCGGCGAGGCTGGCGGGCGAAAATGTGCGCATCGGTGCCGCCTTCACCGGCCGCGCCAACCTGTTCGCGGCCGCGGACGGACTGGTTTCGATAAATGCGGAGTGCATCGACGCCGTCAACTCCATCGACGAGTCGCTCACGTTGGCAACGCTGCCGCCGTTCGCACGCGTATCCCCCCGGCAGATGATCGCAACCGTCAAGGTGATCCCGTTTGCCGTGGACGCGATCGTCCTCGAGAAGATTGAGGAAGTGTTGCAGAAGCCTGCTCTCCAAGTGGCTGCGTTCCGGCCACGCAATGTTGCGGTTGTTCTGACGACACTTCCAGGCACCCGCCCTGCCCTGCTCGAGAAAACGCGCAGCGCCATTCGCGCGCGCGTGAAGAGCATCGGTTCGAAGCTCGTCAGCGAGCGTGAAACGGCACACGACCGGCAGGCGCTGAGCGGTGCCCTGCGCGAAGTCCCATCAGCGGCGGATCTCGTGCTCGTGTTCGGCGTCAGCGCGATTCAAGATCGCGGCGATGTTGTCCCGGCCGCAATCGAAAATACAGGTGGGAGGGTCGAGCGCTTTGGGATGCCGGTCGATCCCGGCAACCTTCTACTCATCGGCAAAATCGGTGCCGCCGATGTGATTGGATTGCCCGGCTGTGCACGGTCCCCGAAACTGAACGGCTTCGATTTCGTTCTGTGGCGGCTCGCAGCTGGCTTCAACGTCACAAGCAAAGACATCTCACGGATGGGAGTGGGCGGACTGCTGATGGAGATTCCCACGCGGCCGCAACCCCGTGATGAACCCGCAGTTGCAAGGGCGCCGAAGATCGGCGGAATTGTGCTCGGTGCCGGGGCATCTTCGCGGATGGGTGCCAACAAGCTACTGGTGGAGATCGAAGGCAAGCCGATGATCCGGCGCGTGGTGGAGGCGGTGCAGGCCAGTTCCGCCCATCCGGTTGCAGTCGTCACTGGCAACGACGCTCAGCACGTAAGGTCTGCGCTCGCCGGTCATGCGGTTCAGTTTGTGTACAATCCCGACTTCGCGCATGGGCTAAGTAGTTCGTTGAAATGCGGCCTGCGCTCGCTCCCGGACGATTGCGACGGCGCCGTCATCGTTCTCGGCGATATGCCGGATGTGAGTACGAGCCTGATCGAGAAATTGATCGCCGCTTTCGATCCCGCGGCAGGACGCGCGATCTGCGTGGCCACACGCGGCGGAAAGCGCGGCAACCCGGTGTTGTTCGCGCGGCGCTTCTTCGAGGAAATCGAAGCCATCGAGGGCGATGTTGGCGCGCGCGGGCTGATCGGCAGCTATCCGGAATTGGTGCACGAGGTAGACGCGGGCAGCGAAGCACCGTTGATCGACATCGATACACCGGAAGACCTTGCCGCCTATCGCAAGGCGCACCCGTGAGCGACCCCCTTTATCGCAAGGAAATCTTGCGGCTGGCCGCCGATGCGCACGGCGCCGGACGCCTGCCAAGCCCTACCGTCACAGGCACAGCGCATAACCCCGCCTGCGGCGATAAGGTGGTCATCGATCTGGAAACTGACGCCCAAGGACGCGTCGTAGCCATTGCGCAGGAGGCGAAAGCCTGCGTGCTGACCCAGGCGTCGGCCTCCATTCTGGGCGACCGGCTGAAAGGTGCGAGCCGCGAAGATGTCGAGGACCTGGCAAATGCTCTGGGCACAATGCTTGTGGCGAACGGCGATCCGCCTCCTGCCCCCTTCGATCCGTATTCGGCCTTTCGGGGAGCGGTGACGCACCGTAACCGTCATCACTGCGTGCTGTTGCCCATCGAAGCGGTGCTCGATGCGTTCGACAAGGCAGCAAACCAGCTGGAATAAGGACCCAGCTTCAGCAAGCCGTCCCGCCGTGCGGCTGCCCCGCATCCAATTCCGAGCGGCTCGCGCTCAAGTATGGATTCATCTCTGAATTCAGTGGCTTCCCCGCTCATATTGAACAAGCACAGCAACTTATCGCCCTCGTATTCGCGCTCAAAGGCGAGCAGCGGTGGCGGCGCATCCACAAACCTGATCTCGCCCCAGCGCAGGGCGGCGCTCTTCTGCCGGAAGGCCGAAAAGCGGCGCATGAAATCCAGCGCAGAATTGTCGTTCCCCTCTTGGTGGGAGACAGCCAGCGCCTGGTGCTTCCGGGATAGCGGGAGCCAGGGCGTGCCGGTCGAGAATCCCAAATTTGCAGCTGCGGCATCCCACGGCATCGGCGTGCGGCAGCCATCGCGGCCGCCGGTATAGGGCCAATAGAGATCGCCGACGGGATCGCGAATCTGGTCGCGGCGAATGTCTGCTTCCGGCAACGCCAGCTCCTCGCCCTGGTACAGCAACGCGGTGCCCTTGAGCGACAGCAGCAGCGCCAGCAGCAACTTGCCCAACCCTTCCGGCGGCTCGGGGCCGCCGAAGCGCGAAACCGTGCGCATGACGTCGTGATTGGAGAAGGCGACGGACGGCCAATGCGCCGGAAAGCGCGACAGCAGATTGTAATGCAGGTGCACGAATCCTGGGCCCAGCTCGCGCGCCTTCAGCAGCGGAAAGCTATAGCCCGAATGCAGCCCCTCGTCCGGCGCGGCGAAGCAGCCGCAGCGCGCGGGGTCTTCGGAAAATTCGCCCATCACGAAGCGATCGGGGTAGCGTTCCACCACCCGCCGGATTTCATCCAGAACCTCAATATTTTCCGGTAGGTTGCTGTCGTGATGATGGAATTGCAGGTACGGCGCATGGCTCCACAGCGCGTCGGTGCGCTCCGCCATACGCACGGCGGGGTTATCCGCCAGGGCCGCATCGTGCAGATAGGCATTGGCAACATCGAGACGGAAGCCGTCCACGCCGCGCGTGAGCCAGTGCTCCAGCACCTTGAGCGCCGCGGCCCTCGCCTTACCGTTCCGCCAATTCAGCTTCGGCTGCTGGCGCAGAAATTTGTGGTGATAGTATTCGCGCCGGGCCGGCTGATACGACCATGCCGGGCCCCCAAAGGCTGAGAGCCAGTTGTTGGGTGCCGTGCCATCCAGCTTCGGCTCGGCCCAGACATACCAGTCCGACTTCGGGCCCCGCTGAAGGGAGTCCACGAACCAGGGATGCTCGTCGGAGGTGTGCGCCAGCACCTCATCCGTCATCACCTTGAGGCCGCGGGCATGCGCCTCGGTCAGCAGCCGGTCAAAATCCGCCTGGGTGCCGTAATCCGTATGAATGCCTTCGTAATTGGAGACATCATAGCCCCAGTCGCGGTCCGGCGAAGGATGAATAGGCGACAGCCAAATCGCGTCCACGTTGAGGGAGCGGATGTAATCGAGCTTGGAGATGACGCCCGGTAGATCCCCAATTCCGTCGCCGTTGGAGTCGCAGAAGCTGCGGATATAGATCTGGTAGATGATGGCGCCGCGCCACCACGGGTGCTCTTTCACCCGCTCACCGTCGGAAATTCCATATCTTGTACATTAAGCATCAGCTCCCACTCTGACTCGTTTTCGTAGAATCCTCGCTACCCCCCCTCCCCTGCAACACGCGGAAAGAAAATTGCGGTTGAACCGCGGTTGTCGTGAAGTTTGTCCCCCCGCCGCTCACTACCTGTCCGAGGCCACACCAGAACAACGTAGGAACCCAAGGTGAGCCGGTCAAGGCTGCGCCTGCCGTCCAACAATTATCCTGCAAATCTATCCGCTCACCAAAACTGCGGTTATGCTTTGTCTCTGTTGCCTGGGGGGAAGATGTCATGCACCATATCACGTATCTGCCAAGTCTCGCGGCAGTGTTCGGCTTGTTCTCCAGCGCCGCCCAGGCCGATTTCTCCCTCTCCAAAAAGCCCACGCATGATGTGAGTTGCTCGGCCGGCGTCTGCATGCCGACCGCGAAAAGCGCCAACCTGAACGTCAGTGAACTGACGAACATGCTCTCCGCCGGAGATGTCATCATAGAAAGCGGCAATGGCAATCAGACGACGCCAAGCATCACCGTTGCCGATGCCTTCGGCTGGAGCAGCACGAGCCGGTTGACGCTGCAGGCAAAGAAGGACATCGCCGTCAAAGCGCCAATGACCGTTGCCGGGACCGGCGCGCTCACCCTCACCTACAGCGACAGCGGCACAGACGGCGATCTCAAATTCTTGGATAAGGGCAAGATCGATTTCTGGGATACATCCAGCAGCCTGATTATCAACAACAGCCGCTATGTTCTCATCAACGACCTGCGAATATTGGACGATGCCGTAAAGGACGATCCATCCGGAATGTACGCCTTTTCCGAAGACCACGACGCCTTGTTGGACGGTAGCTACAACCGCAGCCCCGTCAGCACTGGGCTCCAGGGGGTCATCGAAGGATTGGGCCATACCATTTCCAATCTGTCGGTCAAAACCAAACGACCGGCAGCTCTGGTCGCGCAGTCGTCTGGCACAATCCGCGATCTTCTTCTGCTGAACGTGTTCATAAAATCCCATGGCGGGTCGGCGGGCGGGATCGTGGCGGACAATTCTGGCTTGCTCATCGGCGACACGGCGAATGGAAAAATTCTCCGGCTTGGAAATGGGCCTGCCGGAGGTATTGCGGGAACGAATACGGGCACGATCTTCCGTTGCGACTCCAGCGGCACGGTTGCCGGTTCCCCCGCAGGAGGCATCGTTGGTTCGCTGTCCTCCGGTGTGCTTGAAGCATCCGCGTCGTCCGCCAACGTGTCCGGAGGAAGCGGAGCCGGAGGGCTCGCAGGCTTCTCTTCTGCTGCAATCGTAAGCTCGCACGCCACGGGCAATGTTGGCCTGGAAGGCAACTCAGGCCCATCAGGCGGTTTGGTAGGCCAGCTTAATGCCAGCGGCACGGTCGATCGTTCGTATGCGACGGGCGACGTCCTCGGCTCCTATTATTGGGCTGGCGGGCTGGTTGGCACCAGCGCGGGGACGGTTCGCACCTCTTTCGCAACCGGCCCTGCAACGGCGCGAGTCCAGTCCGGCGCTAATCCTGCCGGCGGCCTCATCGGCTACAATACGGGTACCGTACGCGATGCATATTCGCGCGGTGCCGTGGCCACAGACCGAGGTGACGTAGGCGGACTGGTTGGAGAGAACTTCGGCAACATCGCAGAGGCCTATTCCACGGGCCTTGTTACCGCAAATCAGGATTTTGGCTCGCAACTTGGCGGCTTCGTTGGCAGCGACCTTCACCAAGGCGGCATTCAACATGGCTATTGGGATATCGACACCAGCGGTATCACCGATCCCACTCAGGGTGCGGGCAATGTGCGCAATGACCCCGGAATCAAGGGCCTGTCGGACGCCAAGCTGAAGTCGGCCTTGCCGGAGGGGCTCGACCCGAAAGTCTGGTCGCAATCGCCGAAGATCAACGAAGGCTATCCCTACCTTCTCGCCAATCCGCCGCAATAAGTGGAGAAATAAGTGGAATCGCTCGTTCGCAGCATCCTGCTTGCCTCTGCCGCCCTGACAGTAGCAACAGCCGCACATGCAGACCTGTTGATTTCAGCAAAACCATCGCACGATGTGAGCTGCGTGAGCGGTGTGTGCACTGCCACCGCGAAGAATGCGAACCTGAACGTAAGCGAGCTTGAAAGCCTCTTAGCTGACGGCGATGCGACGGTGAGGTTCGGCGGCGGTGCCAGCGCCATTCAGGTAGTAAATGGATTTTCCTGGGGCAGCACCAGCCTGCTGACACTGGACGCCAATACCTCGGTGGGATTCCATAAGCCTGTGTTCGTGAATGGCGGCGGCGCGTTCAGCCTTATCTACGACGATGGCGGCACGACAGGCGATCTCAAATTCTCCGATCAGGGAAGGATCGACTTCTTATCGCCTGCCAGCAGCAGGCTGACCATCAACGGCAATTCCTACGTACTCCTAACCAACATCAAGTCCTTGGCAAAAAGCGTGGCAAACAACCCTCGCGGACTTTTCGCCCTAGCCCAGGATTACGATGCAGCCGCGGACGGCAAATACAAAGCTTCCCCAATTTCGGCCGCGGTGGGTGGAATCGTGGAAGGTCTGGGACATGCCGTACGAAACCTGAAAATCTCGAGCAGCAATTCAGCGGCTACGGCCTTCATCGCCAATATCTTGGCAGGAGGAGCTGTGCGGGACCTGGCCATTACGGATGCAAGGATTTCCAGCAAGGGGGGTGACAACAACGTCGCGGTGGTGGGCTCGCTCGCCGGCACCAACAATGGTGCGCTGGTGGGGATATCTTCTTCCGGTTCTCTTACCGTTCAGGGTGCCGTTCCGACGGAATCCGTTGGCGGGCTTGCGGGCATGGTGGGCGGCCTTGTCGAGCGATCCAGTTCGACAATGAGGGTTTATGTCAGAGGACCCGAAGGGGGCGTTTACGGCACGGTGGGAGGACTTGCCGGATATGTCACAGAGACGGCACTGATAGATCATTCCTTCGAAAGCGGTCCCGTGACCGCTGTGGGCATAACTGAGGTGGGAGGACTGGTAGGCGAAAATCACGGCACGATTTCGTTTTCCCACGCCGCCGGCGCCGCGAGCAGCTCGATTCAATGGGTCGGCGGATTGGTTGGCGTAAACTCAAGCGGCATCCTGACCAATGATTATGCCACAGGCACCGTCACTGTCGGTGGCGGCGTTGCTTCTCCCTGCGGATTCGCTGCCGGCGGATTGGTTGGTGTGTCCGGGAACTTTTCCAGCAAGAGCTATGTGCACGTAATCGACGATTCATACGCAACTGGTTCTGTCATCGGAGGGCCCAGCAGTTGCATAGGCGGGCTAGTGGGAGATTATTATGGCCGCTTCATCTCGAGCACCAACTCGTACTCAGTTGGCGCTCTTTCCAGGGGCGGCGGAATTGCCGGTTACGGGCGCGACCTTCGCCGCGCGGTCTTCCAGTCCATGTACTGGGATCGAGATACGAGCGGCACAGACTGGGCTTTCGGAAACAAACATGGCGAAGGCGGTGTGAAAGGCCTCACCGATGCGCAGCTGAAATCCGGGCTGCCGGAAGGTTTCGATCCGAACATCTGGGGCAGCAACCCGAACATCAACAATGGCTACCCGTACCTCCTCGCCAATCCACCACAATAGGCAACCTGGGGATCAGCATGCACAACGATATCCGCTTCTTCATTCCGATGCTGGCGCTGGTGTTCGCGACCGGCGCGCGGGCTGACCTGACGGTCTCCAAGAAGCCGACGCACGATGTGAGTTGCAACGCGGGTGTTTGTACGGCTACTGCGAAGAGCGCCAACCTGAACGTCAGTGAACTGACGGACATGCTCTCCGCCGGCGATGTCACCGTGAAGTACGGCGGCGGCGCGCTGGCCATTCAGGTCAACGATGGATTCTCCTGGACCAGCACCAGCCGCCTGACGTTGGATGCAAAGACCAGTATCGGCCTGCGCAAGCCAGTGACCGTTGCCGGCCAAGGCGCCCTCACCCTCACCTACAACGACGGCGGCACGGGTGGGGACCTCAGGTTCTTCGACAAGGGCAAGATCGATTTCTGGGATACCTCCAGCAGCCTCATCATCAATGGCAGGAGCTACGCCCTTGCGAAGGACATCAAGACACTGGCCAGCATCGTTGGGGCCAATCCATCCGGCAGTTTTGCGTTCGCGGTGGATTACGCGGCGGGTGCGGATGGCACATACAAGCTTCCGCCTGTTCCGCTCCTCAAAGGAACCTTCGAAGGCTTGGGGCATACGATCGACAGCCTGAAAATTCAGTCGGGTGAGAAGTATGTCGGCCTGTTCGGCCAGATGAAGAAGTCCGCTTTGGTCCGGGACATCATTCTGTCGAACGCCGTTGTGGATGCGCGCAATCGTGAGGGCGGCGCACTGGCTGGCCAGAACAGCGGAACCATCCGCTATGCTTCCGCCATTGCCGCGACCATCACGGGTGCGAACGGCGGCGGATTGGTGGCCGACAATTACGGCACCATCGATCAATCTCAAAGCTCGGGAACGGTGTCTACTGACTATGTCGCGGCCGGTGGGCTGGCCGGCTCCAACAACGGCATCATCAGTTCTTCCCGCAGCAGCGCCGATGTGGTGGGCGAAGGCGATGCCGGGGGATTGGCCGGCATAAACCGCGGGACGATTCAGGACTCGCACGCCAGCGGCAACGTTCGCGACACCCTAGGACTGAACGGTGGCGCAGGCGGACTGGTGGGCGTGATCTTCGGCGGCACCATCCTTCGGTCGTCGGCGAGCGGCGACGTTGCCGGCGATAGCGAAACGACCAATTTGGGCGGCCTTGTGGGTTCGAGTGCCGAAGCCGGGCAGATCGTTCAATCCTTCGCCACCGGCAACGTAAAGGGCGGCGACAGCTCCGCGTCCATAGGGGGCCTGGTCGGAGACAATGGCGGTACTGCGATTTCGCAGTCCTATGCCACCGGCAAGGTCTCCGCTTCCGGCAAGCTGTATGCCGGCGGATTGCTGGGCTTCAACGATGGGCCGGTCGATCAGGCTTACGCGCTCGGAACGGCGGGAGGTGCCACCTACAGCGGCGGGTTTGTGGGATATGAATACAAGGACGCCACGGCCTCAGCGGGCTATTGGGACATGGATACCAGCGGCCTGAGCAAAGGTTGTGGAGTTGGCAATTGCTCGGGGATCGCCGGCCTCACCGATGCGCAGCTGAAATCCGGGTTGCCAGACGGGTTCGATCCGAACATCTGGGGCCAATCGCCTGATATCAACAACGGCTACCCGTACCTGCTCGCCAACCCGCCACAGCAAAGTAAGTAAGGAGATCACATGGACACGCGCAAAGCCTTACTCGCCGCCACCATTGTCGCGCTCCAGGGTTCGTCCGTGGCATGGGCCAGTAGGCCGCACGGGGAGATCGTCATTTCCAACGATCCGACGCAGAACATGACCTGTTCGGCGGGTGTGTGCAGTCCGACGAACTTTCATGCCGTTTTGAACGTGACCGATCTGGAAAACCTGCTGGCCGCGTCGGATCTAACGGTCAGCACGCAATTCTTGGTGGGGCACCGCTATAAAGACGTTCGAAACATCCGGATCGCAGCGCCCTTGAGTTGGTCCACCGTGAGCAAGCTTTCGCTGGGCGGAACCTACGGAGCGTATGTCAAGATCGATGCTCCTGTTTCTGTCCTCGGCGGCGGCGGCTTGGTCATATCGGGCGGGGCAGCTTTCGTGGAAGGCATTGCAGTGACCTTCTCGAGCACGAACAGCGTCTTTTCGATCGGAGGCCATGCCTATACACTAGCGGCAGATTTCCCCACGCTCGCAAGCGGCATCACCGCCAATCCCAGTGGCTACTTTGCACTGGCCGGTGACTACGATGCGGCAAACGACCAGTTCTCCAAAGCTCCGATTGAAAGTTTTTCAGGGGTGTTTCTGGGCCTCGGTCACACCATCAGCGATCTCACCATTCAGAAGGGCCGGAAGCTCTGCCAGGGCATGATTGCCGCCAATCAGGGTTACATCTCATATTTCAGCCTCAGCAACCTGACAGTTCTGCTCGACAGGAGCAGCCAGCATGTTGGCGGTGTAACCGGCTGTAATGGCGGCAGCATCAGCCACGTTGCCGTTTCGGGGCAGATCAGCGGCAGCGGCCAGGCCGATGCAGGAGGCGTTGCCGGAATCAACGACGCCGCTTCCATCGCATTAACGAGGTCATCGGCGACGGTCAGAGGAGGTCAGGCGGGCGGCATTGCAGGGCAAAATGATTGGTACATCTACGATTCGTTCGCCAGCGGATCGGTGAACGGGGTGATCGACAGCGGCGGGCTCGTCGGCAACAACAGCTACGATATCGAATCCTCCTACGCGACCGGTAGTGTCTCCGGAAGCAAGAACAACACGGGAGGGTTTGCCGGTTCGAACCGCGGGAGCATCACAAACAGCTACGCCATGGGAAGTGTGAACGGCGCAGGTGGCGCGGCTGGCGGTTTCGTCGGCTACAATGTTGGTTCCGTCGAGTACGCCTACAGCATCGGGGCAGTTACTGGCAGTAAGAAGTACACGGGCGGGTTTGCCGGCTACGATGCCAACGAGGCGATCGACACCGCGTACTGGGATGTAGACACCAGCGGGTTTTCCAACCGCGGGGATGGTGCCGGCTTTCCAAAATACGATCCCGGCATCACTGGTCTGACGAGCAACAAGCTACAATCCGGGCTGCCGACGGGCTTCGATAAACGCTACTGGCGGCAGAATTCCGCTATCAACGGCGGCTATCCTTTCTTGAGAGACAACCCACCGCAGCAATAGCGTCGCCAGCGAAGTTCCTGTCTACGGAATCAGTTCGAACACCGAGCCCTCGCCCGCCGCGCCGCCGTACAGCGTCGTGCCGAACAGATCGCCTGCGCCGTCCATAACCATTGCGGAGTCCGGGCCACTACCGTCCGTGCAGCCCGATTGCACGCAGAAGTCATAGAGCACGCTCTCCGCACTGCCCCTCAGCTTGTAGGCCACGCCTTTGCCATTAGCTCCGCCGAGGATCGTTGTCCCGAAAATATCCGCGCCGGAAAGCAGCAACTGCCCGGAGGGCGATTGGCCATCGGCGCAACCGTCAGTCTGGCAGAATGCGTAGAGCAGATTGTATTGCCCCGCCGGCGTAACCTGGAAAGCGGCACCACCCTTGTTGGAATCGGCAACGCCATAGAGATTGTCCTGTGCATCCTTGACGAGGCCCTCGCCTTGGCTGCCATCCCAGCACTGGTTCAACGTGCAGAAGCTGTGCAGCACCGTGAGGGCAGAGCCGGACACGGCGTAGACGATG
>JAFAVP010000022.1 GCA_019242395.1 Alphaproteobacteria bacterium | reverse complement strand
TGCGACGATCAGGCTTGCGATATGCCCGACCTGGACGCAGGCTATTATGTCACCACGGTGTTGGCGGGCAACCGGCCAGGTTCGGCGCCTTATCCAAGGCAAAGTGCTAACTTACCGCGAGGTTGCCTTGATCCGATCGCACGCGAGCATGACCCCGAGTTGCGGCAGGTCACTGCCGCCGGGCAAAATGGAAACTACTCGGTCTACGCTTGTCTGGTTTCCAGCAGATTCGCGGACTTTCAGATGGCGTCGTTCCAGGTGGAACGCCTGAGGGGCGCCCGTGGCGACATGATCGACGTGCAGGATGGAAACACCCGGTTGCACATTCGCCCACTGGTCAACTCGCCCGCTGGCGGGCCGAGGGTGCTCACGCTCTTTGGCGTGGAAATACCGGCCAAGCATGGATCCGCAACGCTTGTGGACAGGGCACACATTACCTTCAGCTTCCTGGGCTGTGCTGACAAAGCGGAACAGAACTGCGTATTCGGAACCGAAAGCCGGCACTATCCCGTACGGTATTACCAGCGGTGAAACGATACTTGCGGCGCCTCAGGCAAGCAGCCGTAGGAACCGCTCGGTCGCGGTGAGTTCCGCAAGCAGTCGCCGGCGGCGCTGTTCCGCTTCAGCGTCGATGCCCCATTTTTCAGCCTGGAAAGTTTCATCGAGCGTGGCGGCGGCGAACGCTTCTCCCGCGCTCACTCTCTCCTCCGCCAGCGCCAGCGCCAAGATCACCGAGCCGGTGATCGTGGTCGCCGTGTGCAGCGCGGCCAGCTCGAATTCGTCACAGCGGGCAACAGCGGCCCTTAGCTCAGCGATAGCTCCGGGCGGCTGCGGCACATGCTTGATGCCACAGCCTACATTCAGTCGCGCGCCGTAAGTTCCGGCCGCCCACTCGAGCAGCGGATCCCAGGCATGCGCCTGCCGCGCCACCAGTTCCGGCGGATCCTCCGCGCGATAACAGAGCAGATCGTTGCCGCCGTACTTCAGAATCTGCTGCTCGATCTCTTCCCGCTCGGGGGTCGCCACGTCGAGGGCCGCAAACGCCAACCGCGTCAGCGGCATGGTTTGCACGTCGATCCTTTCACGTTGCCCGCGCCATTCCATTGCAATGGCTTCAGCCAACGGCAGGTTGGGCAAGGACAGTATCGCGCGCCTCGGAGTCTTGACCGTTTTGGCGTCGAGCAGCACGGTGTAGCCGCCATCCGCCGCTGTGCTGGCGGATGCCTCCTTGTAAAATCGCTTCATTGCTTGCGGAGCTTGCCCAGATTGCGCGCGGCTTCGTTGGCGGAAACGGCGGAGCGGCGCAAACGCGCCGGAACCTTCTCACGCAGCCGATCCGGCAAGCCGTCATGCGGTCCAAGCCTCGGCACCGGATGATCGGACCAATACGCCTTGCCGATTTCCTTGTTATAGCTGGGATGGAACGGATACCAGTATTGATTGCAGTAGCGAGAGCGCTCGCCGCCCACGATGATCACCGCATCGTCATTGCTATTGTTGAGGATGGCGTGGGTGATGCCGGTGCCGTTCTTCCAGCCGATAAAATCCCCCTCGCCCATCGGCGTGATCCAACCGTCATTCCACGCGTCCACTTTGCCGGCAACCACATAGACGAATTCGCTTTCATCCCGCTCGGCGTGCGGCCAGCTGGTGCGGCGGCCGGGCTTCAGCACCTGCACCCGCATGGCGATGCGGGAAAAGCGGGCATGATCTGCGACCCGCGCGCTTAGCGTTTGATCCTCGTCACTGTTCGGGTAGCGGCCAGCCTTCGCCTCCAGAAGATCGCCCCAGTGCGCTACGAAATCCGGCAGCTTCCGTTTTCGCCCACTCAGCATTCCCGGCGTCCCGTCGTTCGGTCCCAGCCTTCGCAGAGGCGCGTCCTCCCAAAGCATGCCGGATTTGGCGAGCTGTTCCTTCAGTTGCGGCTCCAGTGGATGCACCGCGCGCGAATTCCGCCGGAAGGCTTCGGTAAACACGAACACCCGCGCATCGAGATTCGCGTTGTTGATCAGCGAATGGACCAGGCCGGTTCCGGCCTTGAGCGGGATTCCGTGCCCTTCCTGCAGAGGATGCAAATATCCATCGGCCCACAGATCCGGCGTCCCCTCGAGTACACAGGCGAAGATTTCCAGATCGTCCATGGCAAGCGGCGGATAGGCGCGCGTACCGGAGGGAATGCGCAGATGCGCCACACGGAAATGGCTGATACCCGTGGCGGCGGTCAGTTCCGAAGCGAAGCCGAAATCCTCGCCCGCATTGGGTGGCGCGGCCGGCGCCTCGGTCTCGCGCCAGTTCTTGATGAAGGACGGTTTCGGCGGCTGCTTCATTTGGACCGTTTCGGAAAGGGATCGCGCGCTTCACTCTCCTCAAAGCCTAAGACCTTCCACGCCTTCTGCATATGCGGCGGAAGCGGAGCGGTTGCGCGCAACCGGCCGCCGTCAGGATGAGCAATGTCGATGGAGCGTGCGTGCAGGTGCAGGCAATTCTCGATATCGCCCGCTGGTTGCGCGCCAGCGCCGCCATACTTGAAATCGCCCACGATGGGCGTGCCGAGGCTTGCCAGATGCACGCGAATTTGGTGGGTGCGGCCTGTCACAGGCTTGGCCGCAACCCAGGTGTATTCACCCCCCACACGGTCGATCACCACATAATCGGTTATAGCGTGCTTGGCGTCCTCCGTGTGCCGCTGCACACCCACCATCTTCTCGTTGCCGCGGCCGCCCTCCTTGGCGATGGCGAGCTTGATGGTGCCCCTAGGTTTCTTGGGGGTCCCCCGCACGAGCGCCCAGTAGATTTTTTTCGCGTCGCGGCGGCGGAGCGATTCCGAAAGCGCCGCAGCCGCGGGCACGGTTCGCGCCACCACCAAAACGCCCGAGGTGTCGCGATCCAGCCGATGCACCAGCCGGGGCCTTTGCTTCTTGCCGAAGCTCAGATGCTCCAACAGGCCGTCCACGTGTTTGATGATGCCGCTGCCGCCCTGCGTCGCTAGCCCGGGCGCCTTGTTGAGAACAAGAACGGAAGAATCCTTATGGATCACAAGTGCTTCCGCCTCTTTTCTCTCCCGATCCGTAAGCGACTTGTGAGCTGTGGGGTGGTCTTTGGATATCTCTCCATCAGCCGCAGTTTTCGCCTGCAACTGAGGCGGCAGGCGCAGAACCTGCCCTGTGGACAATCGGTCGCCCGCCGTGGCGCGCTTGCCCTCCACGCGCACCTGTCCGGTGCGCAGCAGCTTCTCCAGGGCGCCGTGGCTCAGGCCCGGATAGTGCCGCCGGAACCAGCGATCCACTCGGATGCCATTATCATCGGCTTCAACAGGGATGCTCTCGGCCATTAGACGATGCGCACGATCCACAGGCCCGCAAACAGCGCCAGGATCGACAGCACCGCGGACCCGGCAACGTAAGCCGCCGCGCTGGCGTAGGCCCCGCGTTCAATCAGTAGCGCGCTATCCAGCGAGAAGGTGGAGAATGTCGTGTATCCGCCAAGGACCCCAACGGTGAGGAACGCGCGCATTTCCGGCGAGATGCTGAGCTTCAGGGCAGACAACTCCACAATGATTCCCATCAGGAATCCACCGCTGACGTTCACCACGAAAATCCCCCAAGGGAACTCCATCGACGGCTGCTGGATGCTGCTAGCAACCGCATAGCGCGCCAGCGATCCGGCGGCGCCGCCAAGGGCCACCGCGATCAGAACGTAAAGCGTCATCGTCCGCCTGCCATATCGTGACCGCTCGAGACCTCAGCTTCGCAAGGTGAGATTGAGAGTAACAATATGCCGTGCCGCGCCGTTGACATATGACCCATACAAGAAATCCAAATCATAGTTCGCGTTTCTCGGCGTCCAGCGCAGGCGTACCTGCGCGCCGATCTTACCTGGATTCCTGTCAAAGCACTCTGCCATAACATTTAACTCGCCGGTCACAGTCATCTCCAGCTGCGAGCCGCTGAAGAATTGATCGCGCTCGCCGGAGCGATTGTAGAGCCAGCCCACATTTGTGTTCCATCGCAAGACGCTTCCGGCCGGGATAGTGACCGGCAAGATGAGCGCCCCGGATTCGAGCTTACCGTCCGTATTCACGTTGGCCTGCCCTATCAGGCCGATTCCCAAGCCAAGTCTTTCATCGCGGAGATTGAGTTTCGCCGCCGGACCGTATGTGGTCGAACCCGAGCCTGCGACGACGCTTCGAAGCAGCAATGCGCCGATTTCCAGTTACGGAAGCGCGGTGAAAGTACACGCCGGTGCAAATGCAAGTTCGTGCGACGAGTTACCCCCTACCGCGAAGTGGCTTTCCAGATGACAGACCCCGGGGGTTTCAGGAGCGGAATCGTCGACGACATCTGCGCCGCCGGCCGCGATCGCGCTGGATGCCCGCAACAATAGGGATACCCCAGCCAACAACCTGAGCGCGCCCGAAAATCCCACGCTGTCACCCTCGGCTGCTGAGTTTCTCCCGTAGCTTGGACCAATAGTCCAGCCGCTTCTGGATTTCGCGTTCGAAACCGGTGTCCTTCGGCTGATACAGCGATTGGCGCTCCATGCCATCCGGAAAATAGTTCTGGCCGGAAAAGGCCTCTTCCGCGGCGTGATCGTATTCGTAGCCCTTGCCGTAGCCCAGCTGCTTCATCAGCTTGGTCGGCGCATTCAGGATGTGCGCAGGCGGCATCAGCGAGCCGTGTTCTTCAGCGGCGCGCCTCGCCGCGCCCTGCGCCGTGTACACGGCGTTCGATTTCGGCGCGGACGCAAGATAGAGCACGCATTGCACCAGCGCGATCTCGCCTTCGGGAGAACCGAGGAAATCGTACACGTCCTTAGCAGCGATCGCCTGCACGACGGCTTGCGGATCGGCGAGGCCGATGTCTTCCAAACTGGCGCGCACCAAGCGCCGCGCGATGTAGAGCGGCTGCTCGCCGCCGGCGAGCATGCGCGCCAGCCAGTAGAGCGCCGCATCGGGATCGCTGCCCCGAATCGATTTGTGCAGCGCCGAAATGAGGTTGTAGTGCTCCTCCCGAGATTTGTCGTAAAGCGGCGCGCGCTTCTGCACCGCAGCCACGAGAGCGGTAGAATCCAGCGGCTTCGTGGTCTTCAGTACGGCCACTTCTTCCGCCAGGTTGAGTAGATAACGGCCGTCACCATCCGCCATTGCCCGCAGTGATTGGCGAGCGTCGTCGGTGAGCGGCAGCTTGCGCGTGTAGAATTCTTCCGCGCGTTCGAGCAGCGTTTCCAGCGCCGCATCGTCCAGCCGCCGCAGCACGAGCACCTGCGCGCGGGAGAGCAGCGCACCATTCAATTCGAACGATGGGTTCTCCGTGGTGGCGCCTACTAGGACAACCGTTCCGTCCTCCACCACCGGCAAAAAGGAGTCCTGCTGGCTCCGGTTAAAGCGATGGATTTCATCGATGAAGAGGAGCGTGCCCTGCCCCGTTTTGCGGCGCGCACGGGCCGCTTCGAACGTCTTCTTAAGATCGGCGACGCCAGAGAACACCGCGGACAGCTGCACGAAGTGAAGCTGAAATGCCGTCGAGAGCAGCCGCGCAATCGTGGTCTTGCCAGTGCCGGGGGGCCCCCAGAGAACGATGGAATGTGGGCGGTTCGCGGCCACCATACGGCCGATGGGCCCCTCCGGGCCGATCAGATGATGCTGGCCGACAACTTCAGCGAGTGTCTTCGGCCGCAAGCGGTCTGCCAGCGGCCGCGGCGCATCGTCCGGCAATCCTCCCGCTTCGAACAGGTCGCTCATATCCGGAGTAGCTTAATGAATAACCGGCGCTGCAGCGATGCCCGGAGCCGGCGTTTCTAGTCGCCCTCTTCCGCAATCGCATGATGCAGGAAGGCGAAAGCCCCGGCGAGCACGCAGCCCGCAATAATTCCGGCCGTCAGGTCCTCCAGCATGGTCATGCCGAAGGTGACGAGAAGCACTGAGCCAGCGCGCCAGTCGCCCAGCAGCCGGATGAATTCACCCTTCTCGGCCATGTTCCAGCACACCACCACCAGCACGCCAGCCAGGGCGCTCAGCGGGACGAAGCTAGCGAGCGGCGCGGCCACGAGGAGGAACAGCAGCACGAACCCGGCATGCATCATCCCGGCGAGCGGGCTTCGCGCCCCGGCGCGAATGTTTGTGGCTGTGCGGGCGATGGTTCCGGTAACGCTGATGCCGCCAAACAAGGCGGACGCGACATTGGCAATGCCCTGGGCGATCAGCTCCATGTTGGACCGGTGCCTGCGGTTCGTCATGTTGTCCGCAACCTTCGCGGACAGCAGGCTTTCAACTCCGCCCAATAGAGTGAAGGAGAAGGCAGCCGGAAGAACCTGCCAAAGCATCGCAAGTGAAAAGCTGGGCAACTGCGGCATCGGCAGTCCGTGCGGGAGGCCGCCGA
>JAFAVP010000231.1 GCA_019242395.1 Alphaproteobacteria bacterium | reverse complement strand
CCATGAGCGCAGCGCTGAGCATGCCGTATTCGCGGACGAGTCATCCGGATGCGCCGGGTGCCGATGCCGAGATGCTGCGCATTCTGGAGGCGCAGAAGCGCGCGCATCTGAAGGAGGGTCCGCCGAGCGCCGAGAAGCGCATCGATTGGCTGGAACGCGCCATCGGCCTGCTCGTCAGTCATAAAGAGGCGATTGCCGACGCGCTGCGCGAGGATTTCGGCCACCGTTCGGTGCACGCCACTCTGCTCACCGATGTCGCCGGTTCCATCGCGCCGCTGAAGCATGCGCGCGCCCATGTGAAGAGCTGGATGAAGGCCGAGAAGCGCAGCGTCAGCCCGGCGCTGCTCGGCCTCTTCGGCGCTCGCGCGTCGGTGCACTACCAGCCCAAGGGCGTTGTCGGCGTGATCAGCCCGTGGAACTTCCCCGTCAATCTCACCTTCGCGCCGCTTGCGGGAATCTTCGCCGCCGGCAACCGCGTCATGATCAAGCCCAGCGAATACACCCCGCGCACATCTGACCTGATGGCGCGCATGTTCCGCTCCGCGTATGACGAAACGGAGGTGGCGGTGATCACCGGCGGGCCGAACGCTGGCGCCGCCTTCAGCCGCCTGCCATTCGATCACCTGCTGTTCACCGGCGCCACCTCGATCGCCTATCACGTGGCGCGCGCGGCGGCGGAGAATCTGGTGCCGCTCACCTTGGAGCTGGGCGGCAAGTCGCCGGTGGTGATCGGCAAGAGCGCCGATCTGCCGCTCACGGCCAAACGCGTGATGCTGGGCAAGACCTTGAACGCGGGCCAAATATGCCTCGCGCCGGATTATGTCTTCCTGCCCGCGGAGAAATCGCAAGAGTTTGTTGCTGCCGCGGGCGAGTCGGTGAGCGCGATGTATCCAACGCTGAAGGAGAATCCCGATTACACCTCGGTGATCAATCAGCGGCATTACGACCGGCTCACGTCTTACCTGGAAGATGCCAAGGCGAAGGGCGCGGAGCTGATCGAGCTCAATCCCGCGCGCGAGGATTTCCGCCAGCAGCCGTTCTGGAAAATCCCGCCGACCCTCGTGCTCAATCCCACCGAGGACATGCAGCTGATGAAGGACGAGATCTTCGGGCCGCTGCTGCCGGTGAAAACCTACGAGAAAGTGGAGGAAGCGATCGGCTACATCAACGAGCATCCCCGGCCGCTGGGCCTCTACTATTTCGGCGAGGATAAAGAGGAGCAGAAGCAGGTGTTGTCACGCACCGTGAGCGGCGGCGTTACCGTCAACGATGTGGTGATGCATGTGTCGATAGAGGATCTGCCGTTCGGCGGCATCGGACCCTCCGGCATGGGCGCCTATCACGGCATCGAAGGCTTCCGCACCTTCAGCCACGCCAAAGCCGTGTTCCGGCAGGCGAAGATGGACGTGACCGCCATGCTCCGCCCGCCTTACGGCGAGAAAATCCAGAAAGTGCTGGATCAGCAGATCAGGCGCTGACCGGCACCTTCTTGCGCGGCGCGGTGGCGGGTTTTTCTTTCGGCAGCGGCACTGGCCGCAGCAGGAACGCCGGCAGCTGCAGGGCATCCGGCTCACGCTCGGCAGCCTTGCTGCTCTGCGCTTTCGGCGCGCCATGGTGCGTGTGTTGCTTGCGCTCGGGTTTGTAAGTCTGCGGCGGCTGCGGCACGGCTTGGGATTTCGCTTCTGCTTGCGAAGCGGGGCGGTGCTGTGCGTGCTCGCGATGGCCTTGATCGCGCCGCCCGTGCTCGCGATGCGAACCGCCGCGGCGGCCGCGATCGCGCGAATGCTCGCGTGAGTGCTCCTGCTGCGGCTGCGCCCGCACCTGCTCGGCCAGCCCTTCGAGATGATGGCGGGGCAGGGGTTTGCCAATCAGCCGCTCGATGGCCTCCATGTATTTGGCGTCGCGCGGCGTCACCAGCATGTAGGTGTGGCCGGAGCGGCCGGCGCGGCCGGTGCGGCCGATGCGGTGCACGTAATCGTCGGCGTGATAGGGCACGTCGTAATTGAAGACGTGACTGACGGCCGGGATATCGAGCCCGCGCGCCGCCACGTCGCTCGCCACCAGAATCTGCACCGTGCCCGCGCGGAACCCGTCCAATGTCCGTGTACGGACGGATTGATCCAGATCGCCATGCAGGGGCGCGGCATTGAAGCCGTGCTTCGAGAGCGATTTCGCCACCACGTCCACGTCGCGCTTGCGGTTGCAGAACACGATAGCGTTGCCCACCGCATTCTCGCGGATCAGGCGCCGCAGCGCTTCGCGCTTGGCCCAGTCGCTGGCCGGCACATCCACCGCTTCCTGGGTGATGTTCTCCGCTGTGGTGGCGGGGCGCGCCACTTCCACCTTCACCGGATTCTGCAGGAACTGCTCGGTGAGGCGGCGGATTTCGGCCGGCATGGTGGCGGAATAGAACAGGGTCTGGCGCGTGAAGGGGATGAGTTTGCAGATCTTCTCCACGTCGGGGATGAAGCCCATGTCGAGCATGCGGTCGGCTTCGTCCACCACCAGGATCTGAACCTGGGAGAGCATCAGCTTGCCGCGCTCGAAATGATCGAGTAGGCGGCCCGGCGTGGCGATGAGCACGTCGACGCCTCGGTCCAGCTTCTTGTCCTGATCGTCGAACGAGGTGCCGCCGATCAAGAGCGCCATGTTGAGCTTGTTGTACTTGCCGTACTTCTCGAAGCTCTCCGCCACCTGCGCGGCGAGTTCGCGCGTGGGTTCCAGAATGAGCGAGCGCGGCATGCGGGCCTTGGCACGGCCGCGCGCCAGCAGCTCGATCATGGGAAGCGTAAAGCTTGCCGTCTTCCCCGTGCCTGTCTGGGCGATCCCGATCATGTCGCGGTGTTGCAACACCACGGGGATGCCTTGTGCCTGGATCGGTGTCGGCACTGTGTAGCCACTTTGCTCCACCGCCTTCAGAACTTCCGGGGCGAGGCCCAAGCCTGCAAAACCATTTGCGGACGGGGCAGGGCTGGTGCCCGATTCCCCAGAATCCACAACAGCTTGATCTTCGTTTTCACGGAATCCGTTCACCCCCTCCCCCTCGGCGGGGGTGCTTGCGTCCAGCGATATCCCGGCCGCGCCATCTGGGGCAGGTGCTTTCGGGGCGGGGGCGACCCTTTCCCCGACCTGGACCAAGGCGGAGGCACCGCTCTGCGGTGCCTCGCTGCCGCCCCGATTCCACCAGCCCTTTCGGGCTGCGGCGGGCTCCTGTTCGCCGGCACCTGCCGAAGCATGCTCCGCCGATGCCTCCGGCTTGCCCGAGGCGTTGGCAGTAGCCCCGTTCAGGGGATGAGAATTCGAAGAAGAAGTGTCCGAAAGGCTGACTTCACTCGTGCCGGGGTTCGTGCCGGCCAACGTTTCACTGATCATGCGCTCCTAAACGGGCGCATATCGCGCCCTTTCGGCCGCCCGGATTGGGACCGATTCACTTGCGCAACAATCTAATCTGGCCGAACAAAATGTCAACCCTGCTCGGGGGCCGGGGGTGAGTCCCGTTGATATACAGCAGCGATATATGATATGCCGCCGCTATGCGTATTCTCGTCGACATGCCTGACAATCAGGTGAAAGAACTGACGCGGATCAGCGCCGCAAGCAAACGCCCCCGCGCGGCGATCATCCGGGACGCGGTCTCATCCTACCTCGCGCAGCACAAACAGGACCCGATGCGGCAAGCTTTCGGGATCTGGCGCGATCTCAAGATCGACAGCGTCGAATATCAGCGGAAGCTGCGCGAGGAGTGGTGAGGGCGCTCTTCGACACAAACATCCTGCTGGACTACCTCAAAGGTATCGAAGCCGCCGAACTGGAATTCTCCCGCTACCACGATATCGCGATTAGTGTCGTGAGCCGCATCGAGGTGCTGGTCGATGTTACGCACGAAATCGAGCCCGATGTTCGGAGTTTCCTGGATCATTTGCCGACGGTGCAGCTTGGAACCGCAGTCGCCGAACGGACGGTGGCGCTACGGCGCCTTCACCGGGTGAAGCTTGCGGATGCGATTATCTGGGCCTCCGCACAAATGGAGGGACGCCTGCTGGTCACGCGTGACCGGAAGGATTTTCCTTCGGACGATCCTGGCATTCGCATGCCTTACCGGGTGTGACAGACGAGGACGCCACGGACGCGCCGCTTGTAATTAACTGACTAGTCAGTTAGTAAGGCGGCATGGCAGAGCTCGTCCCCCGTTGGAGCCGCCGCAAAGACGCCCGGCCTCAGGAAATCCTGGACGCCGCTCTCGAGGTGTTCGCCGAGAAGGGGTTTGCGGCGGCGCGAATGGACGAGATCGCCAAGCGCGCCGGAGTCACCAAAGGCACCATCTATCTCTACTTCGCCAGCAAGGAGGAGCTGTTCAAGGCACTGGTGCGCGAAGCCATTGGCGGAACGATCGCGCAGGGCGCCGCATATGCGGAAAGCTTCGAGGGCTCGGCGCGCGAACTGCTCGTATCGGTGCTGAGAATACTCGGCATGGCGATGCGGACGAGCAACCGCATCGTGCTGCCCAAGATCATCCTCGCGGAGGCCGGGAATTTTCCCGAGCTGGTCCGCTTCTACCGTTTCGAGATCATCGAAAAGGGCATGTCGCTGTTTCGCGGCATCGTCGCCCGTGGAATCGCGCAAGGAGAATTCCGCGAGGTTGCGGCCGATCACGCGGCGCGGCTTTGTGTTGCCCCTGTTCTGCTGGGCGCGTTGTGGCGCGTGGTCTTCGCGCCCTTCGATCCGGAACCGTATGACCTCGACGCGCTGATCGAAACGCATATCGACGTTCTGTTGCATGGGCTGGAGAGGCGATGAGATGAAACGCGCTGCCGTTTTCGCTTTGATGCTTTTTCTCGCCGCCTGCGGGCAAAGCGAAGATCACGGCTGGCTTGGATATGCCGAGGGAGACAATGCGCTGATCTCCGCGCCGCAGCCGGGATGGCTTGCGCATCTGCACGTGCAGCGCGGCGACGATGTGAAACCCGGCCAGCTCCTGTTCAGGCTGGACGACACCAGAGAACAGGCCGCGCGCGATCAGGCTGCCGCCGCCATTCCGCAGATCCGCGCTCAGATGAAACAGGCGCAAGCCAATCTGGAATACGCGCGGACGACCCTCTTGCGCCAGCAGGGCCTCGCGCGCGCGCATGCCGGCGTGCCGAGCGCGCTGGATCAGGCGAGCGCAAACTACAAACAGGCTGCCGCCTCGCTGTCTCAGCTTCAGGCGCAGGAAGCGCAGGCGCAGGCCGCGCTCAGCGGAGCCGCCTATGCGCTGGCGCAACGCGACATTGTTTCCACCGTGAGCGGGACCGTGCAGGACGTGTACTTTCGCGAAGGCGAGTACGTGCCGCCATCCACGCCGGTGATCTCCGTTCTGCCGCCCAAAAACATCTACGTCCGCTTCTTTGTGCCGGAAACGCAATTTGCACGCGCGCGCCTGGGGCAGACGGTCCGCATCAGCTGCGATGGCTGCCGCCCGTTGACCGCGCGCATCACCTTCATCGCGCAGCAGGAGGAGTTTACGCCGCCCGTCATCTTCTCCATCGGCAATCGCGAGAAGCTGGTGTTCAAAATGGAAGCACGGGTAGCCGGCGGTCTTCCGTTGCATCCCGGTCAGCCGGTCGAGGTCCGGCCGCTGTGAACGGCGGGCTCGCCATCGACGTGAAAGGGCTGACGAAGCGCTTCGGAAACAAGCTCGCCGTCGACCATGTGGACATCGCCGTGCCGGAAGGGGAGGTGTGGGGATTCCTCGGCCCCAACGGCTCCGGCAAGACGACTACCATCCGCATGCTCTGCGGCCTGTTGCGGCCCGACGAGGGCAGCGGCACCTGCATCGGCTACGATGTTCGGCGCCAAGCAGAGGCGATCAAGCGCAACGTCGGCTACATGACGCAGCGCTTCAGCTTCTGGGAAGACCTCTCCATTCGGGAAAACCTGGAGTTCGTCGCCCGCATCTACGAGCTGACGGATCGGCAGCGCCGGGTGCGTGCAATGCTCGAACAGCTTGGCCTGGAGCGCCGGCAGGCTCAGCTCGCGGGCGAACTCTCCGGCGGATGGAAACAGCGCATGGCGCTCGGCGCCTGCATGCTCCACGACCCCAAGCTTCTGCTGCTGGATGAGCCCACAGCCGGGGTCGATCCGCAGGCAAGGCGCGATTTCTGGGAGCAGATCCACGGCTTGAGCGCGCGCGGTCTCACCGTTCTCGTTAGTACCCACTACATGGATGAGGCGGAACGCTGCGACCGCATCGTCTATATCCTGAACGGGAAGCTGGTTGCGGGCGGTACCGTGGCGGAGGTGATCGCGCAATCGCGGCTCATCACCTTCATCGTGAGCGGCGAGAATGTGCGCCGCTTCTCCGATCGGTTACGGGCGCAGCCAGGGGTGGAATACGTCGCGTTCTTCGGCGCGGTCCTGCATGTGAGCGGGCATGACCGAAATCTCCTTCAGCGTGCACTCCAGCAGATTCAAGAAGACGAAGACGTCCAAGTCGAAGAGGCGCAACCGAGCCTCGAGGACGTGTTCATTCAGCTCCAGGAGAAGGCTGCCTGATGCGCGCCTTCTCGCTGCAGCGGCTGTTCGCGGTGCTCGCCAAGGAGTTCATCCAGATGCGCCGCGACCGGCTGACGGCCGCGATGGTCTTGGGCATTCCCGTGCTTCAGCTGATGCTGTTCGGCTTCGCCATCAATCTGAACCCGAAGAATTTGCCGACAGCGGTTTCTGTCGACGATCCGGGCCGCTTCAGCCGGTCGATCCTCGCCGCGCTTGTGAACTCAAGCTATTTCCAAATCGTCGGGCAGACGAATTCGCCCAAAGAGGCCCGGCGGCTGCTCGATCAAGGCAAGGTCACCTTCGTGGTGGAGATTCCCGCCAATTTCACGCGGGATGTCGTGCGCGGCCTGCAGCCGTCGCTCGTCATCGAGGCCGATGCCACCGATCCTGCCGCGGGCTCTTATGCGCTGGCGGCATTCACCGCGCTCGCCACCAGCGCCCTGCGCGACGATCTGGTAGGGCCGCTTGCCGCCCGCGCGCAGGGTCCGCCGCCGTTCCAGCTCGTCACGCATCTTCTCTACAATCCGGAATCCAACACGCAGTACAACATCGTGCCTGGACTGCTTGCGATCATCCTCACCATGACGATGGTGCTCCTCACCTGCCTGGCGCTGACGCGCGAGCGCGAGCGGGGAACCTATGAAAACCTGCTCGCCATGCCGGCGACGCCGCTCGAAATCATGCTGGGGAAGATTGCGCCCAACATTCTGATCGGCGCCATCCAGAGCGCCGTGATCCTGCTGGTGGCGCGCTTCGTCTTCGCGGTGCCGATGCTGGGCTCGCTGGCGCTGCTGGGTGCGGCCCTCATCGTCTACATCGTGGCGCTGCTGGCGGTCGGCTATGCGTTCTCCACGATCGCCGAAAACCAGCTTCAGGCGATGCAGATGACGGTTTTCTTTCTGCTGCCTTCCATTCTGCTTTCCGGGTTTGCGTTCCCCTTCATGGGAATGCCGCGCTGGGCGCAATGGCTGGGCGAAATCCTTCCGGCCACGCACTTCCTGCGCATCGTGCGGGGCATACTGCTCAAGGGCATCGGCCTGCGCGAGATTTGGCCGGAGGTGTGGCCGTTGCTCCTGTTCCTCTCTGCCGTGATGACGATTGCGGTGATGCGCTTCCGCCGCACGCTGGATTAGATCGGCGGCTCAGCGGGACTCGTCGTGCATCCTGGCCAATGTTCTCGCCATCGTGTCGTACTCGGTGGCGATCCGGCGCAGCGTCTGCCTTAGGTCGTGAACGAGCAGGTCTTCCAAAATGACGCGCAGCTCCTCGGCCTTGTTCCGATAGTTCGCCACGCGCTCCATGACGCTGCCGCTGAGCGGCTTGATGATGGATTCTGCCATGAGTCCCATTCGATCCGAACGAACCCTTCGTACTTCTTAGCCAATTGCGCCAGAGGAAGCCATGCCGCTATGGCAAGGGCCGCGGCTTCCGGGGGCGGCCAAGGCTGCATTCCAACCGGGCTCGATCCCACTGCGCGAGATCGGCGGCGGCGGTGTAGGTGGATTGCAGGAAGGCGAGCAGCGTTCCGTCCGGATCGCTCGCCGTGCGCACCGCATCGTATGGTAGCAGGAATTCTCCGAGATCTTTGCTGAAGAAGGCTTCGCCCGGCCGCACGGGCGCGTCCGCAAAGCCTGCCGGCGCGGGATAGGCATAGGAATAGAACGCGGCGTAGTCGATGGGGCCGCCACCCGGCCAGAAACCGGCGCTGGACACCTCGTGGCTGTACGCTTCCTGCACGACTGCATCCGGCAAATGCGGAACGCCGCCCGGATGCAGTGGAGCAGGGCGCCCGGAAAAGCGCGTCACCGCGAGATCGAAACTGCCCCAGAAGAAGTGCACCGGGCTCGACTTACCGAGAAAGCCGGTGCGGAAATGCGTAAGCACCTCGTGGATGCGCAGCAGCACGCGCCAGAACCGGTTCGCGTACTCCGCGTCGTAAGACGCATGCACGCGGTCTTCGCGAAAGGGAATGGCATCGGGGATTTCGCTCGGCATTCCATCGATCCCGACCGCTATCCCCAGTGCGGCGAGCGCATCCATCGCTTCGCCGTAGAAATCCGCGACACTGATGGGCCGCAGTTTCACAACGCGGGAGCGTCCGTCCGCGCAGCGCAGCGCCAGCACATGGTCGACAAAATCGAACGCCATCTGGAAATCGGCGGCGGGTGCGTGAATGAGCGGCGTGGCCAGCCCGCGCGCGCTCACGCGCAAGGTCACGTGCCAGGAATGATTGAGCCATGGCGTCAGGGCGAGCTGCACCTTGCCCACGATCTGCGTCCACAGCTGCAAGGTGGCGCAGGTGTCTTTCCACTTGGCATAAGGCAGTTCGGGCCAGAGCGCAGGCATGCTGCCACTCTACCGGCGCAATCGCGCGCCTCGCAAACCTGCGGCTCCGCATGCCTTGTGGTTTGACTGCAACCAGAACCCGCAAAGAGAAAGGCGGCCCCCTCCCGAGGACCGCCTTTCCCGTTTACCGTTGGCCTCTTGGGTTAGTGCACCGTGACATTCACCGGTTTGGACGGAATGCCGTTCGCCACGACCTCCAGCTTGCTCGCGCCGGTTTCCGCGCCCGACGGCACGTCGAAATTCGTCGACACCGTCTGGCTGCCGGTCTGCACGCCCATCGTGCTGTGATCGTGGGTGCGGGCATAGAAGACGTGACCGGTCGAATTGTTCGTGATGCGCACCAGCGGATAGTTGGTGTGCGAGTCGAACTCGTCTCCGAACGACGCTCCTTGCGACATGCCGTTAAACTGCGTGCCGGAAATCGGGTACGTCTGCCCCCGCGTTACAGTGGATGGGGAGCTGGAGACCGTCGGCGCCCAAGCCTGATTGTAGGTGCCGGTCGCCTGGTAAACCGCCGAGCCGTTGATCAGCACTTCGCCCGTCGGCAGCACGGTCAGCGAGCCGCCGCCGCCGCTTTGTTTCGTCAGGTTTTTGCCGTCGAATTCGTACAGGGAACCACTCGATCCCACGACGAGAACGTTGCCGCTGGGCAAAATCGTGGACGCCGTGTCGAATGCGTCGTCGCCCACCGGGAAATCAGGCCCCGGCGTCCAGGTGTTGCTCTTGGGGTCGTAGATCGAGGTATGTCCCCGGTTGTCGCCGTCGGGAGCAGCGCCGGTCGCGAAAACCGTGCCGTCCGGACGAAGGATGGACGCGCCCGTTTCCCCGGGCGGATCATAGCACTTGTTCTTCGGCCCATACGGGATGCAGCGGCCGCAGCAGTTCTGTGGCCCACGCAAATCGACCACCGTACTGCCCGCATCCACCCAACTGCCGGTGCCCGGGATGTAACGCTCCGATTGCGGGTGAGCCTTGACGTCGACGATGAGGAACGAACCGTCGGGGAGAAGCGCCCAGCCTTCCTCGGCGTTGAAGTCGTGCTTGTTCTTGGACTTCAGGGCGGTCCAGGTGAGTGTCTTGTCGTCAAACGCGAAAAGCTTCGTCTTGAATTTCTCGGCGACAAGGAAGCGGCCATCCGGCAGGACGTTGGAGGGAGAATCCCCGATGAAGGGAAGCAGCTTGCTGCTCGGCGTGACGTCGGTCCATTTGTCCTTCACCGGATCGTAAAGCTGCGTAATGTTGGTGAAGGCGAAATTGCCGAAATTGTATTCGCCGCCTGCGACGATCAGCTTGCCGTCTGCTAGGACGGATTCGGCGGACGCATCCGGGGCAAAGCCAGGCTGGAAGCTCGCCACCTGCTTCCAGGTGCCGTTGATGTAGCTGCCTTTGTTGTCCGGCGTCAGCTTCCACCAATTGGTCTGGCTATAGCCGTTCGCCATCACCGTGCCGTCTGTCATCAGCATGGTGAAGATGGCGCCTTCGGGAGGCTGGTGGACGAGTTGCTTCACGGTTCCGGCGCTCACGGGCGCAGACAGAATCGCAAGGCAAGCGGCAGCAGTGAGCGCAAGACGTTGCATAGAAACCCCTTTCAATGTCCCCGATGGGAGAGGGGCGGACTTTTGAAGCGCGGCCGCGCCGCGGTCAAGGAGTGCCGCGATCAATTATTCAGCAGGAACGGCTTGAGCCGCGCGGTCCCCCGGAAGGAAGAGGGCCGCGGCCATCGCGATCAGCGCCAGCACCGTCATCGCCATCAGCATATATGTAAAATGATGTTCCGGAGTGAAGCTGCGGGCCACGAGCCAAACGCCCGCGGGCGTGCCGATGGCGCCGAGAGCGTAGCGCATGCCGAAGACGAATCCGCGCCGGGAGGCAGGCGTGTAGTGCGCGATCCAGATTGTCTCGAGCGGCGCCGTCGCCTCGAACACCAGGACGGCCGCCACTGCCACGAAACCCACGGCCCAGCCGCTGCTGAACGCCAGAACGGGGAAGATCGCGGCCATGAGGATGAACATTCCGGAGTAGGCGAGCTTGAGCGCGCCGCCGTCTGCGAGGCGGCCGCCCAAAAACTGCGCCGTGGCGCCGACGAACTGGATCGTGCCGGCGATCAGCCCGATTGCGAAAAGCCCATTCGGCCCCACCATGCCGCTGAGCTGGATCAATTTCGGCAGCGCGGTCCCGAAGGCCGCATACACCATCAGCGTAAGGGTCATGGTGATACTCATGACCGAGAAAACCCGGGTCATGTCGGCGCGCGTCGCTGTATGGGGATGCGGGACGCGGTCCTCGGCGCGGTCTTCCACGCGCCCAGCCAGGTGAAAACCAAGCAGCGCGATGCCTGCCGCTGCCGTGATCGCGCCAGGCAGGATGAACGCCGCACGCCAGCCCCACAGCGAAGCCAATCCGGCAGCCACCACCGGGCCCAGCGCCACGCCGATGCTGCCCGCAAATCCCGTCGCAGCGATGGCCCGGCCCCTGACACGCGCATGCTTCACCACCCAGGCAAAGCCAACCGGGTGATAGATCGAGCCGGACAGCCCAAGCAGAGCCAGGGCCGCCTGCAGCTGCGCGGTGTTCCGCGCCAACCCGCATAGCATGGCGGCGGCACCCAGCCCGGCAAAGCACATCACCAGCACTTTGGTTTCGCCGATGCGGTCGGCGAGCCAGCCGGCAATCGGCGAGCCTAGGCCCACCAGCATGGCGCCGATTGTCCAGAGTGCGATGAGCGTGTTGTACGGCAGGTGCCAGGCAGGCGCGATCGCCAGCACCAGGGTGAAATAGAGCGCGAGCAGCACATGGTGGAAGCT
>JAFAVP010000184.1 GCA_019242395.1 Alphaproteobacteria bacterium | reverse complement strand
CATCGGAAAAAACGAGGCTTCGGCGAATGCGACGCAGGCCAGCGCCGCATAGGCGTAAGGCCCTTCGGCATTGCGCATGATCCAGTGATACAGCCGACGAAATGCGCCAGTGCGCGGAAGCGCGGCTGCTGTGTTTTCTTCCATCGGTGCGTCCGCTGAGGGATGTCACTTCTAGCAATCGCCGTTTTGCCCGTCCATGCGCGAATGGCTTGCTGCAAAATTCTCCTTTATCTAGCTTTCGCTGGCGCGAGCTTCGGATTTCATCAATGGCCAAGAGGAAGAAGGGCGGAGGCGGAAAGAAGTCCCAACGCCGCGGATCGAAGTCGAAGCGCTCCGGGCGTGCGAAATCCTCCACTCCTAAGGCTCCCGCGCGCTTTACCGGATCTGCGTCCAAGCGCGCGGTTCCGCGCCGTCCCGCCAAGCCCCCAATTCGCCGTTCCTCGCGCCCCCAGGCGAGGCGGGCCGAACGAGCCGCGCCGGTTCAATCCAAAGGCGTCTATGACGCGGGTCTCGAGAAGAACGCGGCAAACTACCAGCCGCTGACCCCGCTCAGCTATCTCGAGAGGGCGGCGAGCGTCCTTCCCTTGAGGACCGCCATCGTCCACGGCACGCAGCGATACAGCTACGCGCAATATTATGCCCGCTCGCGGCAACTCGCCTCAGCACTGGCCGCGCTCGGCGTACGGAAGGGGCATACCGTCGCCGTGATGCTGGCAAATACTCCGCCAATGCTCGAAGCCCATTACGGCGTTCCGATGCTGGGCGCCGTTCTCAATACGCTCAACACGCGGCTCGATGCCGTGGCGCTTGCCTTCATTCTCGACCACGGTGAGGCAAAGGTCCTGATCACCGATCGCGAGTTTTCCGGCACCATCAAGGAAACACTGCGCCTTGCGAAGGCGAGGCCCATCGTCATCGACTATGACGATCTCGAATTTCCGCAAACCGGCGAACGGCTCGGCGAGTTCGACTACGAGTCGCTGATTGCGGATGGCGATCCGGAATTTGCCTGGGCCTATCCCGCTGACGAGTGGGACGCTATTTCGCTCAACTACACCTCAGGCACCACGGGCAATCCGAAAGGCGTGGTGTTTCATCATCGCGGCGCGGCGTTGATGGGCTACGGCAATGTGATCGCGGCCAATATGCCGAGGCATCCGGTCTATCTGTGGACACTGCCGATGTTCCACTGCAACGGTTGGTGCTTTCCCTGGTCGCTGTCAGTGGTGGCCGGCACGCATGTCTGTCTTCGCTGGGTGCGCGCCAAGGCGATCTATGACGCCATCGCCGAGCATGGTGTCACGCATCTTTGCGGCGCGCCGATCGTCATGTCGACGCTGATCAATGCGAATGATCAGGATCGCCGCGCGTTCGGCCGCAAGATCGAATTCATCACCGCTGCGGCGCCTCCTCCGGAAGCGGTGTTGGCCGCGATGGCGGATGCAGGATTCGGCGTGACGCATGTCTATGGGTTGACCGAGACCTATGGGCCCGCCGTCGTCAACGAGTGGAAGGAGGAATGGGATCCGCTCGACAAGGCCGGACGTGCGGCGCGGAAGGCGCGCCAGGGCGTGCGCTACCACGCGCTCGATGCGCTGGCCGTGATGAATCCCGAAACGATGGAGCCGGTGCCGGCTGACGGAATGACCATCGGCGAGGTGATGTTTCGCGGCAATGTCGTGATGAAGGGCTATCTGAAGAACGAGCGCGCGACGCGAGAGGCCTTCGAGGGCGGCTGGTTTCATTCCGGCGACCTCGGGGTGATGCATGAGGACGGCTATCTGCAGCTCAAGGACCGCTCCAAGGACATCATCATTTCCGGGGGCGAGAACATTTCGTCGATCGAGGTCGAGGACACGCTGATCAAGCACCAGGCCGTGATGTTTGCCGCGGTGGTGGGCAAGCCAGACGACAAATGGGGCGAAACTCCGGTCGCCTTCGTCGAGAAGCGTCCCGGCCACGATGGTACCACCGAGAGCGAGCTGATCGCGTTCTGCAGAGCAAATCTCGCGCATTACAAATGTCCGCGGCACCTCGTGTTCTGCGAACTGCCGAAGACCTCCACCGGCAAGGTGCAGAAGTTCAAGCTGCGCGAGCGCGCAAAGACCATCGATCCGGCGTTGGCACAGCCGGGCGCTGACACGTAAGGAAGCAGGATGGAGCGAGACGGCGGCAGACTGGCACTAATCTTCATCTTCGTGACCATGCTGGTCGACACCATCGGGCTGGGCATCATCATCCCGGTCACGCCCAGCCTGATCGCCGGCTTGACCCATGCCGGGATGAGCGGTGCAGCCGCCTGGGGCGGCTGGCTGATG
>JAFAVP010000150.1 GCA_019242395.1 Alphaproteobacteria bacterium | reverse complement strand
GTCCAGGCCTGCAGATTGATGCTGTGCTTCAAGCGCTCCCAGCGATCAGGCGCGCGGTCCTCCCCGTTGCGCACGGCGGCCGCAAGAAGGCGGTCGCCCGCCAAAAGGCAGAGTTGCGTACGTGCATCGGGAGAGCCGCACTCGGAGGCGCGCTGCAACAGTTCGAGCGCCTGCGGCCAGCTATGGTGGGTCCAGGCACCTCCGGCGCGTAAGGTGGCCAGCGCGCACAGCGCCTCCGCATCGCCTCGCGTTGCCGCCTCTTCGAGCAGAGAAACGCCTTCGTGAGGTGCAAACGGCGCATCCCGTCCAACAAGCAGCCGCTTCGCCTCGGCGGTGCTGCGACAAGCGGCGCCGTAGGGCGACCCGGATGCGCGCACTGAACTTTCTGGTGCTGAAACGGTCACGAAGCCTTTGTCCTCGGCGCGCGAACGCTAACACTCGAGCCCTCGGCCTGAAGTCACGACTCCGCGACCTGCAAATCTGCTCCCGCCGCCAACTAACGGCAAAGCCGGAGATGGCTTGGCTTGCAGATTTTGCAACGCGCATGGCGCGCGAAAGAATTGGTGTCTGACTAGTTGGCGCCGAGAGCGGCAAGCGCGCACGCTAAAGCCATCAGCGCACGAGGCGCCGCCTCCAATTCCAAAAAAGCACTGAAGCGAAAGCATCAACCGCCGGATGAATGGTGCCCAGGGGCGGAATTGAACCACCGACACGCGGATTTTCAGTCCGCTGCTCTACCGACTGAGCTACCTGGGCGCGCTGGGCGGGAGAGCGCGCTTGTAAGAGAGCGTGGCTGGAAAGTCTAGCGAGCGGCGGTGCTCCGGCGGCTCTTCGCGCCACTCGTTACCGCTCCGCCCGCCATCCCCAAGCTGTCGCCCGCGGAACCACATCTGGATTTTTACGATTTGTTAACCCCTATGCCTATGCCATGCCGGGGTACCTGCATATCATTCCGATTCCGCAGTGATTCGCGGCGGAAGCGCGGAATCGGGGGCGGCTTGAGAGTAGGCTTCAAACCGGCAGGGCCAATAAGCCGGGCACACAAGCGCCGCTCCTTTGGGGCTTCGGTGATCCCAGCCCTCTTGCTGCTGCCTCAACCCGCGCTCGCGTCCGGCGGCAGCATGGTGCCAAGCGTTATCAGCTTCGGCGCCGTCGCGCTTTCGATCGCCGCATCCCTTTGGGCGATCTCGGCCCACAGCGCCGCGGCCAAGCTGCGCCGCGCCATGCGCGAGGTCAACGCGCGCGCCCGCGCCGCCGTGTCGGCGCGCGATGCCATCATCGAAGCGGGGCGCGAGCGTGTTCTGGTGTGGGGCCACGATTTGGAGATGACCCGCTCCTACGGCGGAAGCGAGGAGCTCCTGGAGGCATGCCTTGCCGGCCCCGATGCGCTCCTCCTCTCGCAGGCGCTCGACGATCTTGGCGAAAGCGGCGCTTCCTTCGCGCTGCATGCGCAAACGCGCAGCGGGGAGACCGTGCGCGTGCGCGGCCGGGCGGTGGGTGGGCTCGCCGCACTGTGGCTCGACAAGGAAGCCATTCAAGCAGTGGCCACCGTTTCCAGTGATCTGCATGCGGCCATGGACGTGCTGCCGATGCCGGTGTGGCTGCGCGACCGCTCGCTTGCGCTCACCTGGGTCAACCGCGCATTTGTCGAAACCGTGGGCGCGCCGGATGCCGCGGCCGCAATCGGCATGCAAAGCGGATTGGAAAAAGCGGAGCGCGAGCTTGCCAGCTCCGCGCGCAGCGAAGACGTGCGCGTGGAGGGCAAGCGCTATGTCGCGGTGCAAGGTCAGCGGCGGGCCATGTCGCTCACCGCCATCCCGCTCCCAGATGGCAATGTTCTTGGCATCGCGCTGGATGTGACCGCTGCCTCCAATGCCGAGGCCACGCTGCAGCAACACCTGGATGCGCACTCCGATACACTGAACAAGCTCACCACAGCCGTCGCCATCTTCGGCAGCGATCAGCGGCTGTCGTTTTACAATCAGGCTTTCGCGCAGTTATGGGACCTCCCGGAGCCTTGGCTTGCGGCCCATCCGACGGACGGCGAGTTGCTCGATCGCTTGCGCGAGGCACGCAAGCTTCCGGAACAACGGGATTTCCAGGCCTGGAAGCGCGAACGCCTCTCGGCCTATCACCGGACGGACCAGTTCATCCCCGAGGAACAATGGCACCTGCCGGATGGCAGGACGCTGCGCGTGGTGGCGCAACCCCATCCGCTTGGCGGCATCGCCTATCTTTTTGAGGACATCACCGAGAAGCTGCGGCTGGAGAGTTCCTATAACACCTTGATCCGCGTGCAACGGGCCACCCTCAACTCCCTCAGCGAAGGCGTTTCGGTGTTCGGCCCGGACGGCCGGCTCAAACTGCACAACACCGCGTTTGCCCGGCTGTGGCAGTTCGAGGAAGACGAACTCTCAGACGAGCCGCACGTCCAGAAGATCGCTCAGGCGTGCGTGCAACGATTCGGAGAAGAGGCTGCGTGGCAAAAGCTCACGGCCAGCATCTCTTCCGGAGGAGAACGGCTGCACGAATGGGGTCATGTCGAGCGGTCCGACGGCAGCATTGTGGCGGTGGCGCTCGCGGGCTTGCCGGACGGCGCGACGCTCGTCACCTTCGCCGATATCACCGATCGCTTCCGCATCGAGACGGCGCTGCGCGAACGCAACGATGCCCTGATGGCGGCGGACAAGCTGAAGTCCGATTTCGTGCAGCACGCCTCCTTCCTGTTCCGCGACCCGCTCAACGCGGTCCAGGGGTTCGCCGATCTGTTGGCCGGTGGACATGCGGGCGCGCTCACGGCAAAGCAGTCCGATTACATACAGAATATTCTGACGGCCTCGCACAAACTGGCCGAAATCACGAGCGACATTCTCGATCTGGCCATGATCGAGTCCGGCAACATGCGCCTCGAATTGGGCCGCGTAGATCTGTTCGATCTTCTAAAACGGGTCGCGGAGCCCTTGCGCCAGCATGCCGCTGGGCTCGACATCGCATTCCGGCTCGATGTGAAACCGGATCTCGGCACCGCGATGCTCGATCAGCGGCGCATCCGTCAGGTGGTCTTCAACCTCCTGTCGAACGCCTTCAAATATACGCCGCGCGGCGGGGCCATCACCCTCGGCGCGCAGATTGCCGGCGACGATGTCCAGATTTACGTCTCGGACAGCGGACCGGGGATTGCCGCCGATTTCCAGGCCCGTGCCTTCGACCGGTTCGAAGCGAGGGGGCGCGCCGGAAAGCGCGCGGGGGCCGGGCTGGGGCTGGCGCTCGTGAACAGTTTTGTGGAGCTGCATTCCGGCTGGGTGGAAATCGAAACGGGCGAAGGGCGCGGCACATTGGTGCGCTGTCATTTGCCCCGGCGGCTGAGCGAACAGGCGCACGCTGCCTGAGTTTGAGCGGGGACCTGCCCAGGCTATAATCGCTTTCGCTCTCCAACAGGGATCGATCATGCCTGCCGGCAGCATCATCGACTACGAGGCCATTCGCGCCGCGGAGGTGCATCGGGTTCCTTACGATTGGATGACGGGCAAGGGCGCCCTACGGGCAGAGTGGATTCCGGCGCTGCGCGAAAGCTTTCCGGATATCAAAGTGACCGGGTTTCATCCCCTCTCGCAGATGAAGGTGGATGGCGCCTTTGCGCAACTGATCGAAGAGATGGAAGGGCCGGAATTCACCCGGGCGGCTTCCCAGGCCTTGGGGGTGGACTTGTCGCCCTATCCCACGCTCATCACCGTCCGCAAAGTGTCTGCCGCGCATGAAGGCAACATCCACTGCGATTCCGAAAGCAAGATCGCGACCTTGCTCATTTACATGAATGAAGGTTGGCTTTCGCCGGAGGGCCGCTTCCGCGTCCTGCGCAGCGAGAAGGATTTCAGCGACTACGAAGCGGAAGTCAGCCCCGAAATGGGATCGTTCGTAGCGTTCCGCCGCGCCGGTCAGTCCTGGCACGGGCACACCCCGTTCGTGGGCGAGCGCCGCGTGGTGCAAATCGCCTGGGTGCGCAGCCAGGCGGAAATCGACCGCAAGACGAAGCGGCACAACCGTTCCAGCTTTTTCAAGAAGCTTTTCAGGCGGGAAAAGGCCGCCGCTTAGCGGATCAGTGCTGGCTCTTTGGCGTGCGGACGACAAGGCCGTCCAGCTCCGGCACCACCTTGATCTGGCAGGACAGCCGCGAGTTCGGCTGCAGCTCCTGCGCGAAATCCAGCATCGTTTCTTCCATGTCTGACTTCGGCGGCAACTTCCCCTGCCATCCGGGCTCGACATACACGTGACAGGTGGCGCAGGCGCAGGCGCCGCCGCAATCGGCATCGATGCCGGGGATCAGGTTCTTCACCGCCCCTTCCATCACCGACCAGCCCAGCGGCACCTCCACCTCATGCTCCTTGCCGCTGTGCTCGATGTATTTGATTTTCGGCATGCCCGCTTCCGAATGACTCAAACGATGTTTTTCATGGGAATGGCCGTATCCGCAAGCCGCTCGGGAGAAACGGGTATGCCCTCTGTGATTAGCTTGCGGCCGATCATGTACTCCGGCGCCGCGTTCACCGCCTCCACAGCCGCCACGGCGCCGTTGCGCAGATGAAAGACGGCAAACTTCCGCGCTGCCGGATCGCCGCGCAGGACGAGTTGGTCGCCCGGCCACCCGAGCCCCGCGATCTGCAGCTTGAGATCGTACTGGTCAGACCAGAACCACGGCACTTCGCGGTACGGCGCCGGCTTGCCCACCATGGCCAGCGCGGCGTGTTTTGCCTGGTCGATGGCGTTCTGTACACACTCGAGCCGAACGGATTTGCCGTCGCGGCTTAGGTGCTGCGTGCAATCACCGGCGGCGAAAATCACTGGATCAATAGTGCAGCCGCATTGCTGATCGACCAGGACGCCGTCGTTGCAGGCGAGACCCGCTTCCTGCGCCAGCTCCACATTGGGCACGATGCCGATGCCGACCAGAGCGAAATCCGCTTCGTAGCGCTGGCTGCCGGCGCGGACCGCTACCAGCTTGCCAGTTCCGTCAAACGCTTCCACCGGCGTGTTAAGGAGGAAGCGAACGCCCGCGTCGCGATGCACGCGCTCATAAAATTCCGACAGAGGTTTCGACACCGCGCGCGCCATCACCCGGTCCAGCGCTTCGAACACAGTGACTTCAAGCCCAAGCTTGCGCGCCACCGCGGCGACTTCCAGACCGATATAACCGGCGCCGACAATCGCCAGCCGCGCGCCGGATATGAAATGCGGCCGCATGGCATCCACATCCGCGATGCCGCGCAGGTAAAAAATACCGGGCAACTCGCAGCCGGGAATTGTGCACCGCCGCACCCGCGAGCCTGTCGCCAGCAGCAGCTTGTCGTAAGGCAGTGTGCGGCCGTCGCTCAGCCGCACGCGTTTCGCCTCACGCTCGACCGTGACCGCCGTTACGCCCAACAGCAACTCGCAGCTCGGTTCGCGGTAGAAAGCCTCGGCTTTGAGGAACAGCCGCTCGCGCTCCATCGCACCGGATAAATAAGCTTTTGACAGAGGCGGCCGCTGGTACGGCGCAAACGGCTCATCGCCAATCAGCGTCAGCCCGCCGTCGAACCCTTCGGCCCGCAGACTCGCCACGGCCTGGGCTCCGGCGTGGCCGGCGCCGATAATGACAATTCGCTCCATTTTTGCGGCTGGCCCTTACGCGGCGGTCACGGATGGGCTGCTAGATAGGCGCAAGGAAGATGTGGAATCAACGGCGCAGGTGCTTGCGTTGCGGCGGGGGATATGGCCCGCTAAGAGCCTGTCGATGAAGGGCAAATCCGAGGGGTTCGTGCGGGAAATCCTGCTTTCCGATGAGGCTGCGACTTGCGCTTTCGGCGCAACGATTGCGGCCGCGCTGAAGCCCGGCGATTCGGTGGCGCTGGCCGGCGATCTCGGCGCCGGAAAAACGGCTCTGGCGCGCGCCATGTTGCGGGCGTTGGGTGTGGCGGAGGACGTACCCAGCCCCACCTTCACCTTAGTGCAGCACTATGAGCCACCCCGCCTCAACATCGATCATTTCGATCTGTACCGAATTGAAGACGAGTCGGAGATCGAGCAATTGGGACTGGATGAGTCGCTGCTGAACGGCGCGGCACTGATCGAATGGCCGGAGCGCGCGGGCACGCGGCTGCCGGCTGGCGCGCTGCATATCAAAATGGAAATTGCCGGCGAACATTGCCGCCGCGCGCGCGTGAGTGGCCCGGCCGAATGGGCTTCGCGTCTGCATGGAAGTGAACGGCATGAGTCCTGAACGTCGGGAAGCGATGAATGAATTTCTCCACGGCGCCGGCTGGGGCGATGCGGTCTTGTCGCCGCTTCCCGGCGATGCTTCCACGCGCCGCTACATTCGCCTTCATCGCGGCGGCAATTGCGCCATGCTGATGGATCAGCCGCAGAATGCCGAAGCGCCGCAGTCGCCGGCGAATGCCACGCCGGAGCAGCGCCGCACGCTCGGCTACAACGCGGTCGCGCGTCTGGCAGGCGCGGATTGCGGGCGCTTTGTCGCCGTCGCCGATTTTCTGCGCGCGCGAGGCTTGAGCGCGCCGCATGTTTTTGCTGCAGATGTGAAGCAGGGCTTCGTTCTGATCGAAGATCTGGGCGACGATCTCTACACCGTTGTGCTGGCGAATGGCCACGCGGGCGAGGAGCCCGCGCTTTACGGCGCGGCCATCGATGCGCTGGCGAAATTGCACGGCGAAGCCGCACCCGCAGAACTCGGCAACGGAAAGCCGCTGCACGCTTATGACGAAACTGCGCTCATCGCCGAAACAGATTTGCTGACGGAATGGTTCGTGCCGCTCGCGCTCGGCCGTGCTGCGAACGAAGACGAGCGGGAGGAACATCGCATGTTGTGGTGCGAGGCACTCCAGCCCGTGCTCAGCGCCCCGCCGGTGTTCGTGCATCGCGACTATCATGCCCAGAATTTGTTTTGGCTGCCTGAGCGCGAAGGTGCGGCGCGTGTCGGCATGATCGATTTCCAGGATGCCGTGGCCGGCACCACCAGCTACGATCTGATTTCGCTCTTGGAAGATGCCCGCCGCGATGTGGCAACGGAACTCGCGGACGCCATGATGCAGCGCTACATCGAGGCGCGGCAGAAAACCGACGGCGCCTTCGATGGGGATGCTTATCGCACGCAAGCCGCGGTGATCGCGGCGCAGCGCAACGCCAAGATCGCGGGCATCTTCGCCCGCCTTTACAAGCGCGACGACAAGCCGCGCTATCTTTCCTACCTGCCGCGGGTGTGGGGGTATCTGGAGCGCGATCTGCAGCATCCGGCGCTTGCCAATCTGAAGCGCTGGTACGACCGCAAGATTCCCGCCGCCGCGCGCCACCAGACGATCACCGGAGCGGCCGCGTGAGCAACATCACCCGCGCGATGATTCTGGCCGCGGGGCTTGGCACCCGCATGCGACCGCTCACCAACACCACGCCCAAGCCGCTGGTGAAGGTGGCTGGCCGCGCGCTCATCGACCACGCCATCGACCGGCTGAAGGATGCGGGCGTGACCACGATCATCGTGAACGTGCACTATCACGCCGAACAGTTGCGCAATCACCTGGCCAAGCGCGACGATGTGGAAATCCGCATATCAGACGAGACCGACACCATTCTCGGCACGGGCGGCGGCATCGTGCGGGCCCTGCCGCATTTCGAAGGCGAGCCGTTCTTCCTGCACAATTCGGATTCCATCTGGGCGGAAGGGTATGGCCGCGCGCTGGAGCGCCTAAAGACGCGCTGGAATGCGGATGAAATGGATTCGCTGCTGCTGATGGCTTCGCTGGTTACGTCCATGGGCTATGAGGGCCGCGGCGATTTCCTCATGGATTCGGAAGGCCGCCTCACCTCGGTGCCTGAAGGGCGCCTGTCGCCGTTTGCATATGTCGGCGCGTCCATCCTGCATCCGCGCCTGTTCGAAGGTGCGCCGCGCGGCGCCTTTCATCTGCTGCAATTGTGGGAGCGCGCGATGGAACAGGGGCGTTTGTTCGGCGTGCGGCTGGACGGCGTGTGGATGCATGTTGGCACGCCGGAGGCGCTAAAGGAGGCGGAAGCCTTTCTCGCCGATCTCGCGCCGGCCTGAACCGGAATGGCCAATGTCTACACCATTCCGGCGAGCGCCCCCTTCGCCGAAACCTTGGCGCGCGATCTGATTGCGCGAGTCGGGGCCGAGCGCGATCCGTTGGCGCTCTCTGACGTCACGCTTTACCTACCGACGCGGCGCGCGGCGCGGACGTTGAACGAAGCCTTCGCGCGAATTCTTGGCGGCGCCGCGCTGCTGCCGAACATGCGGCCGCTCGGCGATGTCCAGGAAGAGGACTTCCTGTTCGACGTCGGCGCCGACGCGCTGACCCTGCCGCCCGCGATTTCGCCACTGCGGCGCGCCTTGCTGCTGTCAACTCTGGTGCAAAAGTGGGATCGCAAACGCCGCCGCGAACACATTTCCTTCGCGCAAGCGGTGGCGCTTTCGCGCGCCCTTGCAAATTTCCTCGACGAGGCTGAGACCCAAGGCTGCGACCTGGCCAATCTGGACAAGCTGGCGCCGGAGGCCTTCGCGCAACACTGGGCAGAGGTGAGAACCTTCCTGCAGATCGTGCGCAACCATTGGCCCGACGTGCTGGCGGAGGAAGGCAAGATGAATCCCGCGGCGCGGCGCAATCTGGCGTTGCGCGCGCTGGCGAGGCGGCTTGAGCAGAACCCGCCGGAAGGTTTGGTCGTCGCCGCCGGTTCAACCGGCAGCATTCCGGCCACCGCGGACTTGCTGAAAGCGATCGCCGATCTTCCGAACGGCTTTGTCGTGCTGCCCGGCCTCGACAAAGGACTGGATGACACGAGCTGGAACAATCTCGATCCCGGCCATCCGCAATACGGGCTGAAGCAGCTGCTAGAGCGCATCGGTGTCCAGCGCGCCGAGGTGAAGGCGTTCAATGCTGCGCCTTCGTTCGCTGCGCGCGAAACCTTGATCCGCGAGACCTTGCGGCCGGCGCCCACCACCGATGCTTGGCGCGCCATCGCCGAGCACGGCAGCGGAGAGATCGCGCAAGGGCTCGATGGTTTGTCGCTGGTGGAAGCAGCGCAGCCGAACGAAGAAGCCGCCGCCATCGCCCTGATGCTCCGGCACGCACTTGAGACACCCGGCCGCACGGCGGCTCTGGTCACGTCCGACCGCAAGCTGGCGCGGCGCGTCGCGGCGGAGATGGCCCGCTGGGACATCGAGATCGACGATTCCGCGGGCCGGCCGCTCGCCAACACGCCGCCGGGCACCTTCCTCTGCCTGCTCGCCGAAGCGGCGGCGGAAAACTTCGCACCGGTGCCGTTGCTGGCGCTGCTGAAGCACCCGCTGGCAGCAGGCAATCAGGCGCCAGCGGATTTTCGCCGCCGCGTGCGCCAATTGGATCGCCTTGTATTGCGCGGGCCGCGGCCCGATCCCGGCATCGTTGGCATCGAACGCGCCACTTCGGCAGCCTTGCAGGACGCGCGCAGGCGCAACAGCGAATTTGCGCTGAAGCGGATGGCTGAACTCGCCTACTGGTTGAAAGCCCTGCGCGAAATTCTGGACCCGCTGGAACACGCGTTCGCAAACGCCACGGCCTCACTATCCCAAATGTTGAATGCGCACGTCGCTGGTGCGGAAGCGCTCGCCACAACGGACGTAGAATGTGGCGACGCGCGGTTGTGGCGGGAGCCGGCCGGCGAAGCGGCGGCTCGCCTTGTCACAGAATTGGAAGAAGCCTGCGGCGACCTGCCGGAGATCGAAACCAGTTCCTACCCCGTGCTGTTTCGCGCTCTCGCGGAAGAGCGCGCCGTGCGGCCGCCATTCGGCAAGCACGCGCGGCTCGCGATTCTGGGACCGTTGGAAGCGCGGCTGCAAAGTTTCGATCTTATCATTCTTGGGGGCTTGAACGAAGGCACCTGGCCTTCCGGTGCCAGCACCGATCCCTGGTTGTCGCGCCCCATGCGCACGCAGCTCGGTTTGGAATCGCCGGAACGCCGCATCGGCCTGGCGGCGCATGACTTCGCCACGCTCGCTTCCTCGCCCAAGGTGGTGCTAACGCGCGCCCTGAAAGCGGAGGGCGCGCCCACGGTTGCCTCGCGCTGGCTGCAGCGCCTGCAGCAGTTGACCGGCGGTCTAGGGCTCAGTGATAAGCTGAAAGCAGAAACGCCTTACGCGAGCCTCGCTGCGCTGCGCGACCAGCCGGGTGGCCGCCCGCAGCGTATGAAACGTCCGCGTCCTTGTCCGCCGGTGGACAAGCGGCCCAAAGGTCTCTCCGTCACCGATATCGAGACCTGGCTGCGCGACCCTTATGCGGTCTACGCGAAGTATGTGCTCGGCCTGAAGCCGCTCGATCCGCTCGACGCGCAAATCGGGCCGCTGGAGCGTGGCAGCGTGGTGCACTCCGCGCTTGAGCAATTCATCAGGAAGTTTCCGCGCGAATTGCCGGAGAATTATGCCGAACTGATCCACATCGCGGACGATGTGTTCCGTAAAGCGAATCTGCCGAATGTCGCCATTGCGCTCTGGCGGCCGCGCTTCATCAATGCGGCGCGCTGGTTCGTGGCGGAAGAAAAGCTGCGGCGCGACAGCATCGCGCGCTCGCATCTGGAGATCGCTGGTACGCGCACGTTCGAAACACCGGCGGGCGAATTCGTGCTGCGCGGCCGCGCTGACCGCATCGATGTGCTGACGGACGGCACCGCCGCGATCATCGATTACAAGACGGGTGCGCTGCCTTCGCCCAAGCAGGTGAAGCTGCTGCTCTCGCCGCAACTGCCGCTGGAAGCCCTCATTCTCGCAGAAGGTGGTTTCGCCGATGCCGGCAAGCTTACAACATCCCAACTCATCTACATCCGTTTCGGCGGGGGCGTAGAGCCGGGGGAAATTCGTCCCACGCCGGATGTCTCCAATCTCATTATCAAGGCCGAGGTCAATTTGCGTATGCGCCTCGCCGACTACTGCAACCAGGACATGCCGTATCTGCCGCGCGTGATGCCGTTCCGCGCCGATCAGCCTGGCGATTACGACCACCTGTCGCGCGTGGGCGAATGGGCGCTGGCCGGATGGGAGGAGGCGGAGGAATGAGCACCGTGCTGAACGCGGCGCTCGCGGCCGCCGACCCACGCCGTTCCGCCTGGGTTTCCGCCAATGCGGGCGCCGGCAAGACGCACACCTTGGCCAATCGCGTGACGCGGCTGCTGCTGGACGGCGCCAAGCCGGAGCGAATCCTCTGTCTCACTTATACCAGATCGGCGGCCGCCGAGATGCAGGCGCGGCTTTTCACGCAACTCGGCGCCTGGGCCATGTTCGACGATGTGAAGCTCGGCGAGGCGATTGCCGAAATCGGTGCGCCTGTTCCCGACGCGCAAGGCCTGAAGCACGCGCGCCGCTTGTTTGCGCTGGCGCTGGAAACGCCGGGTGGTCTGAAGATCCAGACCATCCATTCCTTCTGTGAGCGGCTGCTCGGGCGGTTTCCCATCGAAGCCAGCGTTCCGCCGGCCTTCCGGGTGCTCGATGAGCAGAGCGCGCGCGACCTGATCGCGGAAGCGCGCGCGCAGGTGCTGGGGCGCGCCGGTTCCGGTGACAGCCAACTTTCCGCAGCAGTTGCGCACATCGTCACCGAAACCAGCGAGAATCGGCTGCATCAGATTCTGGACGCGGCGTTGGGGAACGACCGCCGCAAGCTGGAGCGCTTCTTTTCCATACTGCCGGAGGGCGAAGACGCGCTGCGCCGATTGGCTGAGCGCGCGCACGGCGTCAATCAGTGCGACACGGTGGAGAATATCGCGGAGACTTTCTGTGCCGAAGCAAAAGCCGAAGCCGAGCAGCTTGCCTCCGTCGTCGCGTGGCTTTCCGATGGCGGCAAGACGGACAAGGGCTTCGCGTACGAGTTGCAAGCCTTTGTTACCCGCGGCTTCAGCACCGATTCGTTCCGTGCGTTGCGCGGTGCCTTCTGCAAAACGGATGGGGAGGCGAAGGAGAAGCTCGTCACCAAAGCGCTTGCGGAAGCGCGGCCGGAGCTTGCGGCCTATGTCACGCGGCTGGCGGAACGCTTCATTGCCGCCGAGCAGCGCTGCCGGGCAGCGCGCGCCGCCCTGCTGGCGCATGCCGCTCTCACTTTGGCGGATGCCGTGCGCGAGGTCTACACGGCAGCAAAACGCGCGCGTGGCGTGCTCGATTACAACGATTTGATTTCGGACACACTTTCGCTGCTTAACAGGAACGATGCCGCGGCCTGGGTGCTTTACAAACTCGACGGCGGACTCGATCACGTGCTGATCGACGAGGCGCAGGATACCAGCCCCGAGCAATGGCAGATCGTGCGCAAGCTGACGGAGGAGTTCTTCGCTGGCGTTGGAAAGCGCGACCTCTTCGCCGCGCCGCGCACGGTCTTTGCGGTTGGTGACCAGAAGCAATCCATCTTCAGTTTTCAGGGTGCCGATCCGGACGAGTTCGAGGTTAACCGGCAGCATTTCGCTGCACACGCGGAAGACGACTTCGCCGACGTGCGGTTGCAGACATCCCGCCGCTCCGCGCCGGAGATTCTGCAATTCGTGGATGCAGTCTTCTCCGATCCCGCCGCGCGCGAGGGGCTCACCTCGTCGGGTGAGCCGGTCAAGCATGAGGCCTTTCGCAAGGATGCGAAGGGCCTGGTGGAGTTCTGGCCGGCCATCAAGCCGGTTAAAACGCCGGAGCCGGATTATTGGCGGCCGGTGGATGTGGAATCTGAAACCAGCCCCGTGGTGCAGCTGGCGGAGAAGATCGCCGCAAGAATTCGCAAATGGCTGGACGACAAGGTGAGGCTGCCGGGCCACGAGCAGCCCATCCGCGCCGGCGACATCATGATCCTGATGCCGCGGCGCGAACCGTTTGCTACCGAAATCATCCGCAAGCTGACGCAGATGCGGGTGCCGGTAGCCGGCGCCGACCGCATTCGCCTCAAGAATGAAATCGCCGTGATGGACCTGATGGCGCTCGGCCGTTTCGCGCTGCTGCCGGAAGACGATCTCAATCTCGCTGCGCTGCTGCGATCGCCGCTGGTGGCGTTGAGCGAAGAGGAGTTGTTTGCGGTCGCCAATGGACGCCAAGGACGGCTGTGGAGTGCGCTTGTCACGCGCCGCGAGGAGCTGCCGTCATTCGCCTCCGCGCACGCGTTCCTCTCCGAGATGCTGCACCGCGCCGACTACGCTCCGCCTTACGAGTTCTTCGCGCGCGCGCTGTCCGCCGATAACATGCGCGCGCGGCTGCTGGCGCGGCTCGGGCCGGAAGCAAACGATGCCGTAGATGAGTTTCTCTCGCTTGCGCTGGAATACGAAGCGCTCGCCACGCCCTCGCTGGAAGGCTTTTTACATTGGGTCGAGCGGGGCGACGCGGAAGTGAAGCGCGACATGGAGCGCGGGCGTGATCAGGTCCGGGTAATGACGGTGCATGGCGCCAAGGGGCTGGAAGCAGACATCGTGTTCCTGCCGGACACCACGACGCTGCCTGATGCGCCCGGCCGCCGCGGCGAATTGCTGTACCAGGACGATCACGTGATCTTCCCAATCCGCAAGGTGGATGCCTGCGAAGCCGTGAGCGCTGCGAAGGAGATCGCCAAACAGGAGGCGCTTAAGGAGCATCGGCGCCTGCTCTACGTGGCGCTGACGCGCGCCAAGGAGCGGCTCTACGTCTGTGGTTTCGAGAACAAGAATGGTATTCGCGATGGTTCCTGGTACCGGCTTGCCGAAGCGGCCATCTCCAAGATTGGTAATACAGTGGAACGCGGCGACGCCGCAGTTTATTCGCTCGGAGATGACGCCGCAGACCGAGCGGGCGCCGCCGTCGCTAAAATTGTGAAGATGGAACTGCCGGAGTGGGTACGAACCATGCCGCAACCCGAACGCGCGCGGCCGCGGCTTATTCGTCCGTCCGACGAAGCTGAAGGCGGCGAGCCGGCCACGCTGTCACCCGCTGGTCCGAAGCAGGCGAAGCGCTTCCGGCGCGGCTTGCTGATCCACACCTTGCTGGCGCGATTGCCTGAGATCGCATCGGACGAACGTCGTACCATCGCCCTCGCCTTTCTCGCCGGGCAAGGTGAGTTACCGGAAGATGCGGCGGCGCATGTGGATGCCACACTGCGCGTGTTGAACGATGTCCAATTCGCCGCCGCTTTTGCACCCGGCTCGAAAGCCGAGGTTGCCATCGTTGCGGACCTACCAGAGCTTGGCGAGGGCGCCCGCGTCAGCGGCCGCATGGACCGGCTCGCCGTCACACACGAGGAAGTCCTCGCCATCGATTTCAAGACCAATCGGCCGCCGGCCACGCGGGTCGAAGACGTGCCGCCAATCTATATTCGCCAGATGGCGCTCTACTGGCTCGCTTTGGCCAAATTGTTCCCGCAAAAGCGGATCGCGTGCGCGCTGGTGTGGACGGAAGGTCCGTGCTTGATGCCACTTCCGGCCGAAATTCTGGACAAGGAAGCGGCCCGCCTCCGTTCTGCTTGACCCTGCCCCACTCGCACCTACATTCTTGAGGCTCCACCATAATTCGAAAGGCCGTTCATGTCCGCCCCCATCAAGGTTTCCGATGCTTCCTTCCAGACCGATGTGCTGAACGCGAAAAAGCCCGTGGTGGTGGATTTCTGGGCGGAATGGTGCGGCCCGTGCCGCATGATTGGCCCCGCGCTCGAGGAACTCGCGAGCGAGATGAAGGATCGGGTGACCATCGCCAAGATTGACATCGACCAGAACCCCAATGTGCCCACAAAGTACGGTGTGCGCGGCGTTCCAACCCTGATGATTTTCTCCGGCGGCCAGGTCGCTGCGACCAAGGTCGGCGCGCTCCCGAAGTCTAAAATTAAGGAATGGATCGAAAGCTCGATTCAGGCAAGCGCCACGAGCGCCGTTTCCTGATTTCCACGGCTGCGCCGGGCGCAGATCGCTTGCGCATTCCTTCAGGGCAGCAAAACTAGCGGACGGCTCCCACATAAAGGCACTCGAAAAAGGGAGTGCTCGTGATGAACCGTTCTTTTCTCCCGGCCCTTGTGTCGGTGGCCGTGGGCATGGCGCTGCCGGAGTACGCTTTATCTGCTACGACTGTCTCAGTGCCCCCGTTCCGGTCCGTCGAATTGCGCGGCGGCGGGCATATCGTTTTGCGGCGGGGCCCGGAACAACGGGTCACAGTCGTGGAGGGAAGCACCGAATTCGCGCGGCTGCACATCAAGGATGAGGGGCGTCTGGTTATCGATGCCTGCAATCAACACTGTCCGCACCGCTACAACCTTGAAGTCGAAATCGTCACCCCGCGCATAGAGGGCGTTGCCATAGAAGGCGGAGGCAAGATCGAGACCGAACCAAGGTTTGGCCGGCAAGGAACAGTCGATGCTGCAATTGAGGGGGGCGGCCATATCGATATCCGCTCCATAGATGCGGATCATGCCGATGCAGCCGTTAGCGGCGGCGGAAATATCGACCTTCGCGCCGAGCGAAGTTTAGAAGCCGCCGTCGATGGCGGCGGGAACATTCTCTACTGGGGCAATCCTTCCGTCACCTCCGCCGTGAATGGTGGCGGCAATGTCGGCAAGGGAGGCTGAAGCGAGCCCGCTAAAGAGCTTGCCTACGAATTTTCCGCGAGCACTGCGCCCGCAAGATGGAGTGACCCGCAGATAAGGATGCGCGGGGCGCCTTCGCCGGGCCGGCCCTGCGCCCACGCGGCGACCTGCATCATCGCATCCTCGAGATCATCGGCGGGGCTTGCTTCCAATCCCAAGTGGCGGGCCGCATCGTAGAGTTCGCCTGCCCCTCGACTCGATGTTTCTCCGGGAATGGTCACGGTTGTGACGTGGCGTGCCAGTCCACGGAACGGCGCGAAAAATCCTTCAGCATCTTTTGTCTTCAGCATCCCGCAGATGAGATAGAGCGGCTTCTCCGATATCTCCTCGAAATCCGCGACGGCTTGCGCGACGGCGAGCGCTGCATGCGGATTGTGGCCGCCGTCCAGCCACACCTCCGCCCTTTCCGGGGCAAGGGCCATCAGTGGACCGTGGGTGAGCCGCTGGAGCCGCGCGGGCCATTCCACCTGCCGCAACCCTCGTTCAACTGCGGGTTCTTCCCCCCAGTCAAGGCCGGCGTGGCGGAGCGCTGCGATCGCATTGCCTGCGTTTGTGATCTGGTGCGGGCCTGGCAATCGCGGCAGGGGTAGGTCCAATAGTCCGTCCGCGTCCTGGTAAACCATGCGGCCGCGCTCGGCATGCACGAAAAAATCTTGGCCGAACCCGTAAAATGGTGCTGACAACGAATCGGCCGTGCGCTCGATCACATCGCGGACACGGTCCTCCTGGGGACCGACGATCACCGGTACGCCTTTCTTGATGATGCCAGCCTTTTCGGCGGCAATATTCGCAATGTCGCTGCCAAGAAACTCCTGATGATCGAGGCCCACCGGGGTTATCACCGTTACCGCTGGCCGGCGGATGACATTGGTGGCGTCGTAGCGACCGCCCAAACCAACTTCCAGGATCAATGCATCGGCCGGGTGACGGGAGAACGCAAGGATAGCTGCTGCGGTCGTGATTTCAAAAAACGTGATCGGCCGCTCTCCGTTAGCGGCCTCGCATTCTTCCAGTAAATTGCTCAACTCTTCTTCCGAGATTAGCGACCCTGCCAGCCGGATACGTTCATGGAAGTGCACCAGGTGTGGCGACGTGTAGACGTGAACGCGCAGGCCCTGCCCCTCCAGCATGGCTCGCGCGAACGCGCAGGTTGAGCCCTTCCCGTTGGTTCCGGCCACATGAATGACAGGAGGCAGTCTTTCCTCAGGATGCCCGAGCGCTGCCAACAGCCGCAGAATGCGGTCTAGGACGAGATCGATCCGCTTCGGATGCAGTGTCAGCAAGCGCTGGAGAATTGCCTTGCTACGAGCGACAACGCTCATCCAGTGAGACCTGCAGCGTTGGCAACTTGAGGGTTTACGCGCGCAATGGGGCTCTTCATCAGCAGGCCGAGAAGACGCGAAAGCGTCTCACGCATATGGTGGCGATGCACGACCTGGTCGATCATTCCATGATCGCGGAGGTATTCGGCGCGCTGGAAGCCATCCGGCAAGCGCTCCCGGATGGTCTGCTCGATCACCCGCTGTCCGGTGAAGCCGATCAGCGCCCCAGGTTCCGCGATATGGATATCGCCCAACATTGCATAGGAAGCGCTGACGCCGCCAGTAGTGGGATCGGTCAGCACAACGATATACGGTAACCCTGCCTCCCGCAGCATATCAACCGCAATGGTGGCGCGAGGCATCTGCATAAGCGAGAGGATGCCTTCCTGCATGCGCGCGCCGCCAGACGCCACAAACAGAATGAATGGCCGCCGGTCCTGCACAGCCGCTTGCATGGCGTGAACGAAACCTTCACCCACGGCCATGCCTAACGACCCACCGAGAAAATCGAATGGCTGCACGGCAATCAACACTGGAATGCCCCTCAGCTCGCCGCGGGCAGCTACGATGGCCTCATGCCGCGCGGTTTTATGCCGCGCATCGCGCAGGCGATCCGGGTAACGGCGTTCATCTCTAAACCGCAGCGGGTCCTGTGCCACTTGCGGCAGGGGCAATTCCTCGAACCGGCCATCGTCGAAGAGCGCCGAGAACCGCTGCCCTGGGCCGATGCGCATGTGGTGATTGCATTTGGGACACACGTTCTGCGCCGCTTGCAGGTCGCGATGGAAAATCATCTCGCCGCAGCCAGCGCATTTCTTCCACAGATTGTCCGGCGTGCCGCTCTTGCCCGCCATCAGGTTTTTGATCCGCGGCCGGACGAAGTTGGTTATCCAATTCATGGGGCCACCATATCATGCCCTTCGCGTCCCGCCGCATGTATTGCTTGGGCGAGCGTTGCACAAAAGGCGATGGCGTCCTGTGCTATAGCGCCGGAGGATTTCTGCGCCTCTGCCCCTTCCGCAATGCAGGTCACGATGGCGGACCCAACCACCACAGCATCGGCAAAGCCGGCGACCGCCTGCGCCTGCTCCGCCGTTTTGATTCCAAACCCCACCGCGACGGGAAGATCAGTTTTCGCTTTGACGCGCGCGACCGCACCGCGTACCTCCTCTTCCGCCAAAGCCTTGGTGCCCGTGACTCCAGACACGGAGACATAGTAGAGAAAGCCGCTGGCGCCATTCAGGATCACCGCAAGGCGCTCGTCATGGCTGGTGGGCGTTGCCAACCGTATGATGTCGAGGTCACGGTCGCACGCAGGTCCCCGCAGCACCTCGTCTTCTTCCGGCGGCAGATCGACCACGATCAGCCCGTCCACACCCGCTTCGGCGGCCTCCTTCACGAAACACGACGTGTCATAGCGGTGAATAGGATTGAAATAGCCCATGAGCACGATCGGCGTGTCTTTGTCGCTCCGCCGAAAAGCGCGCACCAATTCGAAGACGCCCGGCACGGTCATGCCCGCGTTCAGCGCACGCAGCGAGGAGGCCTGAATGGCGGGACCGTCAGCCATGGGATCGGAGAACGGCACACCGAGCTCGATGAGGTCGGCCCCCGAGGATGGCAGCTGCTTAAGAATTGCAGCACTCGTTGCCGCGTCTGGATCACCGGCTGTTACAAACGGGACGAAGGCGGAGCGGCCTGCGCGCTTCAACTCTGCGAACCGCCGGGCGATGCGGCTCATATGGATGCGCCCAGCGCGTTTGCGACGGTGAACACGTCCTTATCGCCGCGGCCTGAGAGTGTAACAACAATAATCTTGTTCTTGGCCATTTCTGGCGCGATACGCATCACATGGGCCAAAGCGTGTGATGGTTCGAGTGCGGGGATGATACCTTCCAGTTTGCTCAACAGCTGAAAGGCTTCCAGAGCATCCTTGTCGGTTGCAGAGAAGTATTGCACTCGGCCCCTATCCTTGAGCCAGGAATGCTCCGGCCCCACGCCGGGGTAATCGAGGCCTGCGGAAATCGAATGTGCTTCCAGCACCTGACCGTCGCCGTTCTGCAGCAGATAGCTGCGCGCCCCATGCAGCACGCCCGGCGCGCCTCGGGACAGGGTAGCGGCATGGCGCGCGGTGTCCGCGCCTTCGCCTGCGGCTTCCACGCCATGAATCTCGACCTCGCGGTCGTCAAGAAAGGGGTGAAACATGCCGATGGCGTTGGAGCCGCCGCCGACACACGCCACGACCAGATCCGGTAAGCGGCTCTCCGCCTCCCGGATTTGTGCGCGCGTCTCGTTGCCGATCACGCATTGGAAATCGCGCACCATCTCCGGATAAGGGTGTGGTCCGGCAGCCGACCCAATGATGTAGAAGGTATCGTGCACATTAGCGACCCAGTCACGCAGCGCCTCGTTCATCGCGTCTTTCAAGGTGCGCGAGCCGGATGTAACGCTGCGTACCTCGGCCCCCAACAAATGCATCCGGAAGACGTTCGGCTTCTGCCGATCGATATCGACCGCGCCCATGTACACCACGCATGGTAACCCAAACCGCGCGGCCACAGTCGCCGTGGCGACGCCATGCTGGCCCGCGCCGGTCTCTGCAATGATGCGCGTTTTTCCCATCCGTCTCGCGAGCAAAATCTGTCCAAGGCAGTTGTTTATCTTGTGCGCACCCGTATGGTTCAGGTCTTCGCGCTTTAGATAAATCTTGGCGCCACCGAGATGCTCTGTCAGCCGCTCGGCAAAGTAGAGGGCACTCGGGCGGCCGACATAGTGTTTCAGCAACCCGTTCAGCTGTGACTGGAATGCGGAATCGTTCCGCGCCTCGCGGTAAGCGCGATCGAGTTCCAGCACGAGCGGCATAAGCGTCTCGGCCACATAGCGGCCGCCGTATTCTCCGAAATGGCCCCGCTCGTCAGGCCCCGAGCGATACGAATTCGGCAGCGGCGCGCTCACGCCAGTGCTCCAGCGAGCTCTGCCGTGCGCGCCGCCTCCGTGAACGCGCGGATGAGGTTTGGCTCTTTTATGCCGGGTGCGCTCTCTACTCCGGAGGAGCAATCCACGCCCGGCGCATCGCAAGCGCGAATGGCGCGCGCGACATTCTCCGCCGTAAGGCCCCCGCTCAGCAGCCAGGGCCGCGAGAATGTCCGTCCTTGCAGAACCTGCCAGTCGAACGCGGCGCCATGGCCGCCGGGACGGGACGCTCCCGCCGGCGCTTTTGCATCGAACAGCAACATGTCGCTCACCTGCTCATAGGCGGTCGCAAGGGCCAAGTCGTTTATGTCGGCAATCGGGATGGCTTTGATAAGTGGGATTCCAAAACGATTGCGAATGGCCGCTATGCGCCCCGGGGTCTCTTGCCCGTGAAGTTGAAGAAAATCGGGAGATCCCGCTTCTATCCCCGCAGCAATCTCGGCGTCGGTTGCATCTACGAAGAGAGCAACGACCCGGCAGCGGCCCCGCAGCCGCGCAGTGAGAGAAGCCGCCTGTGCATATTCAACATGCCGGGGCGACGGCGGGTAGAAAACGAACCCGGCGAAGTCAGCCCCGGCCGCACTTGCGGCATCCGCCGCTGCCGGGCTGTTCACCCCGCAGATTTTCACCTGAACCATGAAGACTAGATATCAGGCGGCACGGGCTGGCGCGACGTCTTCCGCGATCGCAGCGGCGGCTTCAGCCGGATTGATAGCGGCCGTGATCGGCCTTCCTATCACCAGGATGTCGGCGCCATAAGCGATAGCCTCCCGCGGGCTCATGACACGGCGCTGATCGGCCAATGCAGCGCCAGCAGGACGAACCCCCGGCGTTACGACCAGGAACTCGTCGCCACAGGCGCGGCGAACGACCTCTATTTCCCGCGGACTACATACCACGCCGTCGAGCCCGCAGGTCTGCGCCAAACGCGCCAACCGCCCCACCTGCAACGCGACCGAATCACCTTGCCCAACGGCCCGTAGGTCATCATCGGTCATGCTCGTAAGAACCGTGACGGCGAGCACCCGAACCTTCGGATCAACGGACGCTGCGGCTTCCTTTGCGGCCCGAAGCATCGCCTCCCCACCGGCGGCGTGAACGTTCAGCATGGCGACGCCGAGCTTTGCCACTTCGCGTACCGCGCCCGAGACAGTATTCGGGATATCGTGCAATTTCACGTCCGCGAACACCGGAAGGCCCATCCCCACAAGCTCGCGCACTCCTGCGGGACCGAGAGAAGATATGAACTCCAGCCCAACCTTCACACCACCCACATAGGGCCGAACAGCGTTCACGAGCGCGGTGGCCAAAGCCAGGTCCGGAGTGTCGAGCGCCACGAAAATTGGGTTTGCAAATCGCCGAGCGGTCATAATCCGCCCTCTTAGGCACCCGCACCCGCCGGGGCAAGTTAACTCACGAATTAGTGGCCCGCGTGGCTGTCGGCCGTTTCGCGCGGGCTAGACGCGGGCGGCGGCGAAGCCGGCCCTACGTTCAACCGTTCGCGCAACTCCTTGCCAGTCCTAAAAAACGTTGCCCGCTTTTCCTGCACGATAACTGCCTCCCCGGTGCGCGGATTGCGCCCCTGCCGCGACGGCCGGCTCTTGACAGAAAATGCGCCGAAACCCCGCAACTCCACCCGGCAGCCCTTGGCTAGAGCTTTCGAAATCTCGTCGAGAACCGTTGAGACAATCCGCTCGACGTCACGATGGTATAGATGCGGATAGCGCTGGCATAGCCGCGCCACCAATTGAGACTTGATCATTCCCTTCCCCGAGGGAGCACCCCTGCCCGACCTCCGGATGGCCGCTGTTTCTCCCGCTCCGGATGCGAACGACAGTGGTGCCGCGGCCCTATCCCGTCAAGGGAAAGCCCCTGAAAGGCAACGGCTTTTCGGCCGCTGTTGGAGGAATCCCACAGGCTGCGGCAGCGCCGCAACAGCGTGTGAGTGGCACCGGAGCGGCTCCCTCGAACAGGTACGCCGGCGCAGGGCACGACGCGGCCGCCGAGGGGATATACCTATGGCCGCATCAGGCACTTACGCCTAAGTGACACCAGCGTCAGGCAAGTGGGCTCAGGTGGCAGACTCTCTGAACAATCGCGAACAGAACGTCGGCCCCGAGGCGACTGTTCTTGTCGTCGAGGACGAGCTTTTGGTGCGCTGGGCGATCACCGATCATCTGCAGGATTGTGGATTCAAGGTATTAGGCGCCGCCAACGCTGACGAGGCCATCGAAGCGCTCGAGAGATATGAAGGCATCGTCCACCTGGTTTTTTCCGACGTACAGATGCCCGGTTCCATGGACGGCTTCGGGCTGGCAGCTTGGGTCCGGAAGCACCGCCCCGGCACGGCCGTGATCCTCACCTCCGGTCATGCTCAGGCCAAGGATGTCGCGCAGGAACTGTGCGACCACATCGGTGAGATCGTCAGAAAACCCTACGACTTCGATGCGCTCGTGAAGCGCATGGAGCGCCGGCTTACCGCGGAAAGCACTGCGGCCTGACTACGAGCCCGTACCTGCAGAATTGTTCGCGCTGCTCTGGACAACACGAAAGTCTGAGGCTTGAGATGCTACTCGCATTCAGGCGGGGGGCAGTCATGCGCCACATTGCTCAGATATTGCTCGGTCCGGCGGTGATCTTTCTGGCTTCGATCGCAATTGTCGTTGGATCGACGTCTGCTCAGGCATGGACCCTGACCACGCTGCACGCGTTTTGCAGCGACCGCTGTTACGATGGGGAGCAACTGACCGGCGGCCTTGCCATGGATGGAGCGGGCAGTCTCTATGGCATCACCCATCAAGGCGGCGTGTTCAACGGCGGAACGGCCTTCCAACTTTCCCACGATGCCGGGAGGGGCACTTGGAAGTACCGCGTTCTTTACAATTTTGGAGGCGCACCCTCTGGGCGATTTATCATCGATACGGGCGGCAATCTTTATGGGGCCTCGGGCGACCCCGGTGCGGTGTTCGAACTGACACCAGGCAAGGGCCAGGGCTGGACGAAGAAGGTGATCTACAAATTCTGTCATCGCGACAGCTTCTGTTCAGACGGGTACGATCCGACAGGCAGCCTCACTTACGCGGGCGCAGAAAGCGGCGCCCCTTATGATGGCATCTCCCCTTTGTTTGGCACCGCGCAAGGCGGCGGAAGATACCATTATGGAACCGTCTACTCTCTCACGCCGACAGCGAAAAAGTTATGGCATCTTCGCGTGCTTTATGCTTTCTGCCAAGAGAGGCACTGCCGTAATGGTTGGCAGCCAACGGGAATGCTTCTGCAATCTGCCTCCGACCTGTATGTGTCCACGGATAGAGGCGGGTTGCACGACATGGGCACCATTCTCAAACTGTCTGCGACCGATGGGAAGGCGAACAAAGGAGTGGAGGCCTTCTATCGCTTTTGTGCGGTCAAAGATTGCCCGGACGGAGGCGCGCCTTCTGGCCTGACGTCGGACAGCGTTGGAAATTTGCTCGGGAATGCAGGGGTGGGTGGCGCCAATCGGATCAAGGACCGCTGCCCAAGGGCTGCGGCACACTCTACCGATTGGCGCCCGGCGGCAGCGAAACGCGCCTGTATGATTTCTGCAGCGTCCAAAACTGTCTGGACGGCCAGTCACCTTATGGCGAGCTCTTGCTCGATCCTTCGGGTGACCTGTTCGGTGTTACAGCGCTTGGTGGCGGCGGTGTTGGCCGAGGGATTTCTGGAGATGGCACCGTCTTTGAACTCACAGGCGGGGCTGTCCACACGCTCTACAGTTTTTGTCTTCAGAGCGGCTGCCCTGACGGGGATTATCCGCAAGGACCGTTGGTGATGGACGGCTCCGGCAATCTTTTTGGTATCACTCAATACGGCGGGCCCAATCGGGCAGGCACGGTGTTCGAGCTGTCGCCGTGACTAGCGGGTGAGGGATCTGGATTTCAACGCCTGCAGATAGGCGGCCCACTTCTTCTCGCGGTCGCGGCCGAGCTCGTGGAGATAGGCCCAGCTGTAGAGGCCGGTGTCGTGGCCGTCGTCGAACAGGATGCGCGCGGCATAGTTGCCGACAGGTTCAAGTCCTGTGATCTTCACTGCGTGTTTGCCGCGAACGATCTGCTTCTGATCCGGCGAATGCCCCTGTACCTCCGCGCTGGGTGATTCGACACGCAAATATTCCGCCGGCAATTCGAAGCGCTCCCCGGATTCAAAGCTGACGGTGAGCAAGGTTCTTGATTTGTCGAGCCGCAGCTCCGTCGGCCAGGCGCTCACGTCCCGGCACGCTCTTCTTCGGAGAGCTCGCGGGCTTCGGCGGCCAGCATGATGGGCACGCCATTGCGGATCGGATAGGCGAGGCCAGCCATCTTGCTCACCAGCTCCTGCTTCTCGCGATTATAGATGAGCGGCCCTTTGGTGACGGGGCACACCAGGATTTCCAGCAGCTTAGGATCGACCTCACGCATCAGTTGAGCGATCCGCTGAAGGCCCGCGCATCCGCCATTTCAAGCAGCGCCACCAACGTGGCCACGCGCTCATTCCAGCCGGGCGCTTCCAGCAGTGCTTGCTTTTCCGCTGGCTCGAAAGGACACAACATGGCCAGGGCATTTACCAGATGCTCAGGCGGAGCGTTCATTACGGATTGCCAGTCTGCTTTGAGATCCCGGCGCGCGAGATAGTTTTTGAGGGCGGCCATCAAGCGCTCCCGCGGCAGATCGGATTCTTCGGTTTCCACGAGATCGCCCGCAAAAGAAGAATAATCCGGGACTACTTGCCGGTACGGTGTATCGGCTGCGATCTCTTCCTTTACGCGGAAACGGCAGATGCCGGTCAGCGTGATCTGGTAGCGGTTGTCTTCTGATTCCTTAAAGCTGGTAATACGGCCGAGGCACCCCACCTGCGATAGCGTCGGCGTCAGCGTCTGGTCCTCAGGCTCGCTCGGCTGAATCATGCCGATGAGCCGGTGGGTACAGATCGCGTTGTCCACCATCTCCAGGTAGCGCGGCTCGAACACATTCAGCGGCAGCGCCCCCCGTGGGAGCAACAGCGCACCGCTCAGCGGAAACACCGAGATGTTCGAAGGCAGATCATCAACTGTCCGGTAGGGCTTGTGCATGGGGTCAGGCAAACAGAATGGAGGAGAGTTTGCGCCGGGCCTCGACGGTCCGGGGGTCGGCCGGCCCCATTGCTTCGAACAATGTGACGAGGTGCTTCCGCGCCGCCTGCTCGTTCCAGTTCCGATCCCGCCGGACGATGTCCAATAGCGCCTCCAAGGCACCCACGCGATCACCCTGGGCATCGAGCGCTAGCGCCAGATCGTAACGTGCCTGATGATCGTTGGAGTTGGCCTCAATCCTGGCGCGCAGCCCGCTTGCGTCCCCCGCCATCGCAGCTTGTTCCCGCAAGCTCACTTCGGCGCCGACCGCGCGAATGGATTCATCTTCGGCGCCATCGGGGCGGACCAGTTGCAGGGTCTTGCGCGCCCGATCCACATCGCCGCTCTTCAGGTAACAGCGCGCCAGGCCTGCCACGGCTTTGGGATGACCCGGCTCGTCTTGCAGCGCCTGCGCGTAGGCTTGTGCTGCTGTTCCGAGGTCCCCCGCGGCAAACGCCTCTTCCGCCACGGCCAGAACGTCATCCGTAGGGCTTGCGCCAGCGGCACCGCCCGTCAATTGCTGCACGAAGGCGCGGATTTGCGACTCCGGAACCGCCCCCATGAAACCATCCACCGGCTGGCCGTTCTTGAAGGCGTAGACGGTGGGGATGGATTGAATGCGCAGCTGGCGCGCAATCTCCTGGTTTTCGTCGATGTTCACCTTGACGAGACGCACCGCGCCCTTCGCCTCGTTCACCACCTTTTCCAAGAGGGGGCCAAGTTGTTTGCACGGGCCGCACCACGGCGCCCAGAAATCCACGATGACGGGCGTGTCGCGCGAGGCGTCCAGCACATCGGCGGCGAAGGTTTCGATGCTGCTGTCCTTCACATAGGCGCCGCCGCTGCCGCCGGGGCTACCGCTACCAACGCCGGACGCGGGCGGTTGTGCGTTCGCGCCGCCCGTGCTGGAGCGAAGGGGCCGCCCGGTGGGACCGATGAGTGCCATGCGAATTCCTGTGGGTTCTGGCTCCAAACATGGCCACTCGGACGGCAAAAGAAAAGCCCCGCAACCTCAGTAAATCTCAAGTCGGAAGCGCTACGGCTCGGTCATCTTCTGCCGCAAAGTCGCAACCCGCAGAGGGGGATTCTGCGACATTGTCTCTTAGTCCCTCACGGCAGAACTGCCGATATCGACTGCTATCGGTGGTGGTGGCAGGGGCAGTAGCAGCGGTGGTGAATCCAGATGCAGTGATGGTGCCGATGATGGTGATGCGCCATCGGGACCGGTGTTGCCGGAGGATTCGGGGGCGGTGGGGGCACATGGGGAGGCGGCGGCGGCGGTGGTGGCGGATGCACACCGCCGCCGCCCTGTGCGAAGGATAAAGACGGCGCAAGCAATAAGCTCACGGCAAGCGCGATCACTGTACGATGCATGATGCCCCCCGACTGGTCTTACCGATGATATGATACTCTGCCAGCGATACATTGTAAATCTCAACACCGAGAGGCCCCACCCGAGATGAACAAGCGGTAATCGTCATGCCCCTTCCGCACGACAAAGTCCTGCCTGCGCGCCTCGAGGAGATCGTGCGCGCTGTGCGCGGGCGGCGTTTGGACCGAATTGCGGTCGGTTATGCCGTATCCGCTTGGATAATCGTGCAGGGCGCATCCATCGTGGTGCCGAGCTTCAACGGCAATGCACAGCTAATCCGGGCTACAATCATATTTTTGCTGCTCGGTTTTCCCATCACCCTAATCGCAGCCTGGTTTGCGGCCCCTCATTTCGGCACTAGGAATCAGCGGAAGACGCCTTCAAAAGGTACCTACGCAGTTCTTATCGGAAGCGCCGTTCTTCTGGCCGCTCTCGCGGCAGATCTTTCACTCCTGCTCGCACGAATAGAACCTGCACAAGGCATCTCGCCCGCCGCGGCTAGCCTGTTGCCGCCAAAGAACTCGATTGCGGTTCTGCCCTTTGCAAACATGAGCGGCGATCCCAAGAAGGATTACTTCTCCGACGGAATCGCCGAAGAACTGCTCAACGACTTGGCAGGAACGCCGCAGCTGCAAGTCGCGGCGCGCACCTCCTCGTTCGCTTTCAAGAACAAAAACGAAAGCATCAAGGACATCGCCAGATTGCTCTCGGTACGGTCCGTATTGGAGGGCAGCGTGCGCGAAAGCGGCCAACACTTGCGCATCTCCGGTGAGCTGATCGACGCCAGCAGCGGCTACCATCTGTGGTCCGCTACCTATGACCGCAATCTAACGGACATTCTGCTGATCGAAGAGGAGATTGCACAAGCGATCACCAGCGCACTGACGAAACAGCTTCTCCGGCACCCCCTTCATTCTTCGACTGCGCAGAAAATCAGTTCAGAGGCTTATCGCGCCTACCTGCTCGGCAGGCGCGAGCTTGAGCCACGCACTGCAGCCGGGGCGGACGCAGCCATTTCTCTGTTCACCAAGACAGTTTCAAAGGCGCCCCGTTTCGCGGATGGATTTGCCGCGCTCGCCGACGCCGACGTGATCCTCGCGGATAAGCTGCCTGCGCGCACGGATTTGATCCCCTCCGCGGAGATCGCCTTAGGCCGCGCGCTCCGGCTCGATCCGAAGAACGTGGACGCGCTGAGTACACAACTGGACCTGTCGCTTCATAAACTGAATTGGGAAGGTGCGAGACGCGATGCACGGAATCTTCAGCAAGCGGCACCGAACAGCGCCAAAGTACTACACGAAATGTTTCGATACTATGAGTTCATGGCGTTCCCCGATCTCGCCCTGGCGGCTGCCGAAGGAGCTGCCCGGTTGGATCCCCTCTCGTTCGCCGATCGCTTTAACATCGAGACATTCCTGCTGCACGATGCCCGATTTTCGGATGCCATCGCGGCCGGGAAGGTAGCTCTGACTTTGCGTCCACATCAACCGGTCGCTCTCGCGGTGCTTTGTGTCGCCGCGGCCAACGCAGGACAGATGGCGCTGGCTTACTCAACTGAGAAAGACCTGTCGGATGCCGTGGCAACAGGGCAAGCGCGTTCAGCCGACGACACCTCCGAACCCTTGTGCCGGTTTGCCATTGCAGCAAACGAAGATCGCCGGCACGAGGCCCACGCCATCGTCGATAGTTTCGCGAACGGCTACCCGCAGAGCGGCATAAGCGCCTGGGAGCTGGGAGAGAAATACTCCATCCTGGGTGACTTTCGGAATGCTGGCGTGTGGTTCAACCGTTCGTATGACAGGCGTGAATTTCTCATCTTCCTTCTACCTGCTGACAAACTTGTCCCATCTGGATTTCGCGAAAGCCCAGAATACCGCGCGCTTCTTAAGCGGCCACTCTTTCGCGAATGGCAGGCGGCCCATGACTCGCTGGCCCGCGATCTTGCGGCTCGATAATCGCAATCTTTCCCGGAATTGGCCTCCGCCGTTTTGCAGAGCAAGAAGAAATGTCGCGCTGGATTCAACTATCCCGCGCGGGGAGCGTCGTGATGAATGGCCGGTGCCCCGTCGCGCGAATGAATCGCAGAAGATCGTCCGGAGAGATAGCCGTCGTGCGGTCGTTACGCAGGGGATGGAAGTTGAGCGGATCGAGTGCCAGCATCCCCTCGTCAAGCACCACGGAAACCCGTTGCGCGTGATCGTTGATGAGTGCGAACGGCGTGACCGAACCTGGGGGCACCCCCAAGACTTCGATCAGCAGTTCCGAGGCGCCGAAGGAGAAACGCCCCGCACCGGAGTGTTTCGCCAGCGCGTTCAGATCAATTCGGAGCGACTCGCGCGCGACCACGAGCCAGAGGCGGTTTTTGCGATCTTTCAAGAACAGGTTTTTCGTGTGTCCACCCGGAATGTGCGCACAGGCGTTTCGCGATTCTTCCACCGTGAACACCGGAGCATGGTCGAATGTGCGGTGGCGGATACCAAGCGCATCCAGCATCCGGAAAAGGTCCAGATCGGTCGCGGGCGAGCTTGATCTGGGAAGCAGCAGTTCCATGGCCGGAGCGCTTGGCATTGCAGCGGCTGCCCTGCAAGCCTTCCGGGCCAGCGGGCGCCTAAGGGAGCCGCTTGACCCGGGCGGGAGCCTTGGCCATAACCGCCGTCCGCTTGGAGTGCGGGCGTAGCTCAGGGGTAGAGCATAACCTTGCCAAGGTTAGGGTCGGGCGTTCGATTCGCCTCGCCCGCTCCAATTTCCTGTTTCAGGTGCGGAACGATAAGGGGCGGCTGGGTGCCGCTGCCGATTGGAACGGCATGTTGGCCCCATCCGGCCGAGCGCCTATCTTCACCCCGATGGTAAGAATCCATGCGCACGATCATGGGCTTTGGACCCATGATCACCGGTTTCTGGGTCATGGGCATGCGCAAGCTGAGCGCCGCGCTCGCGCCGCCATGCTGCTGACGGCGCTCTTCATGCTCCTCGAAATCGCTGCGGGTGCATGGTTCCGCTCGATGGCACTTCTGGCAGATGGCGTGCACATGGCAACCCATGTGGGTGCGCTGGGTTTGGCGACGGCAGCCTACTGGCTGGCGCGCCGCAATCTCGGAAATGCCCGGTTCAGCTTCGGCTCCGGCAAGTTCGGTGACCTGGCCGCCTTTGCGAGCGCCATCGCTCTTGGCGTTATCGCCCTGGCGGTTGCGGCTGAATCCATCGAGCGCCTGATCGCGCCGGTGCCAGTCGAGTACAGTAGCGCGCTCCCCATTGCTGCACTGGGCCTGCTCGTGAATCTGGCGAGCGCGTTCCTTCTCAAAGATGACCGGCACGAGCATGTTCACCACGCACACGATCACAATTTGCGCGCGGCTTATGTTCATGTGGTTGCCGACGCCGCGACATCCCTTCTCGCCCTCGGGGCGCTGGGTGCCGGTTATCTATTTGGTATTGGTTGGCTTGATCCGGCCGTGGGAATAGCCGGTGCAGTTGTGATTGCATCCTGGTCCCTTGGTCTTATTCGCGATAGCTCGATGGTGCTGCTCGATGCTGACATCGATCCCTCGCGCGCTCAGGAAGTGCGCGGCTTCATTGAAGGAGAAATTGGCGCGCGAGTCGCGGACCTGCATCTATGGCGCGTCGGCCCGGGACACCACAGCCTGATTATCTCGCTTGTCAGCCCCGGGCCGATCACCGCAGAAGAAGTTAAGGCTCGCCTGCGGCAGCGTCATCCCGATCTTTCGCATGTAACTGTGGAGGTGGCAGTTTGCGCAGAATGCCCGCCTTAATTTCCGTGCGCTTGCGAACGCTGATTGACCGGGCTACCAAGCGCGCCTTCTGTTCAGAAAGGAATTGCTCATGCCGCGCAAGAAAATCGCGCTGATCGGTGGCGGCCAGATCGGCGGCACGCTGGCCCACTTGGTCGCCGTAAAGGAACTTGGGGACGTGGTGCTGTTCGACATCGTCGAAGGCTTGCCGCAGGGAAAATCTCTCGATCTTGCACAAGCCGGGCCGATCGAAGGCTTCGATACGCGGCTCAAAGGCACCAATTCCTACGCCGACATCGCAGGCGCCGATGTGGTCGTCGTCACCGCCGGCGTGCCGCGGAAGCCGGGCATGAGCCGCGATGATCTTCTCGGCATCAATCTCAAAGTCATGGCCGCCGTCGGAGAAGGCATCAAGAACCACGCACCGAACGCGTTCGTCATCTGCATTACCAATCCGCTGGACGCCATGGTCTGGGCGCTGCGCCAATTCGCGGGCATGCCGCACGAGAAGATTGTCGGTATGGCTGGCGTTCTCGATAGCGCGCGCTTCCGTCATTTTCTCGCGGAAGAGTTGAATGTGAGCGTGGAGGATGTGAGCGCCTTCGTGCTCGGTGGACACGGGGACACCATGGTGCCGATGCCGCGCTTCTCCACCGTTGCTGGGGTCCCGCTGCCGGAACTCGTGAAAATGGGCTGGATTTCGCAGGATAGGCTCGACAAGCTCGTGCAGCGCACGCGCGATGGCGGGGCCGAAATCGTCGGCCTGCTGAAGACAGGCTCCGCCTTCTATGCACCGGCCACCGCGGCCATTGAGATGGCACAATCCTATTTGCGCGATAAAAAACGGGTTCTCCCGTGCGCTGCCTATGTCAACGGTCCGTATGGTATAGACGATCTTTATGTCGGCCTTCCGGTGGTGATTGGCGAGAAGGGCGTTGAGAAAATTGTGGAACTTGAGCTCACAGCCGAAGAGCGCGCAGCGCTGATGAAATCGGCTGATGCAGTGCGTGGACTCCTCGATGCCTGCAGGAAATTGGAACCAAAGCTCGCTTAGGCGACCCAGGAAGGCAGAAGCCTCACGCAGCACATGCGCATAGGTATTCTCACCGGTGGCGGCGACGTGCCGGGACTTAACCCCTGCATCAAGGCGGTAACGCGGGCGGCGCTGTCGCGTGGTTGGGAGGTCATCGGCTTCCGCCGTGGCTGGGCCGGGCCGCTCAATTATGATCCGGGAAATCCGGAAACAGCCAGCGGCCAATTGGTGCCGCTGACTGCCGAGCGGGTGCGCACCATCGATCGTCAGGGCGGCACAATCCTCCATACTTCGCGCACCAATCCCGGCCGCGTGAAGCCGAAAGATCTGCCTCAATTCCTGCAGAGCGGTTTTCAGCCGGAGAGCGGTGGCACTGTGGATTGCACGGCACATGTGCTCCGGGTGTTCGAGTCGCTGAAGATCGATGCCATATTCGCCATCGGCGGTGACGATACGCTGTCCTATGCCGCGCACCTGCACCAGCAGGGCATGAAAATCCTGGCCTTGCCGAAGACAATGGACAACGATGTGTTCGGCACCGACTACTGCATGGGATTTTCCACTGCGGTTTCGCGCTCCGCTGCGATGCTGGAAGCATTGCGCACACCGGCTGGCAGCCATGAGCGGGTCGCGGTCGTGGAGCTGTTCGGCCGCAACTCCGGGGAAACGGCTCTCATCTCTGGCTACATTGCCGATGCCGATCGCACCCTCATCGCCGAAGTGCCCGTTGATGTGGATAGGCTTGCGGAGCTGGTGGTGAAGGATCGCGCGACGAATCCGTCCAATTATGCGATCGTTGCGGTGTCCGAAGGCGCGCAGTTAGAGCAAGGGATGATCGTGGAGACCGGGCCGGAAGATGCCTTCGGCCATCGAAAGCTCGGCGGCATAGGTGAGATCGTCGGCGACGAACTTGAGAAGCGCACAGGACTCGGCATCCTAAACCAGAAGCTCAGTTACCTCATGCGAGCCGGTCCGCCGGACGCTGTAGACCGGATGGTTGCGCTGAACTACGGCACCATGGCCGTGCAGCTGCTGGATGAGGGCCGCGCCGGACTGATGATGGCCATTCAGAACGGCAAGTACACGACGGTGCCAGGCGATACCTGCATCAAGGGCAAGCGCCGGGTGGACGTTGCAGCGCTGTACGATGCAGGTGCCTATCGCGCGAGAATCAACACTATTCGCGGCAAGCCCTTCTTCTTGTATTAAAGATTGAAAGCGAGAAAGCCTCGGCGTGGGGGAGGGGCAATCCGCGCGAGGCTCTCTCTAGCGAACGGTTGGGTTCGCGTACCCTCCATATGGCGGTAAGCGGTTACACCGCCAAGATAATTTTGCTCATCCTTCCGTGAGCTTTGTCGCGACTTGTCGCAAAGGGGAGATGCGAACTTTGGTGTTCTATCCCATGTTGCTGGCCCTCCAGTTGTCCGCGGCAGCGCCAGCCGGCCAGCCGGTGGCTACTCTTGCCATCACCGTGGAGCGTGTTTCACGGAATGGCGGGAATATCCGCGTTGGGATGTACGACAGTACCTCATGGGTGAACCATGAGGTGGAACCGGTTGCCGGAGCGGTGGTGACGGCGATCTCTCCACGAACCGTTATCGTCCTTCATGACCTGAAGCCTGGCACGTACGGGGTGAAGCTGTTTCAGGACTACAATCGAAATGGGGAGTTCGATTTTACCTGGATAGGGTTGCCAGCGGAAAAATACGGATTCTCCCGCGATCCTATCGTCTTCTTCCACGAACCTGATTTCGAGGCGACGAAGTTCGCGTTGCGGCCCGGTGAGAATACCATCGCGGTCCATCTGCGATAAGAGGCAGAGTATGATCCCGCGACTCGACACCGAACGCTTGATCTTGCGCGAGTGGCGCGACAGCGATCTCGATGCTTTTGCCGCAATCTATGGCGATCCGGATGTGATGCTCTATTTGGGTGGAGAGCTAACCCGCAACGACGCGTGGCGAAACATGGCCACCTCCGCTGGACACTGGCTGCTGCGGGGGTACGGGCTGTGGGTGGTGGAGCGAAAGGCCGACGGCGCCATTCTCGGGCGCGTCGGCCTGATCCGTCCCGAAGGGTGGCCCGGTTTGGAAGTAGGCTGGGCCTTAGGCAGGGAATATTGGGGGCAAGGTTACGCGACGGAATCCGCTCGAGCCGCTTTAAACTATGCGTTCGTCACCCAATCGGTGGAGAACGTGATCTCCCTGATCGATCCCTGCAACCGGCCTTCGCAAGCGGTGGCGCAGCGACTTGGAGAAACCTGCGGCGCGGAGTTCGAGCTTGTCATTGCCGGCAACCGCTACCTTACGCAGGTCTGGAGCATCAGCCGCCGGGAATGGCGCAGGTGCACATCAACATCATGAGAGATGTACCAACTGTTTACCGCAGCCGTGATCTGCAGATTTATTTGACCAGCCGGTTTCTCTCCACCGTGGCGATGCAAATTTTATCGGTGGCGGTAGGCTGGCACATTTACGACATCTCGCACAGCACCCTGGCCTTGGGCCTTGTCGGCCTGTCGCAATTCGCCCCGATGTTCCTGCTGACGCTGCCGGCCGGCGATATTTCCGACCGCTTCGACCAGCGTAAGGTCCTGACAGGGAGCCTTATGATTGAATGTATCTGCGGCGCTCTACTGCTCGCCCTCACCGTTGCCCATGTCGAAAGTACAACCCCTTTTTACTTCGTGCTGATGCTGTTCGGTGGTGCACGAGCATTTTCGGGGCCTGCAGCACAATCTCTTCTGCCCTTCATCGTTCCGCAAGAACGGTTAACCCGCGCTATCGCTTGGGGCTCTTCCGCCTTTCAGATTGCTGTGATCGCGGGCCCTGCACTGGGCGGCTTTCTCTTCGCACTAGGTGCACCAGCGGCGTTCGGAAGCGGCGCCGTTGGTTTTCTTTTGTCGGGTATTGGTACGATCCTGTTGGGAGGGCGCCGGCGCGGCGCGCAACAAATTACAACAAGCAGCTTAGAGCGCGTGAAGGAGGGCATTCGGTTCGTGCGGCATCGGCCTGTGGTGCTTGGCGCGATTTCCTTAGACCTATTCGCAGTGCTGCTCGGCGGCGCGACGGCCCTGCTGCCGGTTTACGCGCGCGACATCCTGCATGTGGGGCCTCTCGGGCTTGGGATACTTCGCAGCTCGCCGGCCGCCGGCGCAGCACTCGTCGCCCTCTCACTGGGACGGCGGCCATTGGAGACTGGAACTGGCACCAAAATGTTCGGCGCCGTCCTCATTTTCGGTATTTCGACCATCGTCTTCGGCATTTCAACGAACTTCCTTCTTTCTGTTGCAGCGCTGTTCGTGCTGGGGGCGTCCGACATGGTAAGCGTCTTCATTCGCTCGGCTCTTATCCAGTTTGCCACGCCCGACGCTGTGCGCGGCCGCGTGAGCGCCGTGAACATGCTTTTCATCGGCGCCTCTAACGAATTAGGAGAGTTCGAATCGGGGATCACTGCGGCCTGGTTCGGCACAGTTCAGGCGGTCGTGATTGGCGGGATTGGCACGCTGCTGGTGATGGTGCTCTGGATGAAACTTTTTCCACCGCTCCGAACAGTGGATCGTCTCACGGAAGTTGCAGCTAACGCTGGTACAATGCGGTAACGGATGCTCTTGCCAATGCAGCCTTATCCAGCGCCGCCAACACGTCTTTCGCATTGGCATGAGCCGGAAAGCTAACCGTCGCTGCTGGCAGCGACCAGACGGTGAACCGATATTGGTGTGGGCCGGAGTCTTCCGGCGGGCACGGCCCCCCATACGCCGCATCGCCGAAATCGGTCATCACCGCCTGCGCGCCCGGTGGCAGGCTGGCGCCCTTGCCCAAAGCGGTGGTGGTCGGCGGAAGGCCAATCACGATCCAATGCGACCAACCGTTCGGCTTCACGGTGAGATCGATCACGGTGATCGCGAAGCTCTTGGTGCCAGCGGGCGCCCCGCCCCAGGCCAAGGCGGGCGAGATGTTCTGCCCGCCGCAGCGCGAATACACCTGCTCCTGTGGAATGGTCGCGCCCTCATGGATATTGGGGCTGCTGAGTTCCAGCGCTGAAGCGGAGGTGGCGAACAGCACCAATAGCAGCAAGAGCAGGGCGTGCATGGCATTGTCTCCCAGGTTTCTTCCATATTACATCCTTGCCGCTAATGAGGGGAATGCAATGCCGCTGGACGTGATCGGGGCAGGGCTCGGGCGCACCGGAACAATGACGCTAAAGACGGCACTGGAAAAGCTAGGTTTTGCCCCGTGCCATCATATGTACGAAGTAATCCAGCACCCGGAGCAGGCGGCGTTCTGGGAGGCGGCGGCACGAGGTGAGCCGGTCGATTGGGAAGAGGTGTTCGCCGGTTATCGTGCGAGCTGCGACTGGCCCAGCTGCGCGTTTTACAAGGAACTTGCTGCCCGCTATCCCGCCGCGAAAGTAGTTCTGACCCTTCGCGATCCGCACGCCTGGTACAGGAGTGTTTGCAACACGATCCTGCCCGCAATGAAAGGGCCGATTGTGCTGCCGGATGGCTCCCGCGCTGGTCCCCCCGGCGATTTCGCCGCGCTGCTGATTGGTGAAAAAACCTTCGGCAACGACTTCAGCGAGGAGCACATGGTGGCCGTGTTCAACCGGCACAATGAAGAGGTGAAGCGGCGCATACCGCCGGAACGGCTGCTGGTCTTCGAGGCGGCGCAGGGGTGGGAGCCGCTCTGCAGTTTCCTGGGTGTGCCGGTGCCGTCCGAGCCATTCCCGCTCACCAATACCACAGGAGAGTTCAAGAAACGGATCGAGGAGCGGCAGCGGCAGAGCGCACAAGGTGCGGCATGAAAAAAGTCCATCCCGATGCGGAGGCCGCGCTTCACGGATTGCTGTGCGATGGAATGACGATCATGGCGGGCGGGTTTGGGCTTTGCGGCATCCCAGAGAACTTGATTTTGGCGCTGCGCGAGTCCGGCGTGAAGAACATCACTGTCATTTCTAACAATTGTGGCGTGGATGATTTCGGACTTGGACTTCTGCTGCAAACGCGGCAGATCAAGAAGATGGTGTCGTCCTATGTGGGCGAGAACGATACCTTTGAGCGGCAGTATCTCTCGGGCGAACTGGAGCTGGAGTTTAATCCGCAGGGAACGTTGGCGGAGAGAATCCGTGCTGGCGGGGCGGGCATTCCGGGCTTCTACACGAGAACGGGTGTTGGCACACTGATCGCCGAGGGCAAGGAGCACAAGGAATTCAACGGCGAGACATACATTTTGGAGCGCGGCTTGACCGCCGATCTTTCGATTGTCAAAGCCTGGCGCGGCGATGCTGAGGGCAATCTCGTCTATCGAAAGACGGCGCGCAATTTCAATCCGATGATGGCTACCGCGGGCAAAGTCACTGTGGCCGAAGTGGAAGAATTGGTGCCAGTAGGTACCCTCGATCCCGATTGCATCCACACCCCGGGAATCTTCGTGCAGCGCATCATCCAGGGTGCGACTTACGAAAAGCGGATCGAGAAGCGCACCGTGCGGGAGGCGTAGATGCCCTGGACACGCGATGAGATGGCGAAGCGCGCGGCGGAAGAATTGCGCGATGGATTCTACGTTAATCTGGGTATCGGCATTCCGACATTGGTGGCGAACCATATTCCTGAAGGCATGGAAGTTACGCTGCAGTCGGAGAACGGGATGCTCGGCATGGGGCCTTTCCCGCGCGACAACGAGGTCGATGCCGATCTCATCAATGCCGGAAAACAGACGATTACCGCACTGCCCAAAACTTCCTATTTCTCGTCTGCGGATTCGTTTGGAATGATCCGCGGCGGGCATATCGACCTGTCGATCCTCGGTGCCATGGAGGTTTCCGAGAAAGGCGATCTCGCCAACTGGATGGTTCCCGGCAAGCTGGTGAAAGGCATGGGCGGCGCCATGGATCTCGTCGCTGGCGTCAAGCGCTGCGTCGTTATCATGGATCACACGGACAAAGCGGGCCGGCCGAAGTTGCTGAAGCGATGCACATTGCCGCTGACGGGCCTTCATTGTGTCCAGCGGATCATCACCAATCTTGGCGTCTTCGATGTGGTCGAGGATGGATTGTACATATCGCACCTCGCGTCGGGTGTGACCCGCGATGAGATCGCCGCCAAGACCGAAGCCGCGCTTGTGAACTGACGCGTGGCGCTTCCTCAGGCATTGCGGGGTTGGACCGGTTCACAGCGGCACGTGGTGGTCGCCAGTTGGCTTGGTTGGACACTCGATGCCTTCGACTTCTTCCTCATGGTTTTCGTCATCAAGGATGTGGCGCATGCCTTTGGCGCCACAAAGGTAGATATCGCCTGGGCGACCACGCTCACTCTGGCTCTGCGCCCGGCGGGGGCTTTCATCTTCGGGCGGCTGGCAGACCGCTTCGGCCGGCGTCCGGTGTTGATGGCGGACGTCGCGCTCTATTCGTTGCTTGGTTTCACGACAGCCTTCTCGCCGAACCTGACCGGGTTCCTCATGATCCGTGCGCTTTTCGGTGTGGCGATGGGCGGCGAATGGGGCATCGGCGCTTCGCTCACCATGGAGACGATCAAACCGGAGGCCCGCGGGATTGTTTCCGGGCTGCTGCAGTCCGGGTATCCCACGGGATATCTGCTGGCCTCTATTGTGTACCGCAACTTCTACGAGCCGCTGGGACATCTGACCGGACTGGCGCCGTGGCGCAGCCTCTTCCTGATCGGGATCGTTCCCGCGCTCCTCATCCTCTATATCCGCCGCCACGTACCGGAGTCGCCCGGCTGGTCGAGCGCGCACGCCCGCACCGGCACCATGCTGAACGTCCTGCGCAGGCACTGGCAGCTCGCGCTCTACTCCATGCTGTTGATGACTGCGTTCAACTTCTTCAGCCACGGGACGCAGGATGCCTATCCGACATTCCTGCAGGTGCAGCACCATTTCGATGTCCGCACCACCGGCAACATTGCGATCGTCTACAACATCGGCGCGATCCTCGGCGGTTGGAGCTTTGGGCTCTACAGCCAGAGCATCGGGCGGCGGCGCGCGATCGTCCTTGCCGCCCTTCTCGCCATCCCAGTGACATACCTCTGGGCCTATTCGCAGACCGCGCCGATGCTCGCGCTGGGCGCGTTCATGATGCAGTTCTTCGTACAGGGCGCGTGGGGCGTGATCCCGGCGCATCTGAACGAACTCTCGCCGGCGGAGGCGCGCGGCACCTTTCCCGGCACCGTCTACCAGCTCGGCAACTTCATCGCCTCCTACAACCTGCCGCTGCAGACGGGCATCGCCACGGCCCAGCACGAGAACTACTCGATCGCGCTTGCCGGCGTCGCCATCGCCGCGGCCATCGCCATTGCCGTTCTCACGGCCCTCGGCCCCGAAGCGCGCCACGTCAAGATGGCCGCCGAGCCCGCCAAGGCCTGATCAGCCCGGAGCGCCGCGGAGATAGACGTCCACCCGGTCCGCATTGCCGCGATCGTCCACGCCACCGAGCGCGCGGACATCGATGCGGTTCGCCGGAATGCCACCATCGATGAGCAGCTGGCGGATGGCGAGCGCGCGCCGCAGCGAAAGCCGCCGCGCATCGGAAGACTTGTCACCGGGCGCACCGCCGAAAGCTTCCAGCTCCACACGCGCCCCGGCAGAATCGAGCGCCGAACTGAGCGCGCCTGCCATGCTCTTTACGGAGTCCGCGCTGTCGGGCTTGGGCTCGATATTGGTCCCGGCGAACAGCACTTCCCCCTTCTTCGTAAGACCGGCATGCGGATCGGCCTTCGGCTTGGGAGCAGGGGTTTGCGCAGGCGGCGGTTCGCGTAGCGCGACTTGCGTGTCCCGGCGAGCCGGCGGTGTCGCTTTCGTCTTCGCGGGAGCGCTCACCTTCGATGGAACCGCCGCGGATGTTTTCTGCCGTGGGGCCGGCGGCGGGGGAGCGGCGCTGTCGAAAGAGAACGGTATCGCGCCAGCAGGCGCCGTCACGTCGATGGCGGCGTCCGACCCGCGGGAGACGCTGCCCTGCCCTGACAGAACGTCCTGCACCGCTTTGCGCCGCTGCTCCCTGGAAGGTTGTGACGCGGATTTTCCGGGGGGAAGCTTGGGCGCGCTCTCCTGCGGGGCCGCACTGCCGAAAGGACTGGATCCCATTTCCACGGTTCGCGGCGCAGCGGAAGAAGAAGCCGCCGCGCGCCTGGCCTTGCGTTTCGGCGCGCGATGCTCTGCCGGCGGTCTCAGATGAACGGGCATGTGCAGCTGGATGGGAGCGGCATCCGGCGTGAACTGGCCCTCCGTCGTCTGCGCGAGCGCAGGCGCGGCGCCAACCGCCGCCCCAAGAAGAAGCGTGACTGCCCCCGCCCACAATCGGCTACGCGAATTCAACATATGCCTCCGGCTGCAAGCCATGAACATAGTGCCCGCAAGTAGGCCCCTCAACACTGGCCCGCTGCGGCAAATCCGTGGTCTATTGCGCCAGAGCATTGAGGCAAGTGCATGAAGACCAAAGCCGCCGTGGCCTACAAAGCGGGCGAACCGCTGGCGATCGAAGAGGTGGAGCTGGAAGGCCCGAAAGCCGGCGAGGTACTGGTGGAAATCCGTGCCACCGGCGTCTGCCACACCGATGAATTCACCCGCTCCGGCGCCGATCCGGAGGGGCTGTTCCCCGCCATCTTCGGGCACGAGGGCGCGGGTGTGGTGGTGGACGTAGGGCCGGGCGTTACCAGCGTCGCCAGGGGCGATTACGTCATCCCGCTCTACACGCCGGAATGCCGGCAGTGCAAAAGCTGCCTCTCGCGCAAGACCAACCTCTGCACCGCCATCCGCGCGACGCAAGGCAAGGGCGTGATGCCGGACGGCACCTCGCGGTTTTCCATCGGCGGCGAGATGGTGCACCACTACATGGGCTGCTCCACGTTTTCGAATTTCACGGTGCTGCCGGAAATTGCGGTGGCGAAGATCCGGAAAGACGCGCCGTTCGAAAAGGTCTGCTACATCGGCTGCGGCGTGACCACCGGCGTTGGCGCCGTGATCAATACCGCGAAAGTGGAGCCCGGCGCCAACGTGGTGGTGTTCGGGCTGGGCGGCATCGGCCTCAACGTGGTGCAGGGCGCGCGCATGGTGGGCGCCAACATGATCGTGGGCGTGGACATCAATCCCGCGCGCGAAGCGCTCGCCCGCAAATTCGGCATGACGCATTTCGTCAACCCGAAAGAGGTCGGCGGCGATCTGGTTGCGCATCTCGTTGAGCTCACCGGCGGCGGCGCCGACTACAGTTTCGAATGCGTCGGCAATGTCGATCTCATGCGCGCCGCGCTGGAATGCTGCCATCGCGGCTGGGGCCAGAGCATCATCATCGGCGTGGCGGGCGCGGGCCAGGAGATCAAGACGCGGCCGTTCCAGCTGGTGACGGGACGGGTGTGGAAGGGCACCGCGTTCGGCGGGGCGCGCGGCCGCACCGACGTTCCCAAGATCGTCGACTGGTACATGGACGGCAAGCTCAACATCGACGATCTCATCACCCACGTGCTGCCGCTTTCCGACATCAACCGCGCCTTCGACCTGATGCATACGGGCGAAAGCATCCGCACGGTGGTGACGTTCTGACTGAAACTCCCCCTCGCCCCCTTTAGGGGGAGAGGGGAAAGGGGTGAGGGGGTTTTCGGAACTCGGAAGCCGGAAGTCAGAAATCGGAACGCCCTGTACTCGCATCCCATTCTGACTTCTGATTTCTGTTTTCTGACTGCTGAAGCCCCCCTCACCCCCGGCCCCTCTCCCCCGCTGCGCGGGGGCGAGGGGAGCAATCCGTCCCTTCACCCTCGCCTCCGACATCTCCGCGATAGCGTTGGCTTCATGGAGGAAGCGGGCGATCTGGCGGCGGAGCTCGCGCTTCTCCCTCGTGAAGCGGCCGTGCTTCAACGCATTGCGATTGCCACGGGGCGCTCCCACCCGTGGATGCCAAACATCGTTCGGACACAAAATCTTGATCGTTGTTTTCACGGAATCGCGCTACCCCCCCTCCCCCTGCACCACGCCCGCGACCCGATTATCGACCGTCATGTTGTGATGGGTCTGCTTCACCGGAGGCCCATGCCGCAGCTGCGCGACGGACTTCGCCACCTTGCCGCCGGTGGTGGCGAGCTTCATGGCGGTGTTCATCCAGATGAGGCGGTCATCCAGCACCGGGCACTGGCACATGGAGCGGAAGGCCACCTCCCGCATGAGGAAGTGGCATTCGCCGATCAGCGCGTTAAGCAGCCGTTCGGTATCCTCCTCCGGCAGGGCATCGGGTGCCCGCGCGATGTCGAGCCTCGGCACCACCGGCTCGTAGGCGTTCAGCCGGCTGCGCAGGCCGACATCGAGGGCTACGCCCCGGA
>JAFAVP010000294.1 GCA_019242395.1 Alphaproteobacteria bacterium | reverse complement strand
TCCATATATCCTTCGGCGAGGATGATCGTGCCGCCCTGCAGCGCCGCCGGCCTGGCGGTTGCGAAATTGTAGAGCAGCCGGCCCTTGGAGAAGAGCGGCGTCTCGCCCGTGTTGATGTATTTGGGCTTCGCATCCGGATCGAGGCCGCGGCCCCCGAAGGCGATCACGCGACCTCGGGCATCCGTGATCGGAAACATCAGCCGGTTGAAGAAAAAGTCGCGCGGGCTCCGGTCGCCGTCCTGCGGTCGCACGAGCCCCGCCGCCACCATGCCATCCAACGGGATATTCTTCTTGTAGAGATGTTCTTTCAGCGCATCGTTCGGCGGCGCGTAGCCCAGGCGGAACTGCTTCGCAGCCTCACCATTCAAACCCCGCGTCTGCAGATATTCGCGGGCGGGGGCGCCCCCCGCGGTACGCAATTGCTCCTCGAAGAACGCGCAGGCTGCTTCAACGATCTCATAGAGCGATTTGCGCCGCTCTTCGCGGGCCTCGTCTTCCGGCGACCATTTCGGCAACTCGACGCCGGCTTCGCCTGCAAGCTTCTCCACCGCTTCCGGGAAGGTGAGCCCTTCGGTTTCGGTAAGCCATTTGAACGCGTCCCCGCCCGTGCCGCAGCCGAAGCAGTGGTAGGTCCGCCGCTCGTTCTCCACCTTGAAGCTGGGCGACTTCTCCTTATGGAAGGGACAGCAGCCCCACATCACGCGGCCCTTGCGGGTGAGCTTCACGCGCCGTCCCACCAGCTGGACCAGATCGGTCCGGCGCAGGATCTCTTCCAGCAGATTCGGGCTGAAGCGCATGGCGGCAGTGTACCCTACCGCAAGCGTATGCTGGCATGCGCAATTTCGAATCCTGTGGGTATCGCTCTGCGGAGATCAGCCTGCAGGCTCGAGTGCTTGCGAATCCAGCCGGCAAGTTCTTCCTCGCTGAAAGCGCCTGAGGCAACCGACAGCATAACGAGTGTCGCCTGCGCCTGATCGGCCACGAGATGCTGGTCATTCAGCTTCAGGAAGGTCGCCGCGGCGATGAAGGCGATCCGCTTGTTGCCGTCAACGAAGGCATGATTCTTTGCCAGCCCGAACGCGTAGGACGCTGCGAGTCGCGCGAGGTCGACGCCGCTCTCATAAGCGAAAAGGTTCTGCGGCCGCGCAAGAGCGGATTCGAACAGATTGTCGTCGCGCAGGCCAGAGGCACCGCCGTGTTCGGCAATACTGAGATCATGGAGGACTTCGAGGGCAGCGCGAACGAGCCAGACGGGCTCCTTCATTTTGCCAACGCCCGCAACGTGTCCCGATATTCGCGCATGACTTCGCGGCCGGCATCCACCTGTCTCTGCACCTCCGGATCGTAGGCGGAGATGCGCACACCGTCCGGCGCTGCGCTGATGGTGACAATGTCACCCTTGTCTGCGTGCAAGGCGGCGAGCGCCTCCTTCGGCAGCACGATCCCTACGGAATTGCCGATCTGGATGATTTTGGTCTTGCCGAACATGGGCGCTACTCCTGCACAATCGGCGGCAAGTTAGTACAGAAGTTATAACGTCGCAAGACTGGCTGAGGGCACCGCCTATTTGGCGCTCAGAAGCTCCTTCACCACGGCGCCCGTCTTGGAGAAGTCCATCTGGCCGGCGTAGCGCTCCTTAAGGGCCGCCATCACCTTGCCCATGTCCTTCATGGAGTTGGCGCCGACCTCGGCCATCACCGCTTGCGCCGCCGCCCGGGCTTCGTCTGGAGACATCTGTTTGGGCATGAATTCACGGATGATACCGATTTCCGCGCGCTCATTCCCAGCAAGCTCGGGCCTTCCGCCGCTCTCGAACGCGGCCGCCGATTCCTCCCGCTGCTTGATCATTTTCGCCAGCAGCGCCAGCACCTCTTCATCCGGGACGCCTTCGCGGCTGGTTTCGGTGCGCGCGGCGATGTCCTTGTCCTTCAGCGCCGCCAGCACCATGCGCAAGGTGGAGACGCGCTTCTGATCCTTGGCGCGCATTGCCTCTTTCAATTGATCGTTGAAGCGCTCGCGCAGGGACATGGCGGATTTCCTCTGTGGACCCGCGCTGAATAGCACGTTGACCCCGCGCCGCGTCATTTCTATTTTCCGCGAAATCCGAGGTTCCCATGAGAGACAGCCCTACTGTCACCGCCGCGCTGCCGGCGGCGAAATTTTCGCGCGCGACCGCGCG
>JAFAVP010000219.1 GCA_019242395.1 Alphaproteobacteria bacterium | reverse complement strand
GTTCGGGTTCTCCTCGTCGAGCGTGATCAACGCGGGCTGGCGGCCGCTGTCGCCTTCGCCTAACTGGGCGTGCGGCAGAAAACTCTGCTCGTCATACGTCCAGAGCAGGTTGTCGAGGGCGGCGGCCCGATCCGCCGATTCGCACTTGATGAGAGCCCGCCACTTCCGTTCCAGCGATCGCTCCACCAGTCCCGGCAGCACGTCCTCGAGCGACTTACGCTCCAGATGATAGAAGAGAACTTCCGTCATCAAATCGCGCCGTTGAACGCGGAGTGAGAGAATTCCTTCGTTGAAGGATCGAACTCGACACCAAACGTGATCGGGCCACCGTCACAGATTTGAATGGCCTTCGTGCGCCATTGATTCGGCGCGTCGGAGATTCCCCAACCCCTCACAGCATTGACGTAGATGATCTTGCGGCCGCCGACTACAAACCCAGCATATTGCCGCACGTCCTGGGTCAGCAGGTAGTCAGCATCGGCATCGGTAATGTTAGGCATGCGCAAAAAACCACGCCAATCATGCGCCTGTTTGCGGAAGAATGCAGGAAGCAAGGCCTCCATCTCGCCAATCTGCACCTTGTTGGGTGACCACATCCCCTGAACGGGGGCGGGACTTTGTCTGCTGCATTGGCCCGCGAGCTTTGCACCCTCGGTCGGCGAAAGCAGAACGCCGTCGGCAACTGTACCTGCCACTGGCGTGCACCCAATCGCAACCAGCATAGCGGCACGGATCATGACTCGTAGTGGTCCGCCACCAGCCGGTCGAGGATGCGAACGCCCCAGCCAACCCCCCAACCGGGGGAGAGAGGCTTCTGCTCACCGTCCTGCCAGGCCACACCGGCAATATCGAGGTGCGCCCAAGGGGTCTTATCAATGAAGCGCTGGAGAAACTGCGCCGCAACAATCGACCCCGCATGGGTTACGCCGGAGATGTTCTTCATATCGGCGATCTTCGACTTGATCATTTTGTCGTAGCCATCCGCCAAGGGCAGGCGCCACACGGGCTCACCAACTTCGCGGCCCGCCTCCTGAATGCGGCTCGCGAGCTTGTCGTCATTCGAGAACAGTCCCGCATGCTCTAGCCCCAAGGCCACCATGATCGCGCCGGTGAGTGTCGCGAGATCGACGACAAAACGCGGCTTGAACTTGGTCTGCGCATACCAGAGCGCATCGGCCAGAACCAATCGACCCTCCGCGTCCGTGTTCAATATCTCGATCGTCTGGCCGGACATCGACGTGACGACGTCATCCGGCCGCTGCGCCCTGCCGTCCGGCATATTCTCGACAAGCCCAAGTATACCGACGGCATTCACCTTCGCCTTCCGTGCCGCCAAGGCGTGCATGGTGCCGGTGACAGCCGCGGCGCCGCCCATATCACCCTTCATGCCCATCATACTGGCGCCCGGCTTGAGCGAGAGGCCGCCGGAATCGAAACACACACCTTTGCCGACAAAGGCGACCGGCTGATCCTTCTTGCGGCCGCCGTTCCACTGCATCACCACAAGCTGGCTTTCGCGCTCGCTGCCCTGCCCCACGCCCAATAGCGCGTTCATGCCGAGCGTGCGCATCTCCTTTTCTCCCAGCACCTCGACCTTCACACCGAGCTTGGAAAGCGCGAGCGTCCGCGAGGCAAATTCCTGGGGCGACATGACATTGGGCGGCTCGTTCACAAGGTCGCGGGCGAGGTAAACGCCTTCGGCGACCGCCCGCATGCGCTCCCAAGATTTGCGAGCGCTGCCTGCATCCTCTGTGCCGATCACCAAACTCGTTAGCGTGGGTTCATGCTCCTCACGCTGCTTGGTCCGGTATTTGTGAAAACTGTAAGCCCGTAACTTAGCGCCCATGGCGATATGGGTTGCGAGCTGTGCCGCCTTGAGTTTGGCCCCCTTCGGCAGATCGATGGTGAATGTAAGCTCCTTTTCTCCGCTCGTGAGTATTTTCCCAACCGCAGCGGCACCCAGACGTTCGGCAGCAGGTCCATCGAACCTCTCATTTCTCCCCACACCGACCACAATGATCCGGGAGGCCTGCAGGCCAACCGGCGCAAGCAGCTCGACTATCTGTCCAGCCTTGCCCTTAAACCGGGCTGTGCCAAGGGCGCGCTGAAGGTGACCGCCCAGCTTTTTGTCCAGCGCGCTGGCGGCGGGTAGCAGCCCGGTTTCCGTGGCAGCCACCACAAGGGTGCCAGAGCACTCAGTGGAGGGCGCAGTGAAATTTATCTGCATGTGTCATCTCCCGGACATGGGTGGGCAGAGATTCGCGCGTGAATGCAAGTGGATGCAACCAATGCGGGATTGCCGCAAGGCGGTTCGGAAATGCTAATGTAGAAGATAACACGGACGGGACGAAAGGGGCGCGAATCGAACTTCGCGGCCTGATAGGTGCTCATGATGCCGCGAATGTCGCTCTACGTCCTGCGCCAGACCATGGGGCCTATCCTGCTGTTCACCGTCTTGCTGACGCTGGTTATCTGGCTTTCTCAATCGCTGCGCCTGCTCGACCTCGTTATCAACCGGGGACAATCCGCACCAACGTTCGCATATCTTACCCTTATGATGCTTCCCCAGCTACTGGTGATCATTCTACCGATCGCCTTCTTTGGCGGAACGCTCTACGGGCTGCACAGGCTAAATGTGGAAAGCGAGCTGGTCGTCATGAGTGCGGCCGGTTACAGCCGCGCCCAGTTAGCGGTTCCCGTGCTCGCCGCCGGGGCCATTGTTATGGGCCTTACCTACCTCTGCGCGCTCTATTTGATGCCCTTGGGACAGCGGCAAATGAGGGCCGAGGTAATGAGCATACGTGGAGATATTGGGGCTGCCATTCTCAGCGAAGGCAACTTCAATGCACCTGTCAGGGGATTGACTATCTTTGTGCGGGAGCTCGATCCAGACGGGCATATTCACGCTATCCTCGTGCACGACAATCGCAATTTGGATCGGCCTACAACCTATATCGCGCAAGGCGGCGTTCTAGCCCAAACTGCTGCCGGCCCGCGATTGATTATGCTGAACGGAACGGTCGAGCAAAGCTCCGTTAGGGGTGCCCACCTCTCGGTTCTGCGCTTTGAAAGGTACGTGTTCGATCTCGATCAGTTTGCGGAGCAGCAGCATCAGCAATCCTTGCAAACCAGTGAGCGCTTTCTGTCCGAATTGTTCTGGCCACGGCTGACCAAGGATCCTGGTGGGCGCACCCATCGTGTTTTGCTTGCGGAGGGACATAACCGGCTCTCGGCACCTCTATACTGTCTTACCTTCGCATTGATAGCGCTCGCGGCCGTTGTACGCAGCCGGCGCGGGCGCGGCACGTACACCCTGCGACTCACAAACGCCGCACTGGGTGCGGGGTTACTTCGTTTATTGGGGTATGGCGCCCAAGGACTGGCAGTCCGGCATCCCGCAGCATGCGCTATGCTATACCTGATACCAGCCCTAGGAGCAGTGGTAGCCGTCCTCGAAATTCGCGGCGACGTGCTACCGCTTTTCGGACTTTCTTCACCCAGCAACGTACCAGAGCCGGCGCAATGAGTTGGTCTTGGACTCTGTACAAGTACATAGCTCGTGAGTTTCTAGTGGGGGTCGGCCTCCTGACGGGGGCCTTGGCATTTCTTTCTTTTTCGATCGATGTCGTTGACCTGTTTGACAAAACGGCCGGGAAGCATGTCGCCAGCTCGGTCGTGATTGGAATGGCATTGCTGCAGCTACCCAATCTTTGCCTGAAGCTGCTGCCATTCGCTGTTCTCCTGGGCGGCGTGTTTTCATTTGTGCGGCTGTCCCGGAGCCAAGAACTAGTGGCCTTGCGAGCCGCTGGGCTCTCCGCTTGGAACATTTTAGCGCCGCCCATTGCCGCGTCGGTCGCGCTTGGCGTGCTCGCGGCCGTGGCGTTCACGCCATTCTCTTCTTTCCTGCTGCAGCGATTTGCCGGTTTGGAGGCGCGGTACATTCACGATCAGCCGTCCCAATTGGCCGTTTCAAAGAACGGGCTTTGGCTCCGGCAAGCCGGGACCGCGGGCCAATCTGTCATTCACGCTTTGCGCGTGGCTGAACAAGGAGTGCTATTGCAGGATGTGATCGTCTTTCTCTACGGAAAGAATGATGTTTTTGCCGGGCGCATCGATGCTCAATCGGCCGATCTGCACGTTGGGACCTGGTGGCTGCGGGACGCGTGGGTGAGTGGACCGGAGGGCCATCCGGCTTATCGAAGCGAGTACCAACTCGCCACTACGCTAACGCCTTCCCGCATTCAGGAAAGCTTCGCATCTCCCGACACTATGTCTTTTTGGGATCTTCCCGGCTTCATTCAGAACGCGCGGCAGGCGGGTTTTTCCGCCAATCGATACGAACTCTATTTCGACAGCCTGCTGATGTTGCCGGCCTTATTTGCTGCGATGGTATTCATGGCCGCCAGTTTTTCCTTCCGGCTGACACGTCTAGGCGGCTTGGGGCGAGTGGTGCTTTACAGTGCCCTGAGCGGCTTCGGTATCTATTTCTTCGGTGACGTTGTCCATGCGCTGGGGATTTCTGGGATATTGCCGGCCCCTTTGGCGGCGGCCGCCCCTTCATCCGCCGCAATCCTGCTGGGCATGACTCTGGTCTTCCATCAGGAAGATGGCTGATGGGTAAGCTCCGGACCTGCAGGAGGCAGAGAGGGCGGCGCGTAGCGAAGGCTGCGGCAGTAGCAGTCGCATTCCTCGGCTTTGGTGGACCGGTTTCCGCGGCCTCGCGCACCTCCCCGACGCCGCATGGCTTTGCCGACACCGCTTCGCTGCTCGGCAAGCCTGGCGGCACGGGCCTCATTCGTGCCGACGAGGTGACCTATGATACTGGGACCAAAATCGTCACCGCCCAGGGCCATGTCGAAATCGATTACAATGATCGCATACTGCTTGCGGACACGGTTACCTACGATCAGGTACACGACACTGCGACAGCAGACGGGCACGTTTCCATTCTGGAACCGAATGGCATGGTCGCGTTCGCCTCCCATGCGGTTCTGAGGGACAAGATGCGGGACGGCGTAGCGGATGGGTTCAGCGCGCTGATCGGGCAAAAAGGGCGGTTCGCGGCAGTTAAAGTCACGCGCACGAAGAACGGGACGATCCTGACAGGTATCCGCGGCGTCTATTCGAGTTGCAAGGTGTGTGATCAGCCTGGAAAACGCACGCCGCTTTGGCAGGTTAGAGCCAGAAAGGTGGTTTACAACCAGCCAGAGCATGAAATCGTCTATCGCGACGCCACGTTTGAGATGTTTGGCGTCCCAATCGGCTACACGCCATACTTCAGCCACCCCGATCCCACTGTGAAGCGACGAAGTGGATTGTTGCCACCCGAGCTTGGCTCCTCCAGCATCCTCGGATCGTTTGCCCGATTGCCGGCCTACATCGCGCTGAACGATTCTCAGGATGCGACGATCGCGCCAACGTTCACCACGCATGCCGGCGTCCTGCTTGAAACCGAATACCGTCAGCGCTGGAACAGCGGCGGCATGTGGTTACAAGCGAGCGGCGCCTACAACCCGAATGGCGGGCCGAATGAGGACGAGCACCAGTGGTACGGCTCGCTCTTCGGCTCAGGCCGCATTCCGCTGTGGGATAACCTTTGGCACCTTGGCTTCGATGCGCAGTTCACGTCGAACCAAACATTCTTGAAGCGATACAACCTGTCGATCCTGGACCGGCTGGTGAATGATCTTTTCGTCGAGGGGCTGAGCGGCCGCAGCCGCTTCGATTTGGGCGGGTACTACTTCCAAGGATTGAGGCTTACGGACGCCCAAGAACTCTTTCCCCTTGTCCTGCCCGCTTTGAGTTACACCTACATTCAGGAACATGATGTTCTGGGCGGAGAGGATCGCCTGGACATCAACGGGGCTGCGGTGAGCCGGGACAGCGGCCCGAATAGCCAGAGACTAAGTGCCGAAGCACGCTGGCGCCTGCCTCTGGTCACTGGGAACGGGCAACTGATCACGTTCCAAGCGGATGTGCGCGGCGATGTATTCCGAGTCACGAACAATGACCTTGCCGATTTTCCGGACATTCCCGAAAAGGCAGATTATGTCTGGAGAGGGCTTCCTTACTTAGCGCTCGATTGGCGATGGCCGTTTGTTTCGAGCGCATTTATGGGCGGGACTTCTCTGGTGGTTCAGCCGATTGTACAGGCGATTGCGGCACCTTATGGCGGAAACCCGAGCGGCATACCGAACGAAGACAGCAGGGACTTCGAACTCGACGACACCAACCTGTTCAGTTTGGAGCATTTGCCCGGATACGACGTGGCCGAAACCGGACCGCGGGCCAATGCCGGTTTCGAAGGCACCGCGTTCTTTCCATCGGGCGGCTCAGTCGATCTCCTTGTTGGCCAAACCTATCGCCTAAAACCGGACCCGAATTTGGCAACCTTCATCGGCTTCGAAAACCAGCACGACACTTCGGATGTTATCGAGCGGTTCACCATCAAGTTCCCGGCGCATTTCAGCCTGACTCACCGGGCCGATATCGACCAGGAGACCGGAAACCTGCGGCGCAATGAAGTGTATGTAGACGGAACGTGGGGCCGATCCGTCCTGGAACTGAGCTATCTCAAAATCGAAGAACCGGATCCCACCATCGACTTGCCCTCTCGCCAAGAAGTGAATGGGCAAGCGACCATCGGCATCTTAGACTACTGGGTCTTATTTGCCGGCGCGCGACGGGACATTGAAAACGATCGGATGATCGACAGCGAGTTCGGCCTGGGCTATGAGGACGAATGTCTGGGCGTATCCGTCGCCTACCGGAGGGTTTTCACCAGCGACCGCGACCTTCCGCCCTCCACCTCAGTGCTGTTCCGGTTCAACTTGAAGACTGGGGATCAGAGCGGACAGCCCTACTCCCTCTTCCCACGGCATGTGTTCACCACGCCTTGAATCCCATCGGGAATTGAGTATGGTCAATGCACATGGGACAGGCGCAGCGCGCACTGGTTCCGCTGAACCCCACCGAAACCGGTAAGACGTTGATCCTTCGAACTTTCCTGCGTGCACTCTTGTTGGCGAGCGCGGCTGCGTCTTCGGCTTCAGCGCTTCCGGCGCATGGTAGATCCTCCCACGTACATGAACCTCAAGCAGCCGCGCCTGTGCAGCCAGGCACTGAGGCCTTGCCTGTGAACGACGACGCCAATGATGGCGTGGCCGCGGTTGTCAACGATTCGATCATTTCGGATTACGATCTGCGGCAACGCGTGGCTCTGTTCCTAGCCACCTCGGGCGTACGGCCAACTGCCGACAGTCTCAAGGCAATCCGTCAGCAGGTGCTCAGTCAACTGGAGACCGAGCGATTGCAGGTGCTTGAGGCGCAGAAAAAAAACATCTCCGTCAGCACGGCCGAAGTGGACAAGGCCATCGACAACATCCTCGCCGACAATCACCTGACGATGGAGCAGATCAAGAAGATATTCGCCGCTGCGCACGTGGAGATGGCAACATTTCGCAGCCAGCTTGCGGCGCAGATCGCATGGACCAAAGCGGTACAAGACGAATACGGCAACCGGGTGGAGCTGTCGCCGCAGGACGTGGATGCCGAGCTGAAGCGGATGGCTGCCGGGGCGAACAAGCCCCATTTCCGCGTCGCCGAAATCTTCGAAGCGGTCGATAGCCCTGAGCAGGACGCCACAGTTCTGAAAAACATGCAGAACCTGCTGGAGCAGATTCGCAGCGGGGCGCCCTTCGACACAATGGCACGGCAGTTCAGCCAGAATCCAACCGCAGCGTCGGGAGGCGATCTTGGCATTGTGCAGGATGGGCAACTGGTCCCTGAACTCAACGCCGCCCTTGAGCAAATGCATGCGGGCCAGGTGAGTCAGCCCATTAAGGCCTCCGGCGGATATTACCTCTTGTGGCTGCGGGCGAGGCAAGAACCGGCCGGAACCAAAGTCCCCGCTCCAGATGAGCAGCAAGCAAACACGGACCCGAATGTGCTGCCGCTGGCGCGGGTGCTGCTGCCGACCGGTCCCAAGCCGCCGAAAGGCTTGCTGGAGAGCGCGCTGAGGGCAGCGGCCGTGATGCGCGAGCACATCGGCGGTTGCGAGCACCTGCCGGAGCTCGTGGCGAAGATTCGGGGCGCCGTGTACTTCAATCTCGGCAAGATGCAGCTTTCCAGCCTCAGTCCGGAAATTCGCAATGCGCTTGCGAAAACTCATCCCGGAGAGGTGGCCGAGCCATTCCAGTCGGCGGCAGGCGTAGAATTGATTGTCCGTTGCGACAAGGTGCCTCCGAAGATCGAAGTGTTTCACATGCCGAGCCGCGACGAAGTCGAGCAGCAACTCTACGAGCAGGCAATGTCGGTCTATGCCCGGCGCTACCTGCGCGACCTGAGGCGCGTGGCCAACATCGAAACCCCCGAGGACAGAGCGATCAAGAATGCCAAGTCCTCCTCTGCCTCCATCCGCTGAACGCATTTCGCGACAGGCGCCCATCTGCATCACGATGGGCGAGCCCTCCGGCATCGGGCCGGAAGTTGCCGTCGCCGCATTTGCTGCCCTGAACGGGCGGGTCGGCGAGCGCCCGCTGAAACTGGTCGGCGACCCCGCAGTGTTTCAAGCCTGCGGCGATGTTCCGGAAGCGGCGCTTATCGAATCGCACAAAGTGGCCGTGCCGCGGCAGCCCGGAAAGGCCGATTCGCTCAACACGCGTGCTGTGGTCGATGCCATTGACGAGGCGGCAGCATTGGCGCGGGACGGTGCTGTCGCGGCAGTGGTGACCGCACCTATTCACAAGGCTTCGCTCCTCCAGGGCGGTTTCGAGCACGCCGGCCATACCCAATATCTTGCGAAGATCACGGGCGCGGACCGCGCGGTGATGATGCTGGCCGGCCGCGATCTGCGCGTTGTACCGCTGACCATTCACATCCCGCTGGCGGAAGTTCCTGCTCAGATCAGCACGCGCGCCATTGTTGAAACCGGCGACATCATTGTCGCCGCGCTGAAGCGGGATTTCGGAATTTCTGCGCCGCGGCTTGCAGTTTCAGGACTCAATCCGCATGCCGGTGAAGAGGGCGAGCTTGGCACTGAAGAGCGGGAGATCATCCGCCCGGCGATCGAAGCGCTGCGGGGCGGCGGCGCTCACGTGATCGGTCCGCTGTCTGCCGACACCATGTTCCACGAAGTGGCGCGCGCACAGTACGATGCGGCCCTCTGCATGTATCACGACCAGGCGCTGATCCCCGTGAAAACCCTCGCCTTTTGGGAAGCGGTAAACGTCACGCTGGGGCTGCCGATCATCCGCACCTCGCCCGATCACGGTACGGCGCTGGACATTGCAGGCAAAGGCAAGGCAGACCCGCGCAGCATGATTGCAGCTATCCAGCTAGCGGCGCACATGGCCGATGCCCGAAACTGATCCGCTGCCGCCGCTTCGCGAGGTGATCGCGGCGCACGGACTGTCTGCCAAGAAGTCGCTGGGGCAGAATTTCCTTCTCGATCTCAATCTCACCCGCCGCATCGCGCGCGCCGCCGCCCCCCTGGAAAGCACCACGATCTACGAGGTCGGTGCTGGTCCCGGTGGATTGACGCGGGCTTTGCTGGTCGAAGGTGCCCCTCGGGTGATCGCAGTAGAGCGCGATGCCCGCTGCCTTGCCGCGCTTCAGGACATCGCTGCCGCATTCCCCGGCCGGCTGAATGTTGTGTCCGCTGACGCTTTGCGTCTCGATGAACGCGCGATCCTCGCGGAATATGGTGTGCGCCAGCGCGTGCGGATCGCCGCCAACCTACCCTACAACATCGGCAGTGCGCTGCTGGTGAAGTGGCTGACAGCCAAAACCTGGCCGCCGTTCTGGCAAAGCGCCACCCTGATGTTCCAGCGTGAAGTGGCCGAGCGGCTCGTGGCGCAACCGCGCACATCTTCTTACGGGCGGCTGTCCGTGCTGGTGCAGTGGCGCGCGCAAGCGCGCATTCTGTTCGAGGTAAGCCCGCGCGCCTTTACGCCGCAGCCGAAGGTAACCTCCTGCGTGGTGCGCATCGAACCGCTTGCCAAACCCATTGCGCCGGCAAATCTCCAAGACCTCGAAGCCGTTGCTGCGGCGGCATTCGGTCAACGGCGGAAAATGCTGCGCCAGAGTCTGAAAACATTATCGCCGCGTGCCGAGGAGCTTCTCGCTATAGCGAATGTTCCGCCCATCGCGCGCGCCGAAGAGCTCTCCGTGCAGCAGTTCGCAGCGCTGGCGCGGGCCTACGCGGCCGCCGATTGACGCCGCATGGATCGCGTGTAACAGCCGCATCAGTTGCCATTGGAGGAATGCATGCGCAGCCAGGCAATTGTGGAATTCGGGACGCCGCTAAGCGAAATCGAGGCACCCACACCCGAACCCAAAGGCACGGAAGTCCTGCTCAAGGTTCATCACGCCGGCGTCTGCCATTCCGACGTGCACATCCACGACGGCTATTTCGATCTGGGCGGCGGCAACAAGCTGCCGATGAAGCTCCCGCTGCCGCACACGATGGGCCACGAGATCGAAGGCGAGATCATTGCCGCCGGTCCCGATGCGAGCGGCGCGAAAATCGGCGAACGCTACGCCGCGTTCCCCTGGATCGGCTGCGGCCAGTGCGCCGCCTGCCAACGCGACGAGGAGAATTTGTGCATAGGGCGCCCGCGCCAGCTCGGCTGCTCGCCCGGCGTTCCCGGCGGCTTCGCCACGCATGTGCTGGTGCCGCATCCCAAGTATCTGCTGGACTACGGCTCTGTCTCGCCTGCGCTCGCCGCCGCCTACATGTGCTCCGGCCTCACCGCGTTCGGCGCGATGAAGAAGGTGGGCCGCCTCGGTCCCGGCGATCAGATCGTGGTTCTGGGTTGCGGGGGCGTCGGCATGATGGGCATCGAATTTGCCTGCGCGCTGCACGGCAAGGGGCCGATCGCCGCCGACATTGTGGACGCCCATCTCGATGCGGCGACAAAAGGCGGCGCCGTTGCCGCGTACAACACGAAAGAACCCGGCGCCGCCAAGCGGCTGGTGGCCGATACCGGTGGCGTCTATGCGGTGGTGGATTTCGTGGGCTCCGAAGCCTCGTTTGCCTTCGCCAATGCCGTGGTGCGGCGCGGCGGCAAGATCGTCGTGGTTGGGCTGTTCGGCGGCGCTATGACCATGCCGCTGCCGATGTTTCCGCTGCGCGCGCTTACCATCATGGGTTCGTTCGTCGGCTCGCTGCCGGAGGCGCGCGAAATGATGGCGCTGGTTCGGGAAGGCAAAGTCTCTCCAATCCCGCTGCAAAGCCGTGCACTGTCGGATGCAAATCGCACGTTGGACGATCTGCGCCAGGGCAACATCGTCGGCCGCGTGGTGCTGACGCCTTAAGCATGGGCGGCGGATAGACGTTATGGATGCAACGAAGCGCGGCGGGCCGACGGGCAACAACATACTGATGTTGTGTTCTAAATAGCCGAAAGGATGAGAGGATTTCGGTCACGTCCGCCGTGCGCCACAGGCGCTCGATTCTGAGGCGAGCGTTTCGTCCGACCACCGCTGGGCAACCCTTGCCGCCTGATGGGCGGCTAATGCCATCACCTTCTTCGCGAGACTGTTCTGCCGAGCACTGCTCGTATAAGGCCTAAGCCGGAGGGGCGTCATGACCGCGTTCGAGCATATCTCGGCACTTCTGTCGTTCGTCTATGC
>JAFAVP010000168.1 GCA_019242395.1 Alphaproteobacteria bacterium | reverse complement strand
AAAGCAGCCAAAGCCCCAACGGTGCGTGTCAACAGCGCCTTGCGGCAAGGCATCGCCAACGCCCTCGGCGAACTCTCCGTGCTGCTGAACGCCGGGCTCTCGCTTGATCGTGCGTTGCAAGTGTGCGTGGAGAACATCACCCGGCCTCCGGCACTGAAGGGCGTGTTCTCTAAGCTGCGCGACAAAGTGCGTAGCGGGACCGCATTGTCCCGCGCCATGATGGATTCAGGAGGTGTCTTCCCTCCCATGGCGTCCGCCATGGCAGAAGCCGGCGAGGCCAGCGGCAAGCTTGACGAGAGCCTTGGGCGATTGGCGGAAACGCTGGACCGCGCGGAAGCTCTGCGCCAGACAGTCGTTTCGTCATTGGTTTATCCTATGCTTCTCCTCACCGTGGCGAGCGGCGTGATCCTCATCATGTTGCTCTTCGTCGTGCCGCAATTCGAGGATTTGTTTGCCGATGTCGGCGGCAAGCTGCCAACCATGACAATGGTGATCCTGGGCGCGAGCCGCTTCGTTCGATCATATGGCCTGCTTGCGGCGCTCACGCTTGTGGTGGTGGGTGTGGCCTTTTACAGGTGGCTCAAGCGGCCGCACGTCCGGCGCGCGTTCCATAGACGCATATTGGAAGTTCCGGCGCTCGGGACCGTGATCCGCAATGCGGAGACGGCGCGCTTCGCCCGGACGTTGGGAAGTCTCCTGGATGGCGGCGTGGCCTTACCAAGCGCACTCGGCATTGCGCAACGATCGATCGTGAACGTTCACATGTCGGAATCCATTGACAAGGTGACGCGCGGCCTGAAACAGGGCGGCGGCCTGTCGGGCCCGCTTGCCGCGACAGGCCTCTTCCCGCCCATGGCGCTAAGTTTTCTGCGCACGGGCGAGGAGACGGCGCAACTCGGCCTCATGCTCAACCGACTTGCCGACGTGCTGGACCGCAATGTCCGCAACGCCATCCAACGGATGATTGCGATCATGACTCCGGCTATCACGGTGCTTATGGGTGCCGTTGTGGCGACTGTCATCGCTTCGATCATGTCTGCGATTTTGGGCTTCAACGACTTGGCACTAGGACCATGATGAAAAAACTGACTCTCCCTCGGCGGGACGATGCCGGCTTCACGCTTCTCGAACTGCTGGTCGTACTGGCGATTCTCGGCCTGCTTGCCGCAATCATCGCGCCGCAGGTCATCAAGTATCTCGGCACGTCGCGCACGCAAACTGCCAAGGTGCAAATACAAAACGTCGTCGCCGCGCTCGAACTCTATCGGCTCGATGTGGGCCGCTATCCCACGCCGCAGGAGGGTCTGAAAGCCCTGGTGTCAGCACCTCAGACGGCTAATGGCTGGAACGGCCCGTATTTGAAAAAGGAAAGCGCGTTGGTGGATCCTTGGGGCGATCCGTATCTCTACAAAGTTCCAGGCGAGCACGGGGAAGTGGACGTGTTCTCTCTAGGTTCGGACAAGCAACCCGGCGGCACCGGCGAGGCAGCGGATGTGGGCAGCTGGTAAAGCGGACGCTGGCGTCACGCTCCTCGAGGCGCTGGTGGTGATCGCGGTGGTTGCATTGGTCGCAGCCCTGATCGCTCCGAACATCGGGGCTTCCCTGAGCCTGCTGTCTTTGCGCCAGTCCGCCAGCGTAATGCAGGCGGACTTGCGTACTGCGCGGGCCACCGCAATGCGTACGAACACCAAGGTAGTCGTTACGCCCCTGGCCCGGGGAAGGGGATATGATTGGATCGGCGGGACACGGCGTCTTCCTGGCGATATCGCTCTGAAGATGCCAGGACCAGTTGTCTTCATGCCGGATGGGTCAATGCTGCCAGCCCAGATCGCGCTCAACTCCGGCACAAGAAAGGTCGCGATCGCGTTCAACACGACGACCGGCGCGATTACAACTGGGGGGCAATAGCGTGCAAGGTGACGCAGGCTCGGCCCTTGTGGAAGCTTTGATCGGCTCGGCAATTGTCGCGCTGACTCTGGGCGCCATGTACCACGCTACGATGAATAGCGCTGCCCGGAACCGGATGGCCGAAGAGAAGCGCTTCGCCAATCTGATTGCGCAATCCGAGCTTGCCACGGTCGGGTCAATGGTTCGAATAGAGCCCGGTGTTACCACTGGAATCCAAGCCGGATTCCCCTGGCGCATCCAGATTGAACCCTTTGCGGCGGATCTGCCGGCCAGCAACGCGGGACAAGTTTGGCGGGTGACGGTTTCGGTACGCAACCCCAAGGGGAGGGCACTCGCCGTAATCTCTACCCTCGCGCTCGGGCAGGGCGGCTGAGATGCGGGACAACTCGGCTGGATATGCGCTTATCGAAATGCTCGCGACGTTGATCATCGTCGGCATGACGACCGCGCTGATGGTAGAGGGACTCGGCACTAGCCGGCGCGTGTGGGAGCACATAGACGCAGCGAACACGATGGGCGATGCCATCGCGGGTGCCCAAAATCTGTTGCGGGATCGGATCGAGCGTGTTTTCCCGGCGACGCGTTATGACAAAATTCCCTCCTACGCTGACTTTGACGGCGTGGCGGACAAAATGATGTTCCTGTCTTCGCCCCGGGATGTGGGAGCGCCCTCGGGACTACGCCGCTATCAGCTCTCGGTCGCAGCGAATGGGGATCTGGTGCTCGCATCCGTCAATGATTTGGCGGTCGACCAGCAGACTCCAAGCGAGAACTTGGTGCTGTTGCATAATGTCCAAGGCCTGGACATCGGCTATTTTGGAGTGGCGCCGCCAGACAACCGTCCCGGTTGGCGATTTGCTTGGGAGCTGCAGGCGGCTCCCCCCAAGCTGATCCGCATTCGCGTTCAGTTCGCGCCCCAGGACCCACGCGTCTGGCCGGAGCTTTACGTGAAGCCTTTCGCCTCGGTCGACTCCATGTGCGTGCTGATGATCGTGACCAAAACCTGCCGGGGCCGCGCGGTGGTTCGTTCCTCCGGGAGCACACCATCGTGAACTTCAAGGACCTCCTCCAGACCGATCACCAGGCGATTGTGCAATGGCTGTTACACGCCTTTCGCTGGTGGGTGGAGGAGCTGTTGGGGATGGTGCCGCCTGAATGGCGAGACCGCGTACTCAAGCGGTCCTCGGCAGTCGCGGAATTTACAGATGCCGGTATCATGTACCGCAATGGCGAAACCGCAGCCATGTCGCCGGACAAGCCGCGCGGCGCCGTGAAGCTCCTGCTCCCGCCAACCGCGGTCCTGACGCGGCAAATAGAGCTCCCGATACTGCCGGCGAGCGATGTGAAACGCATGGTCGCTCTGGACCTCGATAGGCTGACGCCGTTCCGAGCCGATCAGGCGCTGTTCGACACCGAGATCGTCGGCCGTGACGAGGCACGTGGCAAGCAGACAATTCTGATCGGCGTTATGACCAAGGCCGCAATCGCGCGCGCCTTGGATCACGCAAGGGCTCACCACCTTGAACCTGCTGCAATCGGACTGGCCGCGGCTGGAGCGGGTTCATTCGACTTCTTGTCGGCGCTGCGTGAGGCAGAGGGTGGCAGCGCGCTGCGGCGTCGGACAAGTTATTGGTGGGTGGCGGCGGCCGTGCTTTTGGGCTTTAACCTGTTCATGCTGAGCTACCGGGATGCCGCGGCCACAAACCAATTGCGTGAGTCGGTCGAGTCGCAGCAGGCGCCTGTCTCGGTCGCGATGCGGTTGCGCGACAAGGTTCAAAAGGAAGCAGTTCGGCGGGCAATTCTGCTGAAGCAGAAAAAGCAGAACTCGCCATTGCCAATCCTCGAAGCCGTTACAGAGACGCTGCCTAATGATGCCTGGGTCGAGCGCTTCGAGTGGAACGGTAAGACCGTTCACATTCGGGGGCAGCGGAAGGATACCTCGAATCTGTTGGCCAAGCTGGAAGCGTCTCCTGTACTGCGCAATGCCCACTCGCTGGCATCTGATGCTCGCACAGCACCGGCAAGTGCTGGCTCGTTCGATCTCGCGGCGGACCGCGAAATGGAGCGTGCGCGATGAGGCAACTGGCACAGCGTGAGCGACGTTTGGTGGCGCTGGGGATACTCTTTGCGCTCGTGGGCGTGGTGGTTTTGGGCCTCATCGTGCCTGTCGTGGGTGGAATGGCAGCACGGGCCCTCGAGCGCAGCGATTTGCGGGAAACCTATGTACGCAACCAACGGGTTCTTGCGGGTATCCCCGTCTTTCGTGCCCAAGCGATGCAGCAAAAGGCTACGGCGTCCCAATATGCGGTCGTCGCTCCGACGGAAGCACTGGCTGCAGAGATGCTGAAGCAGCGCCTGAACCGCATGACCAATGAAGAAGGCGGGACGGTCCAGACGATTTCGGAAGTTCAGGGCGATGCTCCCGAGGGATGGGTCAAAGTTAGGGCAGACGTCACCCTCTCGATTGCGCAATTGTACAAGAGCCTGGCCCGGCTCGAAAGCGAGGCACCTTATGTCGTTGTTGGATACCTTTCGGTCGCTGCCGACCGCGCGGCTAAGACTGGGCACGCTGCCCCGATGGACGTCCGGATTGAGATTTCCGCTCCCGTCCGGGTGGGGGAGCCGACGTAGTCCCGAGCTCATACCGGCCGCCGCCGCAGTCCTACTTATGATGGCAGCCGGCCTTCAAATGGCGGCGCCATCTTCCGTGACACTCCCGAACGAGCGCGTTACCGCTCCCCGGCCTTTGCCGGAAGCACGAGAAGTACCTGTCTCGCGCAGCTATCCGGGGATTCTCGCGCGGCCGATTTTTGCGCCTGACCGGGCGCCCGTAATTCTGTCCGCTCCGAGCGGTGGCAATTTAAGCGGCTTCGAAGTCATTGGCACCGCGATAGCAGGGAATGTTTCCGCGGCGCTTATCCGCAATGCGGTGGGCCAGGTCATTCGCGTCAAGCCGGATTCGGTCGTCCAAGGGTGGCGGCTTGTCTCTATCGACCGGACGCAAATCGTCTTCGATAGGGATGGAGAACGGCGGACGCTCACGGTTGTGGCCGCCGCGCCACGGCCCGGGAGCGTCACTACGCAACTCGGCGCGCCGGGCACTACAAGCAGTGACGATGACGATAACAGCAGTAGCAGCAGCGATGACGATGACGATGACAACTAGAACCATGAAGTTGGCAACCTGCGTGGGATGTTTCTTTATGCTGGCGGGCTTGGCTAGTGCACAGAATCCGGCCCCCCTCATGCCGGCTCGGAGCCTGCCATCTTCTCAGAATGCGACCCAGCCCAATTCGCCACCTGGCTCCGCGTCTGCGGTATATCCAGGCACTGGACGATTCACTGCTGGCCCCCGCACGGCCACGGGCGCCTCGGGCACAAACGATGTAAGCCTCAATTTCCCGAACGCTGACGTGCATGAAGCGGCCAAGGCGATCTTGGGCGATATCTTGGGCGTGAACTACGCTGTCGACCCCCTGGTGCAGGGGACAGTGACCGTGGAAACCGCGCAACCGGTTGCCCGCAAGGACGTGTTGCCGATTTTCGAGGAGGCGCTCCGCGCATCGAAGCTTGCGCTTGTGAAGCAGGGGGAAGTCTACACGGTCGTTGCGCTTGACAAGGCGGTACGACAACCGCAGCTCCTGCCGAGCACTTCTGCTGGCTATGGCAACGAAGCCATCCCCTTGCATTTCGTCAACGCCGTCGAATTGAAGAAGCTGCTTGATCCGTTGCTTCCGGAGAAAGCCATTGCGCAAGCCGATGCTTCGCGGAATATGCTGCTCATCACGGGCACGGCCGGCGAGCGGCGTTCCATCCGCGAGTTGGTTCGCCAATTCGATGTGGACTGGATGCAGGGCATGTCGTTCGCCCTGCTCGTCCCTACCCGCACTGATATGCACGTGCTCCTGCCTGAGTTGGACGCGATGGTAAATGCGAAGGATTCGCCAACAGCGGGCCTCGTGCGGCTTATTCCAATCGAGCGGTTAAATGGCATTCTCGCCATATCGGCCCAGCCGCGCTATCTGTCACAGCTGAAAAAGTGGGTAGGAATTCTGGATCGCGCGGGCGGGGAGAATGAGCGCAAGCTCTTTGTCTATCATGTGCAAAACGGCCGCGCATCGGATCTTGCCACCGTTTTGGTCGGCGCCTTCGGAGGTACGCCGGCGCAGCAGACAAATTCCACAACCCCTAATCTAACCGCTACCGGACAGGCGACCAGCGTCCAGGGTTTTCGTCCTGGGTTCGGTTTCCAAGGAAGTGGTGCTTCCGGCAGCCCCGGCACTGGTACAGCCTTCCAACCCGGAATGGGCTCTCAGCAAACGGGCTTCCAATCCGGATCCAGCTTCGGCACGTCCAGCACCTATCAATCCAATTCGGCCACGGGGAGTACCAGCCAATCTGGAGAGAACAGCGGGCCAGGCACCAATCAGCCGGCGCCGATCGTCTCCCAGACTCTGATGCTGCCCGGTCAGGTGACTCCGATTAGCATCACCTCCGATGATGGGAATAACTCGCTCGTCTTCTATTCGACGCCCCGTCAATACGGGCTCATCGAGGACGCTCTCAGGCAGCTTGACGTTCTGCCACTGCAGGTCCTGATCGAAGCGGCCATTACCGAAGTAACGCTGAACGATACTTTGCAATATGGCGTGCAGTGGCGCTTGGGCGGCGGGGCCGGCACGGCGGCGCTAAGTCAAGGCACAACCAACGGCCTGGTTCAGGTGTTTCCTGGCTTCTCGTATTTCGTTGCGAACGGAAACGGGAATATCGCCGCGGCCCTCAACGAACTTTCCGATGTCACGACCGTAAAGGTTTTGTCCGCCCCGAAAGTGCTTGTGTTAAACAACCATACAGCGGCTCTTCAGGTCGGTGACGAGGTACCGATCCTTCAGGCGCAGGTGACATCCACGCTTACTTCGGATGCCTCGGTCACCAATGAGGTTGATTATCGAGACACGGGCGTCATACTCAACGTGACCCCGAGGGTGAATGATAGCGGCCTCGTGCTGCTGGACATATCGCAGGAAGTCAGCGATGTCTCGAACACGACTACCTCGGCGATCAACTCACCAACCATTGCGGAGCGAAAGATTGCCAGCTCAATCGCGGTCAAGGATGGGCAGACGGTCGCTCTGGGCGGGCTTATTCGCGACAATCGATCACAAGAGAAGACAGGCATACCATACCTGAACGATATTCCGTTCTTGGGCTTCATCTTCGGCGGAACAAACAATCAGGAAAAGCGCACCGAGCTCTTGGTGCTGCTGACACCCCGGGTGGTGCGCAACGCAGAGGACGTAAAGACCATCACAGAAGAACTAAGAGAGAAAATCCATGCAGCGACACCTTTGTCGCCATCCCGGCTGGCGCAATGACGGTACGCAGCGACAAAGGTTATGCTATGCTGGCCGCAATTCTGGGGATCGCTGCCTTCAGCTTTGTCTCATTTGAAGTGATCGCAGAGAATAGAGGCATCATCTCCGAGGTGCAGGCGGAAAACGAACGCGCGAAACTCGCGGCAGCCTGCAATGCGGGAATGGGGCTCGCGATCGCCGGACTTGCGGCAAAGGACAAGAAGCAGCAATGGCTCATCGACGGAACCAAACGGAGTCTCATGTTCGATGATGTAGCACTCACGATCACCGTCGAGGACGAGCGCGGCAAAGTTCCGCTGACGGGCATCAATGAAGATCAGGTACGTGGACTGTTCGCCGCTGCCGGGGTTTCTGGTCCCCGTCTCAGCACTCTGGTTGACAGCTACGAAGACTGGCTCGATCCCGATAGCGAGCGGCGGGTTAATGGGGCGGAAGTGCCTCAATATGCAAGCGCCGGCTACAAGCCGCGGAACGGCGGGTTCCATACCGTGGGCGAGTTGCGCATGCTCAACGGAATGGACGACGACCTCTACGCGCGGGTCTCTCCCGCCATTACCGTGTTCTTCGGCGAAACCGGTGGGTTCAGTGAAGGTACCTCACAAATTCTCGCATTGGAGGCTCTCAGCGAGGTCGGCCCAAACTCCTCGGACGTGCGACGGCGGATGCAAGAGCTTTCTGGCCAGCGGCCCGCCGACGACGTTCGCAATCCCCCCTTCCTGATCGGTCGCACGCTCACTGTGCGCGTCGAAGCCAAGCGGGCGGGAGCAGCCCTCACCCGGGCGGGCATTATCGAACTGACCGGCAATCCGATCGATCCCGTTTGGATGCGCTATCTGGACTGACTAGAGCGGCGAGCCATAAAGCCACACGAGCCAGAAGGCGAGGCAAAGCGGTACCCCGAAGGGCAATTCGCGCGTCAGCGCTTCTTTGCCTTGCAGCGCCGCCATTACGCCTACCCAGATAAACGCTGCCGCACATGCGATGAGCACAACATACGGGAGTGCTTGCCACCCAAGCCACGCGCCTGCAGCAGCCGCTAATTTGGCGTCCCCGAGACCCAGACCTTCCCGTCCTCGAATCCTCCAATAGGCGCGCGCAATCGCAAACAGAACCAGAAATCCGGCCGCGGCACCCACCAAGTGTGCGAGGGGGGCGCGATCAGGCAGCCAAAACGATAACAGCAATCCGGCCCCTGCGGCCGTCAGGGTGAAAAGATTAGGTAAGCGTAGAACGGTGAAGTCGGTCACCGCTAGAACAAGCAGCATCCAACTCAACAAGGATGTCGCCGCCAGCCTATAATCGGGAGGCAGAACCAGCGCCGCCCAAATCGCGAGGCCCAAGCTCATCCCGACCATGGCTGGAACCGGGACGGTAACCCCAGTTTCCCGCTTCACGGCGCCGACAGCCAACCACCCCCCAGGAAGTGAAATCGCGGCCGCGATCAACGGCGGGATCAAGGCGGGCAGGTTCACCGAAACGGCCATCGAAGCAGTGTTCACTGACAGGACCGAGGGGCTACCAGAATGCCTGTCCGGAATACCGCGGAGACCAGTTGCGGTCTAACCTCAGTTGAAGGCATGATGGTCATGTGGATCGTTTGCCGGTTGCGGCCACAAAGCGACTAAGATACCCGGCTGGTCACATTGCAAATGGCAAATCTCGAAAATTCCGGTCCTCAAGCCTTGTCTATGGCGTCTGCGAAGGGGACCGTTAAGTGGTTCAATGCCACCAAGGGCTATGGCTTCATCACCCTGGAAAATGGCGGTGACGCCTTTTGTCATGCCTCCGCCCTTGCCGCCCTGGGAACTCCGGACATGCCGCCCGGTGCCACGGTGGTGTGCGACCTTCAAGATTCTCCCCGTGGTCTGCAAGTGGTTGCGATCCACAGTGTTGACCCCAGTACGGCGGAACAGGCGCCGTCCCGGCGGCCCCGTGGCGGCTTCGGCGGTGGGGATCGCTCCAGTGGGGCGGATCGTTACGGCGACGACCGGTTCGGTGGCGGAGATCGGTTCGGCGGTGACCGCTACGGCGGGGATCGATTTGGAGGCGCAGACCGTTTCGGCGGCGGTGGACGCTTCGGGGGGGGCGGCGGCCGGTTTGGGGGCGGTTCCCGTTATGGAGGAGATCGGGATACTGGTCCGTCGGGCCCGATGGTGGATGGCAAAGTCAAGTTCTTCAACGAACAGAAGGGCTTTGGTTTTGTGATGCCCGAAAATGGGGGTGGAGATGTTTACATCCACGCCAGCGCCCTGCGGCGCTCGGGGGTTTCGACCTTGGCCACGGACCAACGGATTCGATATTCCACCCGGCAAGGTATGAAGGGCGTAGAAGTTGACCGGCTTGAGTTGGTTTAAATTCGCTAGGTTTTGATCTGCGCGCACGGCGCAGCCCGGCCTTGCGGCGGGCGCGCCGATTGCTTCCTTGAAGCGTCCTTAACCTAACTTATATAGGATTGACTTATATCGGTCCTATATAGGTGCAGGGGCGGCATGGATGTTCGCACGATTTGTCTTGGTATCCTGACCCGCGGCGATGCCACCGGATACGAGATCAAAAAGGCCTTCGAGGACGGAGGCTTGCAACACTTCGTCGAAGCCAGCTTTGGCTCCATTTATCCGGCACTAAGTCGCCTGACAGACGAGGGGCTCGTTTCCGTACGCGAGGAAGTGCAGGAGAAGCGACCTGACCGGAAGGTGTATTCAATCACTCCTGCCGGACGCGCGGCTTTGATTGGTGCATTGATGAAACCTCTGCCCGAGGATCGGCACCGCTCACCGTTTATCTTTGCGATGCTGTTCGCCGATTTGCTGCCGCCGGCGAGGGTGCGCATGCTGATCGACCGGTATGTCGCCCAAAGCGAGCGCAAACTTGCGCAGCTTGAATTGCGGGCACGCGAGCCTCTTTTCGCTGGCGAACGCTTTGCGATCGACCTGGCTCACACCATGTACACGGCAATGCTCGATTTCCTGCGCAAACGCCACGCAGAATTCGAGGGTCACACACTGCAGGCGGCGGAGTGAAGGGGCATGGGCAATATTTTGAGCAATGTCCGCGCGTGGTGGGAGCGTGTCCAGCCAGGGTTCTGGCGAAGGATGAATTCCGGCTATCGCGCCGCTTTCGTGATCCTTGTCCTTGTGGTGGTCTGGATCGGTTCGGGTCTTTTCGGGGGCCATAAGCCGGACTCCGCCACTTCCGATGCCGCCGCGAAGACCAACGACGTTCCGCGGGTCCAAGTGGCGATGCTTACAGCCTCCCCGCGAGACGCGACCTTGACGGTGCGCGGACGCACGCAGGCACTTCACTGGGTGGATACGCGTGCCCAGGTGGATGGAATCGTGAGGGCGATCCACTTCGAAAAGGGTGACCGCGTTAAGGCCGGCGATGTCCTTTGCGAATTGGTCGTCAACGACCGCGGCGCGAAATTGGATCAGGCGCGGGCGCTCGTATCCGAACGTCAGAAAGAGTGGGACGCCGCTGAGAACTTGGCGAAGCAAGGCGCGATGTCCGCCACTGGCGCCAAGCAGGCCATGGCCGCGCTAGAAGCCGCCAAGGCCGCAGAGCGTACCCAGCAGATTGAGCTGGCAAACACACGTGTGCGCGCCCCGATAAGCGGTTTTGTCGACGATCGGTATGTGAACGTCGGCGATTACATGCGGGTGGGTGACAAATGCGAACTTGTGATTGCGCCTGAACCGTTCCTCGCAGTCGGAGGCGTGTCTGAGCAGGATGTCGGCAAGATCAAGGTGGGGGCACCGGCCAGCGCTATCCTCGTGAGTGGCGAAACCGTCCAGGGGAAGGTTTACTTCGTCGCTACCAAAGCCGACGCAAGCACGCGCACCTTCCGCGTGGAGGTCGAGCTTCCCAACTCGGATGCACGCCTGCGGGATGGCGTAAGCGCAGATATCCGAATTCCGGTGAAGCAGGTCGAGGCCATGAAGATTTCGCCGGGCATCTTGGTGTTGAACGACAGCGGCATTGTCGGTGTCCGAACCGTGGAGGCTGGAGTAGTCCATTTCAAGGCCGTCAATATCGTCTCCGACGGACCTGATGGCATGTGGGTAACTGGCCTGCCTTCCGGGACCACCGTGATCACTGTTGGGCAGGAGTTCGTGGCGGAAGGCTCGCGCGTGAAAGCGATTTCCGCAGGAGCGCGCGCATGACCAGGATCATCGACTGGGCAGTTAAGAACACGCGGCTGGTGATCGCGGCCTTTATCGTCACCATTGTAGCAGGGGTGCTTGCCTTTATTGCGATTCCGAAAGAGTCGGACCCCGACATCCCAATCCCATACATCGTGGTGCAGGTCTACTATCCCGGCATCAGCCCGGAGGACAGCGAGCGGCTGCTGGTCAAGCCGATGGAGAATTACCTCCGGTCGATCCAAGGGCTCAAGGAGATGACCGGCCGCGCTTATCAGGGCGCGGGCGTTATCATCATGCAGTTCGACGTGTCGTTCAACAAAGACCGCGCGCTTGCCGACGTGCGCGCGCAGGTGGACACCGCGCGCGCCGAATTGCCTCCCGACGTGCAGCAGCCTGTCGTGCAGGAAATCAGCACCAGCCTGTTCCCGGTGATTTCGGTGGCGCTCTCTGGCGATGTGCCGGAGCGCACACTTTATCATCTGGCGCGGGATCTCAGCGATCAGCTCAAGACCATTCCCACCGTGCTTGATGCGCAACTTTCGGGCACACGGGACGAGATGCTGGAAATCGTGATCGATCCAGCGAAGCTCGAATCCTACGGCA
>JAFAVP010000125.1 GCA_019242395.1 Alphaproteobacteria bacterium | reverse complement strand
CCGCTCCGGAAGAAGCATCAAGGCTCCTCGTTAGGGAATTCCGACCCACGCGGCTCGTCATCGATCAATGGAGGATGCTGCTTATCTGGCGTCATTCCGGCGATCATTTCTTCCAAGGTAAAGCATTCCGTTCCCGCCGCCGGGAGGCGCGGTGCGGCAAGGCCGCGGGCGGTCAGCACGCCGTAGATGCAGATCCACACATAGCAGAGCGCGGGCACCAGCAATGCCGTGGAAAGGCCCATCCGGTCCGCAACCGCGCCGGTGATCAGCGGCACGATGGCGCCGCCGACAATCGCCATGCAGAGCAGCGCCGAGCCGTTCGGCGTTTCGGTGCCGAGGTTCTCTGACGCGAGCGCGAAGGTGGTGGGGAACATGATCGAGTTGAACAGGCCCACCGCAATCAGCGAAATCCCGGCGGCTTCTCCGGTGGTGAAGGAGGAGATGACCGCGAGCAGAGTCGTGCAGACTGCGCAGCCAGCGAGCACCAGTCCCGGCCGCAGGCGCTGCAACACAAAGGCGCCGATGAAGCGCCCCACCATCGCGCCGCCCCAGTAGAAGCTCACCAGCTTGCCCGCGCGTTCCGCCGGCAGCCCCAGCACCGAAGGCTGCATGAGGTAATTCGTCATCACGCTACCGATGGAGACCTCCGCGCCGACATAGAGGAAGATCGCCAGCGTACCGAGCATCAGGCGCGGGCGATTGCGCAGCGCCCACACCGCGCGGAAGCTCGCCATCTGCGCGCTCACCGCCGGCGCGCTGCTGCGGCGCAACATCCAGAACGCACCAGCCAGCGCCAGGAGCGCCACCGCGATGATCACGAACGGCACCTGCACGCCGTGCGCTTCCACGCGGCGCGCGGCAGCGATGGCCGCTGCCGAGGCATTCTGCGCATGCACGTCAATCCCACCGCGCAGGATCAGCACCGCGCCGACCCACGGCCCAATCGTGGTGCCTAGTGAGTTGAAGGCCTGCGCCAGGGTGAGGCGGCTGTGAGAGGATTCGACTGCGCCAAGCTCCGCAATGAACGGGTTCGCCACCACCTGCAGCAAGGTGATGCCTGCGGCCATCACGAACAGCGCCAGCAGAAAGGCCGGGAACAGCGCCGCCCCCGCCGCCGGAATGAACAGCAGGCAACCCGACGCCATTACCACCAGCCCCACGATCACCGTGCGGATGTAGCCGAGGCGGGAGAGCACGAATCCGGCGGGAATGGAGAAGATCAGGTAGCCCAGGAAAAAGCTGAACTGCGTCAGCATCACCTCGGCATAGGAGAGCGAAAACAACCCCTTCAGCTTCGGCACCAGTGAATCGATCAGAACCGTTGCGAAGCCCCAGGCGAAAAACAGGAACACCATGAAGGCGAGCAGCACTGGCTGGCGCCGCGGCGCGCCGGTTTCTGTTCTTCTGTCGAGTGCTGCCAAGATGTTCTCCTAGGGCGGCAGTTGCTGCGCCGTCAGCTTGACGGTCGCGTTCAGCGGCAGCGACGCCGAAGACGCGCCTGCGCTTATGATGTAGTCCCCCGCCGCAACACGCCAGCCGTGCGCCGCTTCGTCGAAACGCGCGAGCAGGCGCGGATCGGGCGCTATGGTCACGCGGCGCCTCTCATGCACTTTCAGCGGCACCTTGCTCCAACCGATCAGGCGGCGAATGCCAGTGCCGTCTGGCAACGCGGCGTAGAACTGCACCGTTTCCATGCCGCCGCGCGGGCCGTCGTTGGTGACGTTCACGCTCGCGGTCAAACGTCCCTTGCTGGTCACCGCCAGCCCATCGAGATGGAAGCTGCTGTAGGAAAGACCATACCCGAAAGGAAACAGCGGGGTGAGGTTTCTCCCCTGAAACCAGCGGTAGCCGACATTCGCGCCTTCGAAATAATCGATGTCGAAGGGCGCACCCGGCGCGGCACCTCGCGGAATGGACGGGCGCGGCAACTGCTCCTCGGAAGCCGGAAAGGTGATCGGCAATTTGCCGGACGGGTTCACGTTGCCGAACAGGACTTGCGCCAGCGCTGTCGCCCCGGCATTGCCCGCATACCAGGCTTCCAACACCGCGCCCACCTGGTCCAGCCACGGCATCGCCACGGGCCCACCCGTTTCCAGCACCACAACCGTGCGCGGGTTCGCCGCGGCCACAGCCTGGATCAGAGCGTCCTGGTCATTGGGTAGCCGGAGGTTTGGCACGTCGCGGCCTTCGCTCATCCATTGCCGCGCGAACACGATGACGACATCGGATTGCCGCGCCAGCTCGGTGGCGGCGGCCACATCCTCTCCGTCCGCATACTGAACGTTCGCCGCCGGATTGGCTTGCAGGATGGTGGCCAACGGCGACGGGGGATCGTAAATCTCGGTTCCTGCGGGCCGCACCTTTGCGCCGCTTGCGACTTCCGCGGCGCCAACCGGAAAATCGTCGGCCGATGTGTGCCCGATCGGCATCACCTGCGAAGAACCACCGCCCGACAACATACCCACGTCAGCGTGCGCGCCGATCAGCGCGATGCGCTGCGCCATGTGGGGAAGCGGCAGGATGCCGCGCTCGTTCTTCAGCAGCACCATGCCTTCCGCGGCATCGCGGTAAACAATCTGCCGGTGCGCCTCCAGGGCGGAGAGCTGTCTGGTGGCGGGATAATCGAACACGCCATGCGCGAACATGCTGCGCAGAATGCGGTGAACCATATCGTGCAGTCGCTGAGGCGTGACCTTGCCGTCGGCAATCGCTTGCTTCAGTGCAGGCCCGAAATATTGCTCCCGGTCGGAGCCTTCCGATGACTCCTGATCCAATCCCCCATTGGCAGCTTCCGCCGTGCTATGCACCGCGCCCCAGTCCGACAGCACCCAGCCTGGGTATTTCCAGTCGCCCTTGAGCACGCCGTTCAGCAGCGGATCGTTCTCGCAGGCGTAGGTGCCGTTGTAGCGGTCGTAGGCGCACATCGCGGCCCCCGGGTCACCCTGCTCGACGGCGATCTCGAAGGCCAGCAAGTCGGACTCGCGCGCATCGGTTTCGTCGATATTGGCGCTCAGGACCGTGCGGCCGGTCTCCTGATCGTTGAGCGCGTAGTGTTTCACCGTGCAAATCACATGCTGACTCTGGATGCCGCGAATCACAGAACCGGTGATAACGCCGGCCAAAAGCGGGTCTTCGCCGGCATATTCGAAGGTGCGGCCGCCGCGCGTCTCGCGCGCCAGGTTCATCGCGCCGCCCAGCACGACATTGAAGGCGCGGTCGCGCGCCTCGGCACCGATGACCGAGCCGGCAGCCTCCGCCAGCGCCGAATTCCAGGTGGCGGCAGTCGCAAGGCCGGATGGCAGAGCCGTGGCTTCATCTCCCGGCCGCAGATGGAAATTGTTGGCTATTCCCAAGCCCGCGTCGCTCTCGATCAGGGCTGGAACCCCCAGCCGCGGTATTCCCGGCACATACCCGGCCGTGCCGGGCAGCAGCGGCCGCAGCTCCTCCGGGGGCATTCGCCCCGAGGGCGGACGGGTGTTCGCACCGGGGTACCCCATCACCAGCTGCAACTGTTCGTCTTGAGTCATCCGGGCCAGCAGCAACTCCGCCCGCTCATCAGGCGGGAGAGCTGTGTCCATCCAGGGTGGTGGCGCCGGGGCAGATGTTTCCTCGGCCGACAGGGGACATACAGCTGAAGACAGTAAAGTGAACGATGCCATCCACAGCATCGACAGGCACCGGCTTGGAAAAATCACAGCGGCCCCGGAATCGCGTCGCCGCTGCCATAAAGTCATTGCGCAGGATATGCCAGCATGTTCCCAATCCGGCGGATCGGCTATTTGCCCGCTTCGTTGCGTTGTGGACGCGTCGCCGCCGGTTGCGCCTCCGGCAGAATGCATTATCTGGCACTTTGAATGCTATCCAGAACGGTTTCTGCGATTGTTCGCGCCTGCATCGGCGCAGCTTGGCCGGTTGTGCTTCTCGCGGTGCTTTTGGGAGCCGCAGCCGGCTACTATACCAGCAATCATTTTGCCATCGATACGAACAGTGAAAAGCTGGTGTCTCCAGATGCCGACTGGCGCAAGAATGTCGAGCATTACGACCGTGCCTTCCCGCAGCAGAACAACACCATCGTGGCGGTGGTGGACGGCCAAACGGCAGAGCTTGCGGATGCTGCGGCGGCGGCGCTTAACGCAGCCCTGAGCGCCAACCGCAAAAACTTCGTTTCGGTGCGGCGGCCCGATGGCGGCCCGTTTTTCGAGCATGAAGGCCTGCTGCTTCAGCCGCTCCCCTCAGTCAAGAAAACCGCAGATGCGCTGATTGCTGCTCAGCCTTTCCTCGGGGGGCTTGCGGCCGACCCAAGTCTCCGCGGGGTAATGAACACGCTGAACACCACGCTGCTGGGCGTGACCGGCGGGCAAACCACGCTCGCAAATCTTGACCGTCCCATTACCGCCTTTTCCAGCACGTTGCAGCAGATCGTGGACGGCAAGCGCGCGTGGTTCGGCTGGAGCTCGCTGGTCGCGGGAAGCGACCTGTCGCGCACCCGCCGTTTTGTCGAGGTGCAGCCGAAGCTCAATTTCGAAGCGCTGATGCCTGGCGAGCAAGCCACCAAGGCGATCCGCCGGACCGTTCGCAGGCTCGCGCTCGACGAAAGTCACGGGGTGCGGGTGCGGCTGACCGGGCCAGTGCCGCTGTCGGACGAAGAATTCGCCAGCATCACAGATCGCGGCGAATTGCTCGCGGGCCTGATGGTGTCCGCCATGCTGATCATGCTGTGGCTGGCGCTACGCTCCGTGCGCATGATGATTGCGGTGCTCGCGACCGTCGCCATCGGACTGGTGATCACAACCGCAATCGGGCTGCTGATCTACCACCAATTTAATGTGATTTCCGTGGCGTTCATCGTGCTGTTCGTGGGCTTGGGCGTGGATTTCGGGATTCAGTTCTGCGTGCGGTACCGCACGGAGCGCTTTCGCTGCCACAATCTGCACAAGGCGCTGCCCTTGGCGGGCGAACACATCGGCGCGGGCCTCACGCTCGCCGCCATCGCCGCGGCGCTGGCGTTCTATTCCTTCCTGCCGACGAATTACGCGGGCCTTGCGCAGCTTGGCGCCATCGCCGGCACGGGGATGATCGTCACTTACGTGATGAGCATCAGCGTGCTGCCTGCGCTCCTCAAGCTGCTCAATCCCAGCGAGGAGGAAGAGGACATCGGCTTTTCCCAATTGAAGCCGCTCGACGATCTCCTCACCCATAGCTGCAACCGGGTGATCCGGGTGGCAGCAATCGTGGGGGGCATCGGGCTGCTTCTCTCGCCTTTCATGCATTTCGATTCCAATCCGCTCGACCTGCGGAATCGCCATTCGGAATCTGTCTCTACCGCATTCGAGCTCATGCAGAATCGCGAGACATCTCCGAACACCATAAATATCTTGCAACCTTCGAGAGTGGCGGCGAGCCAGCTTGCGGCCAGATTGTCGAAGCTGCCGGAAGTCTCGCAGGTATTGACCGTAGACACTTTCGTTCCCGGTCAGCAGGACGAGAAGCTGGCCATTTTGCAAGACGCGGCCAAAGTTCTCGATACAGTCTTCAACCCGCTGTTCGTGGTGCCCACGCCCAGCGATGCGGACGTGGTTGCAAGCCTGCGCACAACCAGCGCCTCCTTGCGGACGGCCGCTACGAGCAGTCATGGAGCACCGGCCGCGCATGCACGCGCGTTGGCGGGCACTCTGGACCGGGTGGCCGCGGCAAGCCTCATAACGCGGGCCCGCGCGGCGCAAGCGTTCGTGCCAGGCCTGAAGACGATGCTCGGTCAGTTGCGCGCAGTGCTGCACCCGGCGCCCATTCGCTTTGAAAGCTTGCCGGCCGATCTCAAGCAGGACTGGATTTCCAAACAGGGCGAGTACCGCGTCGAAGTGTTTCCCGTTGCCGATCCGAACGATCGCAAGGGGCTGCGCCATTTCACGCGAACGATTCTGGCCATCGCGCCGCACGCCACCGGCACGCCTATCATCATCCTGGAATCGGCGCACACCATCGTGTGGGCGTTTGTGGAAGCAGGCGTTCTGTCCTTCATTTCCATATCCGTCATCATCCTTCTCGTCCTCCGGCGTTTCGGCGACGAGCTGATGACGCTTATTCCGCTGGTATTCGCGGGCGTGATGACATTGGCCACCTGCGTGCTGCTCGGAATACAGCTGAACTTCGCCAACATCATCGCGCTGCCGCTGCTTTTCGGCGTCGGCGTGGCATTCGATATCTACTTTGTGATGGCCTGGCGGGATGGCCGGCGCAATCTGCTGCAATCCTCGCTGACCCGGGCCATCCTGATGAGCGCCGGTACCACCGGCGCCGCCTTCGGAACCTTGTCCATCTCAAGCCACCCCGGCACGGCCAGCATGGGCCTGGTGCTGCTGATTTCGCTCTTCTGGATTCTGGTTGCGATGCTGCTGGTACTGCCCGCGCTGCTGCATTATTCGCTGCCGCACGAAGGCCTTGAAGCGCAGCAGGCTTGATCAGCCGCCCTTCAGGCTGGCATCAGCCTGCGCGTTCAGCTTCTGCGCCAAAAGCGCCGCGCCGCCGCTCTTTAAGGTCGCCGCGTACTCCGACCGCTTGGTCGCCACCTGGCTGACAAAACCATTGGCGAAGATGTCGTCGATCTTCCAGCCGCCATGGGCATTGTCCAGCTTGTAAATGAAGGCGATCGGCGTGTTGCCTGGCCGCGTCATCTGTGTGCTGACGACCTTCTCGCCTCCCCTGTCCTGCACCTGTGGATTGGTGACGAACTGTTCGCCATTGTAGCCATCGAAGCTGCGGGCGTAATTCGCGATGGTGGTCCTCCGAAAGGCCTCGATGACGCTCTTGCGATCGGCCTCCGGCATGCTCCCCCATTGTGGGCCGACGATCGCCTCGGTCATCGCTGCAAAATCGAAGCTCGCGTCGATCGCGGGCGCGAGCTTGTTGTAGCGGCCCTGCACCCCAAGCTGCTTGGCGTTCTTCATCGAGTCCAACAGCGCCGCATGAAAAGCCTCCACCTGCTTGACAGGATCGGTCATGACCGCGGTCGGAGTAGAGGTTGCTACCGCCTGGGTGGCGGGAGTAGTTTTGTGCGCCTTGCTCTTTGTGGCCGCGGCCGCCGGACCACTGAGGGTAATAGCCAACGGTATGACGAGAAAGGAGGAGGCTCTGGTCATGGGGCTGTCCTTCTACCGATGCGCGGCCGGGCTCTCTGGCTGCCACGCAGCCTGTTAACCGCTTATCCTATCCCAAGTTGCATGGACAGGACCGCCGATTGCGGCAAGGGGAATTGGCAGCCGCCCCAGTTGCCCCCATCATGGTGCGGTCGATTTGCGGGAGCGTGTTATGAGGCGCGTGCATGTGCCAGTTCTTTGCCTTCTCCTTCTGAGCTTGTCTGCGGCCAGGGCTGGCACTCCCGTCGAAGACTTCGTGCAGCAGAGCGTCGACCGCGGCATCGCCGTGCTGAAGGATCGGAGTCTCTCCGAGAACGATCGGCGCAGACAGCTTGGCGAGTTTCTGGCCGCCGTTCTCGATACGAAGAGGATGGCGCTGTTCATGCTAGGAACAGCCCGGGACAAAGCGGCAGCTCCGGACCTCGATGTATATGCCGAGGCGTACAAGGCGTTCATGATCGCGAACTATGAATCCCAACTGAACGGCTATGGCGGCCAAAGCCTGAAGGTAACGGGCTCCGCAGAGCGCGCGCCAGGCGACTATGTCGTGAATGCGAGGCTGGTCGATCCTTCAACGCCGAACGACCCTAATCCCGTGCCGATAGCCTTCCGTGTGACAGACCGCGGGAGCGGCAAATTCGCGGTGGTGGATGCCTCGGTCGAAGGAATCTGGCTCGGGCTCGCGCAACGGGCCGACTTCGGCGGCTATCTGAGCCAGCACGGGAACGATGTTCCCGCGCTCACGGCGCACTTGCAGGAAATGACCGCAAAGCTGCTCCCGGATTCCGCATCGCGGAAGTAGGTCAACTCTCCCGGCGAAGCAGGTGAGGTGGCAGCATCTGAAGCCATTTCGCCGGAGGGCCGTACGGCGCAACGGTGTCGGCGGCGCGGGCTGCCAGGTCTTCGGCACGGCGGCGAGCCCCCTCGATGCCGAGCAGAGACACGAGCGTAACCTTTCCGTGCTGCGCATCCTTGCCCACTGCCTTGCCCGTTTTTTCGGGCGTGCTCAGCACATCGAGCAGATCGTCGGTGATCTGAAAGAGAAGGCCGAAATCCCGCGCGTATTCACGCAAACGCGCTTCGTGCTCCGAATCGGCCTCGGCGAGAATTGGTCCGGCAACGCAACAGAATTCGAACAGCGCGCCGGTCTTCAGCCGCTGCAAGAGAACAACCTCATCCACACCAAACCTGTGGCTTGGCGCGTCGATGTCCATCATCTGGCCGCCGATCATGCCATTGCTGCCGGATGCCTTTGCCAGCTCCGAAACCAGCCGTGCGCGCACCGCGCCGGAGGGATGGGTTTCCGCATCCGCCAGAATTTCGAAGGCGATAGTCAGCAGCGCGTCCCCGGCGAGCACAGCCGTGGCCTCGTCGAAAGCTTTGTGAGTTGTAGGGCGCCCCCGCCGCAGATCGTCATCGTCCATGCAGGGAAGATCGTCATGCACCAGAGAATAGGTGTGCACGCATTCGATCGCCGCCGCCCCCCTGAGCACCCGTTCCGGCGCGACCCCGAACAAGCCCGCGCTTTGCATCAAAAGAAAAGGCCGCAGGCGCTTCCCTCCCGCCAGCACGGCGTAACGCATTGCCTCCGTCACCCGGGCCTGGAGACCGAGAGGTTGCGGCAGCAGCCTCTCAAGGGCAGCGTCGATGCTGCGGCCTATCCGCTCCAATTCTGCCGCCAGGGCGTGCTGAGTTCCGGGTTGGTTCATTTGGCGCTGCAACATTGCCCCAAGAGTAGGAGTTCCCTAGAAGCGGGGTGCTTGGCAACCGATTTGTCGGGTTAGACCCGCCCTCACGGCGGCCATGGAGTTCCGATGCGCGTGATCCTGGCACAACCCCGCGGCTTCTGCGCCGGCGTGGTGCGGGCGATCGAGATCGTCGAGCACGCGCTCGACCGCTACCACGCGCCCGTCTACGTGCGGCATGAGATCGTGCACAACCGCCATGTGGTGGAGGACCTGAAGAGCAAGGGCGCCCGCTTCGTGGAGGAGCTGAGCGAAGTGCCCGACGGCGCCATGACGGTCTTCAGCGCGCATGGTGTGCCGCGCTCCGTGATCGACGAGGCCAGCCGCCGGGGACTTCCGGTCTTGGACGCCACCTGCCCTCTCGTCTCCAAGGTGCACAACCAGGGCCGCCGTTATGTGGGGGACCGTCGAACCCTGATCCTCGTGGGCCACGCCGGGCATCCGGAGGTGGAAGGCACAATGGGCCAGGTTGGTGGACCCACTCACCTCGTCTCCTCGGAAGCTGATGTCGACGCGCTCAAAATTCCAGAAGACACCCGCGTCGCCTATGTGACGCAGACGACACTCAGCATCGACGACACCAAATCCATCATCGCGGCGCTGAAGCGGAAATTCCGCGACGTTGTCGGGCCGGATACGTCCGACATCTGTTATGCTACGCAAAACCGGCAACAGGCAGTGCGCGCCTTGTGCGAAGTGGCGGATGTGGTGCTGGTTGTGGGCGCCAAGAACAGCTCGAATTCCAACCGCTTGAAAGAGATTGGGCAGGAAAGTGGGGTGGACTCCTACCTCATTGCCGATGCCAGCGAACTTAACCCCCTGTGGCTAAAGGGCAAACACATCGTCGGCCTCACCGCCGGGGCATCCGCGCCCGAAAAGCTCGTGCAGGAGGTGATTGAAACCCTGCGCCTGCTTGATCCCGGTTTGGAAGTCGAAGAACTGGACGGCAAGAAGGAGCATATCGCCTTCCGGCTCCCCGCCGAGCTGCGTAACTGAAACGTCCGCTTACGGACAGGAGACTTGATTTTGGGTATTCCGTTTCGACAAGCCGCCAAAATCGGCGCGTATGCGGTGACGCAGCACCTGAAAGGGCGGAAGCGTTATCCGCTCGTGCTGATGCTGGAGCCGCTGTTCCGCTGCAATCTCGCCTGCGCCGGCTGCGGCAAGATCGATTATCCGGACGAGATCCTGAACCAGCGATTGTCGTACGACGAGTGCATGCGGGCGATCGAAGAATGCGGCGCACCGGCGGTTTCGATTGCCGGCGGCGAGCCGCTGCTGCATCGCGAGATGCCGAAAATCGTGCGCGGCTTCATCGCGCGCGACAAGTTCGTCATTCTCTGCACCAACGCACTGCTGCTCGCCAAGAAAATCGACGATTACGAACCGCATCCGAATTTCTCCTGGTCCATCCACCTAGACGGCGACCGGGCAATGCATGACAAGTCCGTGTGCCAGGAAGGCACCTACGACAAGGCCGTGGCGGCGATAAGGCTGGCGAAATCGCGCGGCTTCCGCACGCAGATCAATTGCACCCTGTTCAACAACGCCGATCCCGAACGCGCCGCGAAGTTCTTCGACGAGATGACGGCGATGGGCATCGATGGCATCACGGTGTCCCCCGGCTACGCCTACGAGCGGGCGCCGGACCAGCAGCACTTTCTCGATCGCGAACGCACCCGCAAGCTGTTCCGCGATATTTTTGCCCGAGGCAACGGCGGGAAGAACTGGGAGTTCACGCAATCCGAGCTGTTCCTCGATTTCCTCGCCGGGAACCAGACCTACGAATGCTCGCCGTGGAGCATGCCGCTGCGTTGCGTCTTCGGCTGGCAGAAGCCCTGCTATCTTCTCGGCGAAGGTTACGCCAAGACCTTCAAGGAGCTGATGGAGGATACCGACTGGGACAAATACGGGGTCGGCAATTATGAGAAATGCGCCAACTGCATGGTGCATTGCGGCTTCGAGGGCACCGCGGTGGCGGACTCCATCAAGCACCCGTGGAAGATGATCCCGATCGCGCGCCGCGGAGTGAAAACGCAAGGACCGATGGCGCCGGACATTTCGCTGGTGAACCAGCGCCCCGCGGAATTCGTCTTCTCCCGGCATGTCGAGCACAAGCTAGAGGAGATCCGGACAGCCAAGGCGCGGCCGAAAGCGCTCGAGGCGGCGGAATAGCCGACCTCAAGCAGCGGAGCGGTAGGTCAACATCCTTTGCGTCAGCGTCCACGCTTTTTGAGCGCGCTTTTCACGTCTGTCTTGGCGAAATCGCGGCCCACGTAGAGCAACGGGCAATCGTTCGCTTTCGCCAGATCGTAGGCAAAGCAATCGCCGAAATTGAGCCGTGCCGTCTTGGCCCCGCGTCCCCATCTTGCATGTGCATCGGCCGCCCGCCGCGCGGAGGCATTCGTCACCGGCACAATTTCAATTCCCGCCTTGTCGATCAGCTCCTGCATTTCGTCGCGCAGATTGCGCCCGCTCGCGACAATCAGGGCTTCGGTCAGCGTTCCAGCCGAGATCAGAACGCGACCTTCGGTGTTCAGCGCCATCTCGCAATCATCGCCGAACGGCTCATTAAGAAGTATCGCCATCAACGCCGACGTATCGACGGCGATCACTTCGGCAAACCATGCTCATCGTAAAGGAAGTCCTGGCTGCGCGCCGCACACGGACCGGGCGTGGCCTTCTTCGCCGCTCGCTTGCGTATGGCGGCAATCGCCGCCGCCTTCTCCTCAGGTGTCGGCTTTGCCCTCGCCGAAACAAGCCTGACCGCGGGCTGGCCGTGGCGCGTCAGCACGACCTCTTCCCCGGCTTCCGCGCGGCGGACGAGTTCGGTGAGTTGCCCCTTGGCTTCGGTAACGGCGATATGCATTCCGCGATATTAGACCATTCAATGGTCCATTTCAAGGTGAACCCTTTGGGCAGGCAAGGCCCGGCCCCAAGAGCTGGACGCAGCGCCGCAGCGCCTTGAGCGCGGTGTTGGTGCCGCGCGCCGAGCTCATGAGGGCGCGCCATTGGAACGGTTCGTCCAGCAGCGATAGCATCACGGCGGAGTAGTCTATCTCACCATCCTTGTTGAGTCCGAAGGCGGCCGCGGGCGGCAGCGCTGTTCGCGCATCGTCGGAAACAGCGCGCAACACGGCAAATGGCAACCCGCGCTGTGACGCGAAGCGCGCCATGATGTGCGATTCCATATCGGCGGCCAGGGCACCGGTCTGCCTATGCAACGCGGCTTTCGAGTCTTCCGTCAGCAGGACGGAATCAGTGCCCGCCACCGCTCCGATCATGGCACCGCACGCCTTCGCCAGCGCTTTCGACCACGCTTCATCCGCTCGCCAGCGTCCACCACCACAAACGGTTTCGGTTCCCACCACTACGCTTCCAACTCCAAGCTCTGGCGAAAGCGCACCGCAGATGCCGAAGGAAAGCATCGCACGCGCACCGCGATCGATGGCGGCTTCAATTTTGGCTGCCAAAGTCGAATTGCCGCTGCCGGCAACGACCACCTCGCAACGGCCGCGCAGCAGCTTGGCTTCGCGCTGCATGCCGGTAACCGCGACTAGCATTCAGAGACCGTGCGCTACCCGGCGGGTGTTGCTCGCTTTCAGATTGCGATAGCGAGCTAGCGCCCAAAGCGGGAAGAATTTCGGATAGCCGTGATAGCGCAGGTAAAACACCCGCGGGAACCCGCCGCCGGTGTAGTGCAGCTGAGTCCACAAGCCATCTTCCGCCTGTGTCTCCTGCAGGTAAGCAATTCCGCGTGCTACGGCGGGATGATCCACTTCGCCCGCCGCCATCAACCCCAGAAGCGCCCATGCTGTTTGTGAAGCCGTGGAAGGCGCCGATTCATACCCTGCGTACTCCAGCTTGTAGCTGTCGCAGCTTTCGCCCCAGCCGCCATCCGCATTCTGTATCGCGATCAGCCACTCCGCGGCTTTACGCATCATCGGATGCTGGGCATCCAAACCCGCCGCGCTCAGCCCTGCGAGCGCCGACCATGTGCCGTAGATGTAGTTCACGCCCCAGCGGCCGAACCAGCTGCCATCCTTCAGCTGCACGCGCTCCAGATAGTCGATGGCTGCCTTCATCCGCGGCGAATCGAGCGGCTCGCCCAATTGCGCGAGCATGCCGAGGCAGCGGCCGGTGACATCCTCCGTCGGTGGATCGAGCAGCGCGCCGTGATCGGCGAAGGGGATGTTGTTAAGGTAATAATACGCGTTGTCGGCATCGAAGGCGCCCCAGCCGCCGTTCTTGCTCTGCAAGCTTTCCACCCATTCGCGTCCGCGCGCGATCGCTTCCGCCGAGCCGTCGCCCTTCACCGCACGGTCCAGGGCCATCACCACAACGGCTGTGTCATCTAGATCGGGATAGTGATCGTTGCGGTACTGAAAGGCCCAGCCGCCGGGGCGCACACTGGGGCGCTCGTCTGCCCAATCCCCCTTCACATCCAGCACTTGCAGCGGCTTCAGCCATTCCAGGCCGCGCGCCACGGCATCTTCCACGCCTTGCGCTTCCAGCAGCGCATGACAGGCGAGCGCCGTGTCCCACACCGGCGATACGCAAGGTTGACAGTACGCTTCGTCATCCTTGACGACGAGAAGCTTCTCCACCGAGCGCCGCGCAATGGCACGATGTGGATGCTCCGGCGGGTAGCCAAGGCAATCGAACATCATCACGGAATTCGCCATGGCGGGATAGATCGCGCCGAGGCCGTCTTCCCCGTTCAGGCGTTCGATCACGAATTCTTCGCAAGCCTTGATTGCGCGTTTGCGCAAGGCCTTCGGCCATAACGGATCGGCGCGTTTCAGCAGCCAGTCGAGCGCACCGAAGAAGGTCGCCCAGCCGCGGCTCTGGTGCGGCGCGCGCTTCGGGGCGGGGGAGCCGTGGGGCAGAAACAGCTCCGGCACATGCACGCCGCGCGGATTCCGCGCGCAGGGCTTCATCGCCTGCAGCACCAGGAGCGGCACGATCACCGTGCGCGCCCAGTAGGACATCCTGGACAGGTGCACCGGGAACCAGCGCGGGACCAGCATCAGCTCCACCGGCATGGTCGGGATCGCGTTCCACGGCCCGGCGCCATAAAGCGCCAGCTGGAAGCGGGTGAAGACGTTGGCCGCCGCCGCTCCGCCGTGCGCCAGGATGGCCTCGCGCGCTCGCGCCATGTGCGGCCCGTCGATGTCGTCGCCGATCATCTTCAG
>JAFAVP010000208.1 GCA_019242395.1 Alphaproteobacteria bacterium | reverse complement strand
AGGGACACTAGCTTATCGTGTGGCGCGCTATCTGCTGCGTTATGGCGCCACCGATGCTGGCCCGGAAGATCTCTCCATCGCGCCGAACGACGTGGTTTCCTTGCAGGTGAGTGCTGGCGCGCATCCCGGATTGCTCGTGCTGAAGCGCGGCATCAATCCGAAAACCGGAAAGCTGATGACGGAAACCTCTGTCGATGTCGTGCGCCAGCTTGCGGGATTCTTCGGCATGACCTCCGGCGCGGGCGGCTGGCGCATCGCCATCGTCGACACAGCGGATGATATGAATGCAAACGCGGCGAATGCGCTGCTGAAAGCGCTGGAGGAGCCGCCGGCGCGTTCCATGCTGATGCTGCTGTCCAACGCGCCGGGCAAATTGCTGCCGACCATCCGCTCGCGCTGCCAACGGCTGGATTTGCGCCCGCTACCCGAAACAGTGTTGGCTGCGGAACTCGTAGAGCATCTGCCCAAAGTTAAAGAAGCGGAGCGTATCGCGCTCGCGAAACTCAGCGGCGGATCGCTCGGTGCCGCGCTGATGCTTTCGGACGAAGACACATTGGCGCTTGCGACGGACGCTACGTGCGCCGTGGAGCAAGCCGCATCGCCGGATTACCCGGCGCTATTCGCGCTGGCCGACCGCGTGGGGCGTGCTGCCGACCGTTTGCCGCTGTTCGGAGGCTTTCTCATTCAGGCACTGGAGGACCGCATCCGGAACCGGGCTCAGGCGCAAGGCACTGCCGGGCTGCCGCGCTGGATCGAAGCCTGGGAGCAGGTGCGCGCGAACTTCGATCGCGCAGTTGTGTTGAATCTTGAGCCGCGGCAGACGATCGTTTCGTCCCTTCGCGCCATCCAGTCGGCCAATGCTCGTCGATAGTCACTGCCATCTCGATTTTCCCGAATTCGCGCCGGAGCTGGATGCTGTTCTGGCGCGCGCCCGCGAAGCCGATGTGCAAATCTGCGTCACCATTGGCACAACGTTGGCGAAGTTCCCCAATGTTCTCGCCGTCGCCGAGCGGTTCGAGAATGTGTATTGCTCGGTTGGCATTCATCCCCATGAGGCGAAAGTCGAGCCGCTCGCGAATGCTGTGCCGCTGATCGAGCGCGCGCGGAATCCGAAGGTGGTGGGCATCGGAGAAACCGGGCTCGACTATTATTACGGTCACAGCCCCCGCGAGATGCAAATTGCCAACTTCCGCGCGCATATCGCTGCCGCCCGCCACTTGAAGCTGCCGCTGATCGTGCACACGCGCGAGGCAGAGGACGACACCATCGCTATCTTGGAAGCGGAAATGGGGCAGGGGGCCTTCTACGGACTCATTCATTGCTTTACGGGTACGCAGCGTTTGGCTGATGCGGCGCTTGCGCTCGGCTTCTGCATTTCCGCGTCCGGGATCGCCACCTTCAAGAAATCGGAAGAGCTGCGCACCGTGCTGAAAACCGTGCCACTGGATCGCCTGCTGGTGGAAACCGACGCGCCGTTCCTTGCGCCGCAGCCTTTTCGCGGCAAGCGGAATGAACCGGCCTTCGTGAAGCACACAGCGGAGATGCTCGCGGAGCTGAAAGACGTGAGCTTCAACGAACTCGCCGCCGCCACCACAGACAATTTCTTTCGGCTGTTCACACGGGCAACGCGCCCGTGAACCCCATTCTGGAAGTCACCATCCTCGGCTGCGGCTCTTCCACCGGGGTGCCGCGCCTTGGGGGTCCGGGAGGCGCTGGGGATTGGGGTGCTTGCGATCCGGCCAATCCGAAAAACCGCCGCCGCCGCTGTTCCATCCTTGTGCGCCGCTGCAATCCTGCCGGCACCACCACCGTGCTCGTCGATACATCCCCGGATCTGCGCGAGCAGTTGCTCGATGCCCATTGCGCGCAGCTCGACGGCGTTTGCATCACACATGATCACGCGGACCAGACGCACGGGCTGGACGATCTGCGCGCGCTTGTCTTCCGCAGCGGCGAGCGCGTGCCGGTCTATTCGGATCGGCCGTGCCTGGAAGTCCTGAAGCGGAAATTCGGCTACGCGTTCGAAACGCCGCCGGGGAGCAGCTATCCGCCGATCGTGACAGCACATGAGATCGAGGCAGGCGAAACGTTCGAGATTGCGGGGGAGGGCGGCGCCCTGCCCGTGCTGGCGTTCCCGCAGACGCACGGCCGCATTCAGTCGCTCGGCTTCCGGTTCGGGCCGCTTGCCTATTCCTCGGATGTAAACGCGCTCTCAGACGATGCATTCGCCATGCTGCAAGGTATCGAGTGCTGGATCGTGGACGCGCTGCGCTACACGCCGCATCCAACGCACGCGAACGTGGAGACGGCGCTCGCATGGATCGCGCGCGTAAGGCCGCGCCATGCGGTGCTCACCAATCTGCACATGGATCTTGATTACGAGGCGCTGAAGCGCGCGCTGCCGGAAGGCGTCGAACCGGCGTACGACGGCATGACCATCACGCTGGCCGCCGAATGAATTCCCCCTCCCGGGATGGGGAGGGGGAATGCGGTGCGGTTGTTACCGGTGGGGCGCGCCGCGGTCGTTGTCGCGGTCGTTGTCACGATCCCGATCCCGGTCGCCCATCCCGCCGCGGTCGTCGCGGTCGCGATTGTCGTCGCGGTCGCGCATGTCCTCCCGCCGGTCCTGCATGCGGTCGCGCATGTCTTCCCGGCGATCCTGCATGCGGTCCTGCATTCGGTCACGCATGTCTTCGCGGTGGTCCTGCATGCGGTCGTGCATGTCATCGCGGCGGTCTTCCATCCGGTCCTGCATGCGATCCCGCATGTCCTCACGGCGGTCCTGCATCCGGTCACGGAAATCGTCGCGGTCCCAGCCGCGCTCATGCCACGTGCGGTGCCAATCGCCCCGGTAGACGTGGCCGTCCCAGCCGCCATGGCCGGTGACCCAGCGGCCGCGGTACCAGAACCAGCGCTGCCCACGATAGCTGCGGTAATACAGCGGCTCGTTTACCCAGACGCCATCGATGAACACCGGCTCGCTGAACCGCGGATAGCCGCAGCGCCACGGATGATTGTAGGCGAACCGGGGATGGCTGCAGGGCCCCGTGCGGATGCGATAGGTGCCGTAGAAGCCGGGAACGCCGATGCCGATGCCTACGCTGACAGCGGCAGATGCAGGGGCCGCCGTTGTGAAGCTGCCGGCCAGAGCCGTGCTGCCGAGCGCGGCGAGGCCAACCGCAAGTTTACGTAAAGTTCTCATGATTTCTGAAACCCTTGTGTGAAAGCCCACTCACGTGATCCCATAACGCACGAAGCCTGATTTTTGTCGCTTCAAAGCAGCGGGAGCGGCAGCGAAATCTGCTTTTTGACGGCTTTGGCGGCCGCTCTCTCCGGTAAAACTGGGGGAAAACCCGGCGCCCTAGGCTCCTTCCCTGCGAAGCGGGGGGAGTACGGCCGAAGGCCGGGAGGGGTCGGCGCACCGGCAAAATCGCTTTCGCAAGCATCACCGGCTATATCTCTGTTCCATGACAGTCGTGCTCGATCTCCAACGTCCCGCGCTCCGCCACCCCGAGAAGGCCCACCGGCCGGACACGCCAACCTTGCGCAAACCGGAATGGATCCGGGTGAAGGCGCCGGTCAGCCGCGAGTATGCGGAAACCAAAGCCATCGTCCGCGAGCACGGCCTGCACACGGTGTGCGAAGAGGCGGGCTGCCCCAACATCGGCGAATGCTGGACGCATCGCCACGCCACCATGATGATCATGGGCGACACCTGCACGCGCGCCTGCGCCTTCTGCAATGTGAAGACGGGGCTGCCCGGCGCGCTGGATGCCGAAGAGCCGGCGAATGTCGGCCGCGCGGTGGCGAAGCTGGGGCTGAAGCACGTGGTGATCACCTCGGTGGATCGCGACGATCTGGCGGACGGCGGCGCCGAGCACTTCGCGCAAACCATCCGCGCCACCCGCGAGCATTCGCCCGGCACGACGGTCGAGGTGCTGACGCCGGATTTCCTGCGCAAGGATGGCGCGCTCGATGTGGTGATGCGCGCGCGGCCGGATGTGTTCAACCACAATCTGGAAACCGTGCCGCGCCTTTATTTGAGCGTACGTCCCGGCGCGCGCTACTTCGCGTCGCTGCAACTGCTGGCCCGCGCGAAGGAGCTGGTGCCGGCAGGCTTCACCAAATCCGGATTGATGGTGGGGCTTGGCGAGAGCCGCGAAGAGATCATGCAGGTGATGGACGATCTGCGCGCCGCGCGCGTCGATTTCCTCACCATCGGGCAATACCTGCAGCCGACGAAGAAGCACGCGCGGCTGGAGCGCTTTTGGTCACCCGACGAGTTCAAATCGCTGGAAGCGATCGCCCGCGCCAAGGGCTTCCTGATGGTGTCCGCCTCGCCGCTGACCCGCTCCTCCTACCACGCCGATTCCGACTTCGCGCAGCTGCAAGCGGCGCGCGCGGCAAGGTGATGGCAACGCTAGCGCCAGGCTCTGCTGGCGGATCAAGTTCGCGGACGTCTGCTTGGTATTGGGCAGAGATGAAGGAATTCGCTAAGCTCACAATAACGGTAGAGGATCTGTCATGAGATGGGAACGTTCGTTGCGCGCCTTAGCAATTGCTAAAGGTTCGATGTTACTTGCCAGCCAGCCAGTGGCCGCTTCAAGTGAAACGATTCTCTACAACTTTCCGGCCGATGTAAATCCCGGTTTTGGGTTGCTGCCCGGAAAGGCAAACACGTTTTATGGCCCTACTACAGATGGAGGCTCGGAGAATTTGGGTAGCATTTACCAGCTGAAGCAGACGAAGGATGGATGGAAGAAGAAGGACATCTATTCGTTTGGCAGCAATGACGCCCATTATCCTAGCGCGGGCTTAACTCAGGGCGCGACATCTGGGGTGCTGTACGGGGTTACATCGTCAGGCCCGAATGGCGATTACGGAGCAATTTTCTCCCTTACAAAGGAAAAGAATATTTGGAGGGAAACTGTCCTGCATGAATTTGATGGCAGCGATGGAGAGCTACCGGGTGCGGTTCTGCTTAGAAGTAGCAAGATAGGTTATCTGTATGGCAGCACGGAAATGGGTGGCGACTCCAATTGTGGTACACTGTTCCAGATCGATGGATCGGGGACTTTCAGCCGGATATTCAGTTTCGATTCGAGCGATCAAGGGTGCAACCCAAGTGTACCGCTTCAGCAAGACTCCTCTGCTAAAAACCTGATCGGGGCAACTTCGCACGGCGGTGCGTCTAACGTTGGTACGATATACCGCCTTGCCGATTCTGGCGGAACTTGGTCAGAAACGGTTTTGCATTCATTAGATGGCGGGAGCGAAGGCGCTTATCCTTCTGACTTGACCCCAAAAGATAAGAGCGGTCTCTACTACGGCGTCGCTCAAATGAATGGCTTCTACAATAGTGGCGTAGTGTTTCAGGTGGGCGAGAACATCCCTTATAAAGTCATCTACAGCTTTAAGGGTGGTAGTGACGGGGTTCATCCGCTCGGCTTGTATCTCGATGCAAGCACCGGTGTCCTGTACGGCACCACACTGCTGGGTGGCTCCCAAAACAAGGGGACTGTTTTCAAACTTGTCTTCGATGGCACACAGTGGAACGAAACGATTTTGCATAGCTTTACCGGTGGAGCCGACGGCGGAAGTGCCATTAGGCGACCGGTATACAAATCAGGCTTCCTCTACGGTACGGCTGGCTCCGGTGGGCAGTACGGAGGGGGTGTAGCTTACCAGATTACGCCCTAGCGAAATGCTGTCTCAGGTTGTGTGTATTCTATTTCAGCCGCTATGGATGGGCCATCGAAATCCGGATTGCCGGCGGGCTTCTCGCCGACCTTGCGGGGTCAATCGCCGGATATCAACGATGGTTATCCGTATCTGCTCGCCAATCCGCCGCCGAAGTGAGCCGAAGGGCCGATCGAGGCTGGCTTGCGCCTTTGTCCTAAATACTGCTTGTAATCCTATTTGTTCCTGTTATGATCCTGTGCATGGAAAACAGGAACGCCGGCGGGCGCAATACGCAGAATTTTGTCCCTTGCCACGAGCGCATGAAGGTGAGCGTGGCAAACGGCCTTGAGCAGGCCATGGTCCGGGTGGCGGAAGTGTTCGGGGAAGCCCGCGCGGTCGACCCGGAGCGCGATGAGTACGGCCATGCCCGCAGCCGGGCCTGTTCGGATGCCGTGAGCCTTCTGAAAGCGAGCGCAAGGCTGATTGAATCTACCGCCAAGCTCGGCGGCAGCAAATTCGAACACAACATCAGCGTCCGCCGCGAAGAGGCTCGGATTGCGAGACAATCCGAGGAAGAAGAGGACGACCCGGACCCGTGGAATTACCAGAAATACCAGGGCTGCGATTACGACCCCACGGTCTCGCTCAGCGACGGGCGAAACTATGTCTGGGGCAAGGGGTGGATGCATGTGCCCAAGAACTGGGACGAGGCCGGTTGGCGTCGCGGCGAACCGCAGCCGGAGGGGGACCCCCTCCCGATTTTCGAAGGTTCGAATGGGAACTCCGGGAACTCTGGGCCCGCCGGGCCACGGATTCGGAGCCTGGCATGACCGCCGGCGCGCAGCCGACAGAAATCCCATCCGTCTTTTCCCGGGTGCGCCGTTTCCCGCCACCCCGCAGGCGCGGCGGGCAGCCCGGCAACCGCAACCGTTTGCGGCATGGCGGCTTCTCGCGCGCCGTCCGCGCCCGCCATGCCGGCGTTCGCTGCCTCGTTCGGGAGATGACGTTTCTCATCCAGCAGATTGAAGCCTGGGATGCCTGCGAAGGGTCCGGTGGTGTTTGCTGCCACTCAAACATCAAGCCGCGGCGTGGCACAGTCGCATCCGCAAGACGGACACACGCCCTGCGAGTGAGGGTTGGGCGTTGCACGTTTCGCCGGAAACGGCTCTGGCGCAGTGACAGGATTGTGCCTTCTTCAAGCCGCGCACCGCCGCCCCATATCAGGAGCAGCGAACAACGGAGTGTCTGATGTCGTCTGCTGCTGAAATCCTCGCCACCAAATCGCGCGGGATTGCCCGCGTGGTTTCCGGGATGCCGACGCAGGACGGCGCCGGCGTGAAGCTCACGCGCCTCATCGGCACGCCGCAGCTTGGGCATGTCGATCCCTTCCTGATGCTGGATGCTTTCGGCACTGATAATCCGGAGGACTACATCGCCGGCTTTCCCGAGCATCCGCATCGCGGCTTCGAAACCATGACCTATATGATCGAAGGCACGATGCGGCACCGCGACAACCACGGCGGCGAAGGCCTCATCATCGATGGCGGCGTGCAATGGATGACGGCAGGCCGCGGCGTGGCGCACTCCGAAATGCCGGCGCAGACGAACGGCCGCATGTTCGGCTTCCAGCTGTGGATCAACCTGCCGGCGAACGAGAAGATGCGCGAACCCTGGTACGCGGACATTCCGGCGGGCGCGATACCGTCGTTCACGGTGGATGGTGCGGCGGTGAAGCTGATCGCGGGCACATGGGGCGGCCACAAGGGACCGGCACCGGAGCGGGTCACCGCGCCCTTTATCGCCGACGTGACGCTGGCAGCCAATGCGAGCACGGAAATTCCGTTGTCGGAGGATCGCGCCGGGTTCGTCTACGTCTTCGAAGGCGCACTGAAGATCGGAAACACGGTTGTGCACACGGGCAATGTCGGTGTGGTGTCTGACGGCGGCAACTTGCAGATTTCCGCCGCAGCCGATCGTGCGCGGTTTCTGGTAATCGCCGGCAAGCCGCTGCGCGAGCCGATCGCCAAATACGGTCCCTTCGTGATGAACACGGAAGCGCAAATCCGCCAGGCCATTCTGGACTATCAGAGCGGCAGGTTCTGAATGCACGCGCCCGCGATTTCGCTGACA
>JAFAVP010000265.1 GCA_019242395.1 Alphaproteobacteria bacterium | reverse complement strand
CAGCGCCTGCCGCGCATCGTTGGCGTGGAGACCGCGCTCGACATGGTGACGAGCGGCCGCCATGTGGGCGCGAAGCAATGCCTCGACATGGGGTTGATCGACGAACTGGCGCCGGAAGGCGCGTTGCGGGAAACGGCGCTCGCCTTTGCACGCAAAGTAGTCGCCGAGAACCGGCCGCTTCGCAAAGTGCGCGACAGCAACGGCAAGGTGGAAGCCGCGCGGGGCCATCCGGAAATTTTCGAGAAATTCCGGAAAGAAAGCGCGCGGCGCTTTCGCGGCCTGAACGCGCCGGAGGCCTGCATCAAGTGCATCGAGGCCGCGGTGAACCTGCCGTTCGACCAAGGCCTGCAGCGCGAGCGCGAGCTGTTCATGGAGCTGTACCGCGACTCGCAAAGCCGTGCGCAGCAATACGTGTTCTTCGCCGAGCGTGAGGTGTGGAAAATTCCGGACGTTCCGGCGGACACGCCCACCATTCCCGTGAACAAGGTGGGCATCGTCGGCGCCGGCACCATGGGCGGCGGCATCGCCATGAATTTCGCCAACGTGGGAATTCCCGTCACCTTGGTGGAAGCGAAGCAGGAGGCGCTAGACCGCGGCCTCTCGATCATCCGCCGCAACTACGACAACACGGCGAAAAAGGGCCGCCTGACGCCCGGCGATGTCGAAAAGCGCGTGGGCCTTCTGAGCGGCAGCATGGCGCTGGAAGATCTCGCCGACTGCGATCTCGTCATCGAAGCCGTGTTCGAGAACATGGATATCAAGAAGGACGTCTTCCGCAAGCTCGACGCTATCGTAAAGCAGGGCGCGGTGCTCGCCACCAACACCTCCTATCTCGACACCAACGAAATTGCCGCGGCCACGAAGCGCCCGGAATCCGTCATCGGCCTGCACTTCTTCTCGCCTGCCAATGTAATGAAGCTGCTGGAAGTCGTGCGGGCGGACAAAACCTCCAAGCCGGTCATCGCCACGTCCATGCAGATGGCGAAGAAGATCGGCAAAATCGCCGCGCTGGTGGGCGTGTGCCCCGGCTTCGTGGGCAATCGCATGCTGGCCCAGCGGCAACGCGAGGCGCAGAAGCTGGTGCTGGAAGGCGCGATGCCGTGGGATGTGGATCGCGTTCTCTACGAGTTCGGCTTCCCGATGGGGCCGTTCCAGATGAGCGATCTCGCGGGTCTCGACATCGGCTGGTCGAAAGAAACATCGAAGAGCTCCACCATCCGCGAAGTGCTGTGCGAGATGGATCGCCGCGGCCAGAAGACCGGCGCCGGCTTCTACGATTACGACGAGAACCGCAACGCCAAACCGTCGCCCCTCACCACCAGGATCATCGAGGACTTCCGGAGCAAGAGCGGCACCAATGTGCGGCAGATTTCGGATGAGGAGATTCTCGAACGCTGCATCTATCCGATGATCAACGAAGGCGCGAAGATTCTGGAGGAGGGGAAGGCGATCCGCGCCTCCGACATCGATGTGGTGTGGATCAACGGCTATGGCTGGCCGAAATACCGCGGCGGGCCGATGTGGTACGGCGAGCTGATCGGCCTCGACAAGGTTCTCGCGCGCATGCGCGAATGGCAGTCGCAGATGGGCGATGTGTTCCAGCCCTCCGCGCTGCTGGAGCGGCTTGTCGCCGACGGCAAATCTTTCCGCGACGTGAAGTAGCTCCCGGCCGCTTCGCCACCACCTGCTCGTCATGGCCGGGCTTGTCCCGGCCACCCATGCACACCTTGCCCGTTATTGGTCATGGATGGCCGGCACAAGACCGGCCACGACGATGGAGAGAAAAGGTGCTACGCTCGGCGGCAACCTGCGCGCGGGGGGAACACATATGAAGCTCTTGGCTCTAATCGCCTTATCGGCGCTGGCGCTGTGCGGCGCCGCTCGCGCTGATCTTTCGATCTCCAACAAGCCGACACAGAACATGAGCTGTGATGCCGGCGTCTGCACGGCGACGGCAAAGGGCGCCAATCTCAACGTAACCGACCTGACAAGCATGCTCGCCTCAGGCGATGCAACGGTAAAAACGGGGGGCGGTGCAATCACCATTCAGGTGCTGGACGGTTTCTCCTGGACCAGTTCGAGTCGCCTGACGCTGGATGCCAATCACTCCGTTGGCATTCACAAGCCAGTCGTTGTCGCCGGCATGGGCGCGGTCACCATCACCTATAATGACGACGGTTCAGGTGGTGACTTGTTGTTTTCGGACAAAAGCAAACTCGATTTTCTCGACTTGAATAGCAACCTTGTGATCAATGGCAACAGTTACACACTGGTCCGAAACGTTAAGATGCTTGCGCGCGGAATAGCGCATGATCCCAGCGGTTTATTCGCGCTCGCAACCGACCACAACGCGGCGCGAGATGGGACATACGGCCTGTCGCCCGTTCGTTCCGAGCTCGATGGTGGTTTTGAGGGCCTGAATCACTCCATCCAACATCTGGAAATAGTGAATCATTCCGGCGACAGCGTTGGTTTGTTTGTTACGATTCGCGGTTTTGTGCGCGACATACAATTGGCAAAGCTGAAAATCAGCAGCGAAAACGGGGGTGGGGGCCTTGCGGGATGGAACATCGGGACGATTGCACACGCCGTCGTGCAAGGACGCATTGATGGCGGAAGAAGACTCTCCAGATATACGGGGGCGGGGGGGTTGGCAGGTTCGAACGACGGCGAAATTATCGATTCGTCCGTGAATATAAATGTAGAAGGAAATACGGCGGGTGGCCTGGTGGGCTTCGATGGCGGGTTAATACGTCAGTGCCGTGCGTCAGGCACCGTGGTCGGAAGGGCTCACGCTGGTGGTCTGACAGGCAGGGAAGAGGGTCTCATAGATCAATCGTTTTCAACCGCGTCCGTTTCTTTGAAAGCCAAGCACGGCGCATTGGCAGGCGGACTGACTGGTGAGATGTACATTGGGGAAATTGAAAATTCATACGCCGCCGGATCAATCAGCGGGCAAGATTACGCTTTCGTGGGTGGCCTTGTGGGAATCAGCGGTTATGCAGGGTCACGATCATTGATCTCGGATACATACTCGATCGGTGCAGTTTCTGCTGGGTCCAACGCTTTTGTAGGCGGATTTGCGGGACGCAAAGTCCGCCATAGCGTTATCGAGGATAACTACTGGGACACAGACACCAGTGGGGTCGCAATTGCATGCGGCAGGAGCCCTTGCAAGAAGATTGTTGGGCTCACGGATGCACAACTGAAATCCGGACTCCCAAACGGCTTTGATCCCAGCATCTGGGGCAGCAATCCCGACATCAACAACGGCTATCCGTATCTGCTGGCCAATCCGCCGCCGAAGTAATTCTTCACCTCCCCCAACGTGGGGAGGTCGCGGAGCGTAGCGACGCGGGTGGGGGGTGTACAGTGCAATCCCCCCACCCGGCTCACCTTCGGCTCGCCGACCTCCCCACAAGGGGGAGGTGGACTCTCCGGCGGGCGCGCGAAAAGCATGGGGCGGCCCTCGTTCCGTGAAATCGCAAGGAGGTATGTGGTAGAGGTGCTGCGAATGGAGTTGCTGGATGCTCTGCGCTCCAACAGCAGAATAAGGAAATGAGTTTGCATGCGTGAAGCCGTGATCGTTTCCGTGGCGCGCACGCCCATCGGCAGGGCGTACAAGGGCGCCTTCAACAACACCTCCGGCGCAGAGCTGGGTGGGCATGTGATCGCCGCGGCCGTGAAGCGCGCCGGCGTGGCGCGCGAAGAGATCGAAGATGTGGTGATGGGCTGCGCGCTGCAGACCGGCTCGACGGGCACCAACGTGGCGCGCCACGCGGCGCTGCGCGCGGGCCTTCCCACATCGGTGCCCGGCGTCACCATCGACCGCCGCTGCTCCAGCGGCCTGATGGCCATCGCCACCGCGGCGAAGCAGATCATCGCCGACAACATGGCGGTCGCCATCGGCGGCGGGCTCGAATCCATCTCGCTCGTGCAGAACGAGAAGCTCGACCGCTACGGCCCCGGCGACAAATGGCTGAAGGCGCACGTGCCCTCCATCTACATGGCGATGCTCGAAACCGCCGAGATCGTGGCGGAGCGCTACGGCATTTCCCGCGAGGCGCAGGACGAATACGCGCTGCAATCGCAGCAGCGCACGGCGGCGGCGCAAACCGCGGGGCGCTTCGAGCAGGAGATCGTGCCGCTTCCGTCCACCATGCTGGTGAAGAACAAGGAGACCGGCGAGACGCGCGAGAAATTTACGGTGCTGGAGCAGGACGAAGGCAACCGCCCGCAAACCACGCTTGCCGACCTGCAGAAGCTTCAGCCGGTGTTCAAGGACGGGCAGGTGGTGAAGCAGGGCAAGTTCATCACCGCCGGCAACGCTTCCCAACTCTCAGATGGCGCGGCCGCCGCCGTGCTGATGGAAGCGAAGGAAGCAGAGCGGCGGGGGCTTCAGCCGCTCGGCGCCTATCGGGGCATGGCGGTGGCGGGCACCGATCCCGATGAAATGGGCATCGGCCCGGTGTTCGCGGTGCCGAAGCTGCTGCAGAAGAACGGCCTGAAGGCGGACGACATCGGCTTGTGGGAGCTGAACGAAGCCTTCGCGAGCCAGACGCTCTATTGCCGCGACAAGCTCGGCCTGGCCACCGAGATCTTCAATGTGGATGGCGGCGCCATTTCCATTGGCCATCCTTACGGCATGTCAGGCGCGCGGCTGACGGCGCACGTTCTGCTGGAGGGCAAGCGACGCGGCGTGAAGTACGGCGTCGTCACCATGTGCATCGGCGGCGGCATGGGCGCGGCCGGGCTGTTCGAAATCTTCTGAGCGCGGTACGAGGGCGCGGGATGTTTCACACCTTCGCCACCGCCTTCACGACCTTGTTCGTCGCCATCGGGCCGGTGGAACTGGCTGCGATGTTTCTGGCGCTCACGCCGGGGTTCGACGCGCGCACCAAACGCCGTCTTGCCTTCGTCGCGGCGGGTGTGGCGGCGGGCGTGTTGCTGGCGTTTGCGATCGGTGGCCTGGAGTTGTTGTCGCTGATCGGGGTTGGCTTGCCGGCGTTTCGCACCGCCGGTGGTGTGCTGCTGCTTATGACGTCGGCGGAAATGCTGCTCAGGCGCCACACCGGCCTCACCTCGATCACGCCGCCGGAGGAGATGGAAGCGAAACAGCAGCACGACATTGCCATCTTTCCGCTTGCGATACCTCTCACCGCCGGACCCGGCAGCATGACGGCCATCGTGCTCCTCATGGGCCGCGCCCACACGCACATCGCGGAAGGCACGGTGCTCGCAGCGCTCCTCGCCAACATCCTGTTGGCGTTGGTTTTCATGCTGCTGTCGCAAGGCTTAATGCGCGTGCTGGGAACCACCGGCGTGAATGTGGTGGCACGGGTTTCCGGCATTCTGCTGGCAGCGCTCGCCATGCAGTTCATTTTCGATGGTTTGACGGCCAGCAAGGTGTTTGGGTAGGGCGGTTCGCTTGCAATTTCCTGTCGAGTCGGTGACAAGCAGTTCAGCAATCCACAAGCAGCAGGCGAGATGGCCGCGCCAGCGACCAACAGCGAAGCGGGCAAGCGCTTCCGCATCATTCTGATCAAGCCGTCGCATTACGATGACGACGGCTATGTCATCCGCTGGTGGCGCTCCACCATGCCGTCGAATTCGCTGGCGAGCGTCTATGGCCTGGTGATGGATTCCATTGGCCGCGGCGTGCTCTCGGACTATGCGAAGGTCGACGTTACGCCGACTGACGAAACCAACACCCGCGTTCGCATCGACAAGATCATCGAAGAATTCCGCGATCCGAATGTGAAAGGTTTCGTCGGCCTCGTCGGGGTGCAGTCCAACCAGTACCCCCGTGCGCTCGATATCGCGCGGCCGCTGCGCGCCGCCGGCATCCCTGTGGTGCTGGGTGGCTTCCATGTCTCCGGCCTGCTGTCGATGTTCGATCAGCTGCTGCCGGACTTGCAGACAGCGCTCGACATGGGCGTGTCGCTCTTCGCCGGGGAGGCGGAAGGCCGCATGGACGACATCCTGCGCGACACCGCCGCGGGTTCGCTAAAGCCCATCTACAACTACATCGAAGACCTGCCCGGGCTCGAAGGCACCATCACGCCGTTCCTGCCCTACAGCCATGTTGTGCGCACCATCGGCAACATGACGAGCTTCGATGCCGGCCGGGGCTGCCCCTTCCAGTGCTCCTTCTGCACCATCATCAATGTGCAGGGCCGCCAATCGCGCCGCCGCTCGCCGGACGACGTGGAGCGCATCCTGCGGGAGAACTGGGCGCAGGGCGTCGACCGCTATTTCATCACCGACGACAATTTCGCGCGCAACAAGGACTGGGAGATCATCTTCGACCGCATCATCGAGCTGCGGGAGCGCGACGGCATGGATGTGCGCTTCATGATCCAGGTGGATACGCTCTGCCACAAGATCCCCCGCTTCATCGAGAAGGCGAAGCGCGCCGGGGTGACCCGCATCTTTATCGGGCTGGAGAATATCAACCCCGACAATCTGATGGTGGCGAAGAAGCGCCAGAACAAGATCACCGAGTACCGCAAAATGCTGCAGGCGTGGAAAGCGGCCGGCATCTGGACCTACGCGGGATACATCCTCGGCTTCCCCGGCGACACCTGCGAATCCATCGCCGCCGATATCGAGATCATCAAGAAGGAATTGCCGCTCGACATTTTGGAGTTTTTCTTCCTCACGCCGCTGCCCGGTTCCGAAGACCACAAGTCGCTGTGGACCAAGGGTATCGCCATGGATCCAGATCTCAACAAGTACGATCTGGAGCATGCCGTCACCGCGCATCCGAAAATGAGCAAGGCCGAGTGGGAGAAGATCTACTGGGATGCCTGGCAGCTCTACTACACGCCGGAACATATCGAGACGATCTTCCGCCGCGCCAAGGCCAGCGGCATCGACATCTACCGGCTGATGGTGATCGTGCTGTGGTTCGCTGCGTCCTTGCGCGTGGAGCGGGTGCATCCGCTGCAAGGCGGAATTCTGCGCTTTAAGAACCGGCACGAGCGGCGGCCGGAACTGCCGCTGGAACCCGCCTTTGTGTTCTATCCGAAATTCGCTGCCGAGTTCCTGCGCAAGCATGCGCGAATCGCGCGCGAAGCCTGGCGTATCCGCCGCATCTGCGCGCGCGTAGACAAGGATCCGCGCAGCCTCGCTTACAGCGACCTGGCGCTGTCCCCTGTTATGGATGACGAGGTGGAGAACCTCGCCATGTTCACCCACAACGCGGGCGCCAAGGCTGCGGTGGTTCACGCCCGCAAGATTCGCGAATTGACCCACGCGGCGGTATAGGCGCGTACCCACGATCCCTTTCAGCCAGTTCACAGGCCCGTCACATTCCGGCCCTTCAAGCCGCAGGAACTATGGGATAATCAGGGGCGTTCCAGTCTCAGGCGGGCCTTGCGCGTATTTGCGCCGTCACGTCGAAGGAAGACGCCCTTGAACCGCATCGACAAGCTCGCCATCGACACCATCCGCACTCTTTCCATGGACGCGGTGGAGAAGGCGAATTCCGGCCATCCCGGCACGCCCATGGCGTTGGCGCCGGTGATCTACACGCTTTTCATGCGGCATATGCGCTACGATCCGGCGGATGCGCGCTGGCAGAATCGCGACCGTTTCCTGCTGTCCGCCGGTCATGCGTCGATGCTGCTCTATTCGATGCTGTTCCTCGCGAATGTGCGGGAGCCGGACGGCGAGGGGCTCACGCTCGATGACATCAAGAACTTCCGCCAGATCGACAGCCGCACGCCCGGCCATCCCGAATACTGGCACACCCCTGGCGTGGAGGTGACGACGGGTCCCCTGGGACAGGGCTGCGGCATGAGCGTCGGCATGGCGGCGGCGGCGCGCTGGAAGGCGCATCACTTCAACCGAGATGGGCTGGAGCTGTTCAATTATCGCGTGTTCGCCATCTGCAGCGATGGCGACATGATGGAAGGCGTTTCAAACGAAGCGGCGTCTCTGGCCGGGCACTGGAAGCTCTCCAACCTCTGCTGGATCTACGACCAGAACCACATCTCTATCGAAGGAGACACGCAACTCGCCTTCACGGAGAATGTCGCCGAGCGCTTCGCCGCCTATGGCTGGAATGTGCAGCATGTGGCAGATGCCAACGACACCGGCGCGCTGAGCCGCGCGCTCTCGGTGTTCGAGGACACGAAACAGGGACCGACGCTCATCATCGTGCGCAGCCATATCGGCTATGGCGCGCCGGAGAAGCAGGATACGGCCACAGCCCATGGCGAACCGCTGGGCGAGAAGGACATTCGCGGTGCCAAGAAGGCGTATGACTGGCCGCTGGAACCCACCTTCCTCGTGCCGGATGGCGTGCGCGAGCACGTGTCCGGCAGCCTCGGCAAGCGCGGCGGGGAGTTGCACGCGCAGTGGAATGCGTTGTGGGAGCGCTACCAGCGCGAGCAGGGGGATTTGGCCGAGCAACTCGACTTTATGCGCTTCCGCGAACTGCCCCCGGGTTGGGCCAAGGATATTCCGTCGTTCCCGGCCGATGAAAAGGGTCAGGCCACCCGCGAAGCCGGCGGGCAGGTGCTGAACGCGATTGCGGCGAACATGCCATGGCTGGCCGGCGGCGCGGCCGATCTGGCGCCGTCCACCAAAACGCTGATCAAGAACAAGGATGCCTTCGAAGCCGAAAGCACCGGCTGCAATTTCCACTTCGGCATCCGCGAACATGCGATGGGCTGCATCGTCAACGGCATGACAATGTCGGATTTGCGCAGCTACGGCGCCACCTTCCTCATCTTCAGCGACTACATGAAGCCCGCGGTGCGTATCGCCGCGCTGTCGCACATTCCGAGCATCTGGGTTTACACCCACGATTCCATCGGTCTTGGGGAAGACGGCCCTACGCACCAGCCCATCGAGCAGCTGATGACCTTGCGGGCCACGCCGAACATGCTGGTGATCCGCCCCTGCGACGCGAACGAAACGGCGGAGGCCTGGCGCGTTGCCATGGAGCAGAAGGACCGGCCGGTGTGCTTTGCGCTGTCGCGGCAGAAGCTGCCCACACTGGATCGCAATAAATATAATCCGGCTGATGGCCTCTCGCGCGGCGCCTACATCCTGTCCGATCCGCCCGAAGGCAAGGTGGATGTCGTCCTGATCGGGACCGGCAGCGAGGTTCCACTCTGTCTGCAGGCGCAAGCGGCGTTGGCGAAAGAAAACATCGGCGCGCGCGTGGTTTCCATGCCGTGCTGGGAACTGTTCGAAGCGCAGGATGAGAAATACCGCAACGCCGTGCTGCCGCCGGACATCCTCGCGCGTGTCTCTGTGGAAGCCGGCGCAACTTTGGGATGGGAGCGGTATGTCGGCCTGACCGGCGCAACCATCGGCATGCACAGCTTCGGCGCCTCCGGTCCGTACACGGACGTCTACAAGAAATTTGGCATCACCGCAGCCGCGGTGGCTGAGGCCGCGCGCGGGCAGGTGGCAAAGGCACGCGCATGAATCGGCTGAAGGAACTCGAAAAGCTTGGTCAATCGGTCTGGCTCGATTTCCTGAGCCGCGAGTTCCTGGCGGGCGGCGAATTCAGGCGCATGATCGCGGAGGATGGCCTCAAGGGCATGACCTCCAATCCCTCCATCTTCGAAAAGGCCTTTGCGCACGGCAGCGCCTACGACGATGACATTCGCAAGCTTGCCGAAGAAGGCTGCGGCGTCGGCGCCATCTTCCGCGAACTGGCGGTCGCCGACATCCAGCGCGCCGCCGATGCGTTTCGCCCGATCTATGAGCGGCTGAACGGCGCGGACGGTTTTATCAGCCTGGAAGTGTCGCCCTACATCGCCAAGAGCTACGAGGAAACGGTGGCGGAGGCGAAGTCGCTTTGGGCCGAAGTGAAGCGGCCCAATTTAATGATCAAGGTGCCTGCCACCCGCGAAGGCTTGCCGGCCATCCGCGATCTGCTGGGCGCAGGGCTCAACATCAACATCACGCTTCTGTTCTCGCGCGATGTCTACCAGCAGGTAGCGCACGCCTACATCGAAGGCCTGGAGATGCGGCCGAAGGATGAAGACCTCAGCCGGATCGCGAGCGTCGCGAGTTTCTTCGTCAGCCGCATCGACACAAAGGTCGACAACGCCATCGACGAGAAGCTGAAAAAAGACGGCGATCCATCGCTTGCCGACTTGCGCGGCAAAATCGCGGTGGCCAACGCGAAACTTGCTTACCAGATGTACAAGGAGATTTTCTCCGGGCCGCGGTGGGAGGCGCTGGCGGCGCGCGGCGCACGTCCGCAGCGGTTGCTGTGGGCTTCCACCGGCACCAAAAACAAGGCGTACTCCGATGTGCTGTATGTGGATTCGCTGATCGGCGATGACACGGTGAACACGCTGCCGCAGGAGACGCTGGAGGCGTTCCGCGATCACGGCGAGCCTCGCAGCACCATCGAAGAGGACATTCCGGAATCCATTCGGCAGCTGGAGGATTTGCACCGCTCGGGCATCTCGCTCGATGCGATCACGGCGGAGCTGGTGGATGAAGGCGTGCAGCTGTTCGCCGATGCCGCCGACAAGCTGTACGGCGCGCTGGCGGAGAAACGGGCAACGATTCTCAGCAGCAGACTTCTGAGCATCGATTTCCAGCTTGGCAGTGCGGAGGAAGCTGTTTCCGCCGAGCTGAAGAAGCGCACCGCCAGCGCCGATGCGCGACGGCTGTGGGCGAAGGACAAGTCGCTGTGGACGGGTAAAGACGAGAGTAAGTGGCTCGGCTGGCTGGACATCACCGAGCGCGAATCCGCCGACAAGCAGACCTATGACTCCTTCCAGCGCTGGGTGAGGGAGAACGGCTTCACGGATGCGGTGCTGCTCGGCATGGGCGGCTCCAGCCTGGGTGCGGAGGTGCTGAACGACGTGTTCGGGGCCGAAAACGGTTTCGCCAAGCTCCACGTGCTGGATTCCACCGACCCGGAGCAAATTCGCAGTGTGGAAAACGCCGTCGACATTGCGAAAACCTGCTTCATCGTCTCCTCCAAGTCAGGCACCACGCTCGAGCCGAACATCCTGATGGATTACTTCTTCGCAAAGAGCGGCGCGGGCGCAGAGAAGCGGTTCATCGCCATCACCGATCCCGGCTCACAGCTGGAGAAGCACGCGAACGAAAAGGGCTTTGCCTTCGTCTTCCACGGCGATCCGGAAATCGGCGGCCGCTATTCGGTGTTGTCGAAATTCGGCCTGATTCCCGGCGCGGCGATGGGTCTCGATGTTCAACGGCTGTGTAAGGCGACTCAGGATTTCATCCGCGCGTCCGACGACTTCGTACCGCTTGCAGCGAATTTGGGCGTGAAGCTGGGAATTGCCTTCGGTGTACTTGCCACGCAATTCAAGCGAGACAAAATCACCATCGTCGCCGCGTCGGAACTCGCCAGCGTCGGCCTGTGGCTGGAGCAGTTGATTGCGGAGTCCACCGGCAAGCAGGGCAAGGGTCTCATTCCAGTCGACAGCGAACCGCTCGGCGATCCCTCGGTTTACGGCAACGATCGGGTGTTCGTGCAGATCGGATTGGCGGGTTCAGATCGGAGCGATGGAAAGCTGGGCGCGCTGGCCAACGCAGGTCACCCCATCATTCGCGTGCAGCTGAATGACAGGTATCAGCTAGGTCAGGCCTTCTTCCTCTTCGAACTGGCCATCGCCATGGCAGGCGCGGTGATCGGTATCAACCCGTTCGATCAGCCGGATGTTGAAGCGGCCAAGGTGAAGGCGCGCGATCTCACCGCCCAATACGAGAAGAACGGCGGCGCCAGCGAAGAAAAGCCGGTGTTCTCGCACAATGGCATTGCGGTTTACGCCAGCGGCAACAGTGCGGTCGTGCTGCGCGGCGCCAATACGCTTGCGCAAACCATGAAAGCGCATCTCGGCAGCATACATGAAGGCGACTATTTCGCTTTGCTGGCATTCCTCCAGCACAATGAGCAGAACCGGAAGCCGCTGGAGGATATCCGCCACAGCGTGCGCGACGCGAAGCGCATCGCCACCTGCCTGGAATTCGGGCCGCGCTACCTCCATTCCACCGGTCAAGCCTACAAGGGCGGGCCGAACTCCGGCGTCTTCATCGAGATCACCTGCGATCATCCCGATGACCTGAGCATCCCCGGGCGCAAGGCCAGTTTTGCACTGGTTGAAAAGGCGCAGGCGCTCGGCGACCTCTCCGTGCTGAACGAGCGGGGCCGCCGCGCGTTACGAGTGCACCTGAAAGACGCGGAAAGCGGTCTCGCCACCTTGCGAGAAGCCTTCGAAGAAGCCCTGCAATAGGTCTCATCATGCAGCTTGGAATTGTCGGTCTGGGGCGGATGGGGGGAAACATCGCGCGCCGGCTGATGGCGCACGGGCACGAGGTCGTGGTGTACGACCGCAATGCGGACACGGTGGATCAGCTGGCAAAGGAACACGCCACGCCGGCCCACAGTCTGCAGGAACTCGTGCAACAACTGAAAGCACCGCGTGCCGTGTGGGTGATGCTTCCGGCCGGGGATCCGACGGAATCCACGCTGGTCGCTTTAAGCGACATCGTGGAGAAGGGCGATGTGCTGATCGACGGCGGCAACACCTTCTTCAAGGACGATGTCCGCCGCGCGAAGACGCTACGCGCTAAAGGCATTCACTATGTGGACGTCGGAACCTCTGGCGGCATCTGGGGCCCGGAACGCGGCTACTGCATGATGATCGGCGGTGAAAAGGAGATCGTCGACCGGCTCGATCCCATTTTCGACGCGTTGGCGCCGGGCCTGGGGGAAATCGCGCGTACCCCGAAGCGCGAGGGCCGCGATCCCCGGGCGGAGAGAGGCTACATCCACGCCGGCGGCAACGGCGCCGGCCACTTCGTCAAGATGGTGCACAACGGCATCGAGTACGGCTTGATGCAGGCGTATGCGGAGGGCTTCGATATCTTGCGCGGCCGCAAGCACGAAAACCTGCCGGAAGACGAACGCTTCGATCTTAACCTTGTGGATATCGCAGAAGTGTGGCGGCGCGGCAGCGTGATTTCCTCCTGGCTGCTCGATCTGACCGCCATTGCGCTGGCGCAAAGTCCGGAACTCGACCACTTCGAAGGCTATGTGCAGGATTCCGGCGAAGGCCGCTGGACGGTCAATGCCGCGGTGGAAGAAGCCGTGGCCGCGACGGTCATCACCGCGTCGCTCTATGCCCGCTTCGCCTCGCGCGTGCAGCACGATTTCGCCAACCGCCTGCTGTCCGCCATGCGCAACCAGTTCGGCGGGCATGTAGAGAGCCCAGTCGTGAAAGGAACGGCGGAAGGTCCGCCTGTGGGGCCGCGCTGATGGCATCCGCTCGCCAACGCTGCGCCACCTGCTGCGCGCTCGTCATTTTCGGCGCCGGCGGCGATCTCACCAAGCGGCTGATCACGCCGGCGCTCTACAATCTGGCGAAACAAAACCTGCTGCCGGAGCGATTTGCGATCGTAGGTGTCGATCACAACGAGCGCACCACCGACGATTGGCGAAACGGACTGCATGACTTTCTGGAAGAGACGGTGAAGTCCGGCAAGGGCGAGTTCGAAGCCAAGGAGATCGACGAAAAAGTCTGGGGCGAGCTTGCGTCCAAGATGAGCTACATCGCAGGCGATTTCCTGAAGGATGAAACCTACGCGAACGTGCGCGAATGCCTGCAGCAGCTGAATGACAGGCAGCAGCTCGAAGGCAACGCCGTCTTCTATCTCGCCGCCGCCGACCGCTTCTTCGGCCCCATCGTCGACATGCTCGGCAAGTCCGGGCTCGCCAAGGAAGATCAGGGCTGGCGGCGGGTGGTGATCGAAAAGCCCTTCGGCCACGATCTGCCGTCCGCCAAAGCGCTGAATGCGCGCATCCTCAAGGTGCTGCGGGAGGACCAGATCTACCGCATCGATCACTTCCTCGGCAAAGAGACCGTGCAGAACATCATGGCGCTGCGCTTCGCCAACGGCCTGTTCGAGCCCATCTGGAATCGTGACCGCATAGACCATGTGCAGATCACGGTGGCGGAATCCATCGGCATCGGCACGCGGGGAAAATTCTACGAGCAAACCGGCGCATTGCGCGACATGGTGCCCAATCACCTGTTCCAGCTGGTCGCCATGACGGCCATGGAGCCGCCGGCGTCGTTCGATGCCGATGAAATCCGCACCAAGAAGGCGGATGTGTTCAAGGCGGTGCATCCGCTCACGCCCAAGGATGCGGTGCGCGGACAATACGGCCCCGGTGAGATCGGCAAGCAGAAAGTGGCCGGCTATCGCGAGGAAGCAAACGTCGACCAGAATTCCGGCGTGGAAACCTATGTGGCGCTGCGCCTCAATATCGACAATTGGCGCTGGGCAGGCGTGCCCTTCTATCTGCGCACCGGAAAGCGCCTGCCGGACCGCTGGACGGAAATCGCCATCCACTTCAAGCACGCGCCGCTGGCGCTGTTTCGCGATACGCCCGGCGGCACGCTCGGCCCCGATTGGCTGATTCTGCAAATCCAGCCGGAGGAAGGCATCCGCCTGCGCTTCAACGCAAAGCGGCCGGGCACGGAGATGCACATCGAAAGCGTGGCCATGGATTTTAAGTACTCGGACTGGTTCAACCAGCCGCCGGCAGTCGGCTACGAGACCTTGCTCTACGATTGCTTCGCCGGCGACCAGACTCTGTTCCAGCGCGCCGATCAGGTGGAGGCGGCGTGGGCTGTGGTGCAGCCGGTGCTGGATGCGTGGGGGAAAGAGCCGCCGAAGGATTTCCCGAATTATGCGTCCGGTAGCGCCGGGCCCAAATGCGCCGATGAACTCATCCAGCGCGATGGTAATAGCTGGCGGTCAGTTCGATAAAGATGCCGAAGCCGCAGATCGAAGTCCTGCCGGACCCGCAGAGCGTCGCAGAAAGCATGGCGGCGTGGATTGCGGAGCGCATCGCCGCGACATCGGACGTTTTCCGGATGGCGCTTTCCGGCGGCAACACGCCCCGGCTGCTGTACGAGGTGTTGGGGTCGGAGTACCGCGACCGCATTGAATGGGATCGGGTCGAATTGTTCTGGGGCGACGAGCGCTTCGTCCCCCACGGCGATCCTCGCAGCAACTACCGCATGGCGCGGGAAACGCTGCTGGCGCGCGCGCCGGTGCTCATCGACAATATCCATCCCATCGTGACGGACGGGGAGCCCGATCCCGCAGCCCGCCGCTACGAGCTGTTGCTCAAGAATGTGTACGGCGCGGAGTTCCTCTCTCCGGAGCGGCCCTTGTTCGATCTCGTGCTGTTGGGGCTTGGCGATGACGGGCACACAGCGTCCCTCTTTCCCGGCGCGCCTGCGCTGGAGGAGGCGGCGCATTGGGTCGTGGCGGCAGCGGGCCATGACGTGCCGCGCATAACGCTGACCTATCCCGCACTCGAATCGAGCCGCGCTGTCGCCTTTCTCGTCGCCGGCGCAGATAAGGCCGAGATCGTGCGGCGCGTGATCAGCGGTGACGATTCGCTGCCAGCATCGCGGGTGCGCCCGCAGGGCGAGATCGTCTGGTTTCTCGATCGGGCGGCGGCGAGCGAGCTTCAGACAAACGGCAGCGCTTAACCATGGCGGGTCGCATTGAAGACTACGCCATGATTGGGGACATGCGGACGGCGGCACTCGTCGGCAAGGATGGCTCCATCGACTGGCTGTGCTTCCCCCGCTTCGATTCGAGCGCATGCTTCGCCTCGCTCTTGGGCAAATCGGAGAACGGCCGCTGGCTGATCGCCCCGAAGGCGGACGCGAAAGTCCGCCGCCGTTACCGGTCCGGCACGCTCATCCTGGAAACCACTTTCACCACCAAGACCGGAAAAGCCACGCTGGTGGATTTCATGCCGGTCGAGGAACCTCATTCCGCGGTCGTGCGCCTCGTCATCGGCAACGAAGGGATGGTGCGGATGACCACCGATCTCGTGATCCGGTTCGATTATGGCGTCTCCGTCCCGTGGGTGAATCGCCACGACGAGACGACGCTGACGGCCACGGCCGGACCGAGCATGCTGGTCCTTCGCACCCCGGTTCCGCTGAAAGGGCGGGACATGCGCACCGTCGGCGAATTCACGGTGCGGAAGGGCGAGGCGGTGCCCTTCGTCATGACGTATGTGCCATCGCACATGCCGCTGCCGCTGCCGGTCGATGTGGAAGTGGCGCTCGCGGCGACGGAAAAGCACTGGAAGGACTGGAGCGGCCGCGCCGAGTTCGATGGCAAATGGAGCAAGCAGGTCCAGCGCTCGCTTCTCACGTTGAAGGCACTCAGCTATCGCCCCACCGGCGGCATCGTCGCGGCCGCGACGACATCCCTGCCCGAACAGATCGGCGGACCGCGCAACTGGGACTATCGCTACTGTTGGCTGCGCGACGCGACCTTCACCCTGCTCGCCTTCATGAATGCCGGCTATCTCGATGAGGCAATGGCATGGCAGCACTGGCTGGTGCGATCCATCGCCGGCAGCCCGGATCAGATCCAAACGATGTACGGAGTTGCCGGCGAGCGGCGGCTGGACGAGTGGGAAATCGAGTGGTTGCCCGGCTACGAGAACTCGGCGCCCGTGCGCGTGGGCAATGCCGCGGCGCTGCAGCTGCAGCTCGATATCTATGGCGAGCTTGCCGACACCATGGCCCAGGCCAGCAAAGGCGGCCTCCCCCCGGTGCCGCGACGCGGGGAAATCCGTGAAGTGTTCCTGCAGCATCTGGAAAAAATCTGGCGCAATCCGGACGAAGGCATCTGGGAAATCCGTGGCGCGCCCCAGCACTTTACTCACTCAAAGGCGATGGCCTGGGTCGCCTTCGACCGCGCGGCGCGAAGTCCCAACATCGACAAGCGCCGCCGGGCGCACTGGAAGAAGGTCGCCGATCAAATCCATGCGCATGTGTGCCTGCACGGCGTCGACCCTGAGAGAAATTGCTTCGTGCAGAGCTATGGCTCCGACAGGATGGATGCCAGTTTGCTTCTGTTGGCAATCGTCGGGTTTCTCCCCGCCAAAGACCGGAGGATGCGCAACACCGTTCGGGAAATCGAAAAGCGGCTGCTGGTCGACGGACTTGTGCTGCGTTACGAGAGCGAATCCGGAGTCGATGGATTGCCAGCCGGCGAGGGCGCATTCCTTGCGTGCAGCTTCTGGCTGGTCGACAACTACGTCCTCCAGGGACGCATTCCCGAAGCCACACGCCTGCTCGAACGCTTGCTGCGCCTGTGCAACGACGTCGGACTGCTCGCCGAAGAATACGATCCGCGCGCCAAACGCATGCTGGGCAACTTCCCGCAGGCGTTCTCGCATGTGGCGCTGGTCAATTCGACGCTCAACCTGCTGCACGCAACGGCGCCGAAGAAAACCCGCAGCCCGGTCAAGCGAAAACGAAGGCGGCCTGTGCAACGTGTGCATTAGGGCCCGCGGTTTATTCTGCGCCGTGAACTTTCGGAGCCCATGAGAACCGCATGACGCCAATGGGTACAGAAGAGATTTCACCGGCCGACGACTCCACTGGACAATTTCCTCAACTGGATCTTGGTGGCGATGCCCTGTTCCTGGACATCGACGGTACCCTCATCGATATCGCGCCGACCCCGGAAGCGGTGGTTGTTCCGGAATCCCTGAAGATCGATCTGGTTCGCCTGCGCGACAAGCTCTCTGGCGCACTGGCGCTTCTCAGCGGCAGGACGCTTGGCGCCATCGATCAGCTCTTTGCGCCGGTGAAATTCGCCGCAGCCGGGGCGCACGGCGCGGAAGTACGGCCCGCGCCCGATGGTGCGGTGAAACACTGCGCGCAGGCTATGACTGCGGTGGAGAAAGCCGCCTTCGCGGAAATCGCCAAGGTCGATCCGCGCATCCGCATCGAGGACAAGGTCTACACCATGGCCATCCATTACCGGCTGGCCCCGGAAGCGGAAGATCTGCTGATCGGCTTGGTGAACGATCGTGTGGGCAAGCTTCAGGAGAATCTTCGCGTGCTCTGCGGCAAGGCGGTGGTGGAGGTGAAGCGGCGGGGCTTCAACAAGGGCACCGGCTTGCGTGCCCTGATGGAGCATCCGCCCTTTGCGGGCCGGCGGCCGCTGTTCTTCGGCGATGATGTGACCGATGAAGATGCTTTGGCGGTGCTGCCGGAGTTCGGCGGCACCGGCGTTTCGGTCGGGCGGCTGCTGCCAGGCGCAACCGGCATGATCGAACGCCCTGCGCAACTGCGCCACTGGCTCGCGGCTATCGCGCCGCAGGCGCCGGATTGATTTATCTCATTTGAGGGTTCCCGTTCAGGAACTTCCCTGTGCTCCCTTCGTTTTATCTGGGCGGGTGAGGATCGTTGGGCTGCCGGGGACCCAACACCGGCGCTTCTGAGCCTCAGAAGCGTTCCTCGCTGCGCACTCCGGAGGGCAATGCGTGGCGCGCGTTTTCATCATTTCCAACCGCGTTGCAGTCCCCAACCCCGACCGCGGCGTGCATGCCGGCGGGTTGGAGGTGGCGCTTAAGGCGACACTAAAGCGTCACGAATGCGTCTGGCTCGGTTGGAGCGGCGAGGTGAAGCCGAAAGGCGAAACGCAAACGCGGACGATCGCCGCGAAGGGCGTCACCTACATTGTCACCGATCTCAGCGAAGAAGATTACGAGGAATACTACAACGGCTTCGCCAACCGCGTGCTGTGGCCCATCCTGCATTACCGGCTCGATCTGGCGGAATTCACCCGCCGTGAACTGAGCGGCTATCTCCGGGTCAACGACCATTTCGCCGCGGAACTGGACAAGGTGCTGGAACCCGACGACCTCGTCTGGGTCCACGATTACCACCTGCTGCCGCTCGCAAAGGCCTTGCGGGAGCGCGGCAGGCACAACCGCATCGGCTTTTTCCTGCACATCCCCATGCCGCCGCCCGAAATCCTCACGGCGATGCCGAACCACGAGCGCCTGATCCCGGCCCTGCTGCATTACGATCTGGTCGGCTTTCAGACGGATGGCGATTCGCAGAACTTCGCCCGGTATCTTGCGAGCGAGTGCGGCATGCCGGCCCATATTCCGCGGCGCATCGGCGTCGATGATCGGACTATGCGGGTGGGCACATTCCCGGTCGGCATCGAAGGCCGCGAGTTCAACCGCCGCGCCCGGCGCGCCGTCCGCTCGGACTTCGTGCGCAAAGTGCGCGAAAGCGTCCCTGGCGCGATGATGATCGGCGTGGACCGGCTGGATTACACCAAGGGTATCACCCTCCGGCTGGACGGATTCGAGCGCTTCCTGATGGCCAGCCCTCAGTGGCACGGGCAGGTGACCTTCATGCAGATCACGCCCAAGAGCCGCTCTTCCATCCACGAATATGCGCAGATGGAGCGCGAGATCGACACCGCGGCCGGCCGCATCAACGGCACTTATGGGGATGTTGCGTGGACGCCTTTGCGCTATGTGAACAAGGCCTACACGCGCACCGCTCTCGCGGGGCTGTACCGGGCTGCGCGGGTCGGCATCGTCACGCCGCTGCGCGACGGCATGAATCTGGTGGCGAAGGAATACGTGGCAGCGCAGGATCCGGCCGATCCTGGCGTGCTGATCCTGTCCCGCTTCGCTGGCGCCGCCGCCGAGTTCCGGGACGCGATCACCGTAAACCCCTACGACACCGAGGCCGTGGGTACGGCCATTTGCCGTGCGCTGGAGATGCCGCTGGCCGAGCGCATCGAGCGGCACCGCCGGCTCTACCAAGCCTTGCTCGACAACGACATCCGGCATTGGGGCGAGCGCTTCCTGAGCGCGCTGTCCGGCTATGAGCTGGCGCCGCTGAGCAGGCCGCCCGCTCCTCAGCCGACTGAGCGTTCCGCGCGGGAGAGCGGCAGCGCGCGTGCTATGGTCGAGCGGCGTCCGCTGCTCATCCCTAAGTCAATTCCCGCTCCGGCGCCTTTGAGCCTCGCCGAGCCGCACTAAGCGGCGGGAACCTCTTATCCTGTCAAAAGTTTTCTTCCCGCACACCACACGGGGAACTTCATGCTTGGCACCGTCCTCATTATCGTTCTGATCCTGCTTCTGCTCGGCGCCTGGCCAAGCTGGCCCTACAGCCGCGGCTGGGGCTACTATCCCAGCGGCTTGCTCGGCGTCGTGTTGATCGTCATCCTCATACTCGTTTTGATGGGGCGGATCGGCTAAAGACCGGTTGTGTCGAGACTTACGCTCTACAACAAGAAGCGCGACTTCGCCGTCACGCCGGAGCCGCCGGGCCGCATTGGCAAGAGCGCGCGCAAGAAACGGCGCTTCGTCATCCAGCGCCATGCCGCCACGAGGCTGCACTTCGACCTGCGGCTGGAGCTGGACGGTGTCTATAAATCGTGGGCGGTCACCAAGCCGCCGTCGCTCGATCCGGCGACCAAGCGGCTGG
>JAFAVP010000088.1 GCA_019242395.1 Alphaproteobacteria bacterium | reverse complement strand
ACGCGATTTCCACGAAAACGAAGATCAAGATGTTGGGGAATCCCACTTGGCGGGTACTACAGCTGGAGCGCTTGGGAAGCGGCTCCAGTCAGCGGCTGCTGCCCGAAGCCTCAGTGATGGGACGGTATTATGAAGTTCGCGCTAGGGCAAAACGTCCGGAATTCAAGCACAGTTCAGCCGTTATTCCATTCGCGGGGCGCATGGCAGCGCCGGTCCGGCAACATTTGTTATACCAATTTGTGGTCTTACCTCTCGCTGGCCGGTGCAGCGCGGCGTCTTTGCGTCCCCGCCGGCCCAACGGAGAAGACCATGTTTGTCCCCGATTACCGCGGCAGCTCGTTCTTTGGCGAAGAGGTGTTGAACCTGGGCGTGATCGCCGGCGCGGTGTTCCTGCTGCTGGCGTCCCTCTGGACCGGAGCGTCACCGCCCGCGGCGCAGGCCTCGGCGCAAGCGCCCGCCCAGCAGGTGGTGGTGGCGGCCCACCCCGGTCACGTCTCTTAACCCGGCGGGGGCGCGGGTTCACGGCGGCGTGAACTTTCCGCTTTATCCCGGGGGCGTTCGGCGTATGATGTTCACGTTGAGTCCCGGGCACCGCCAGCGTGGCGGCCCAGATGGGCTGCCTGGCAATCCCGGGGGAGGATAGAGCCATGGATCATCCTGTTCACGCCGCCGAAATGATCGACAAGGACGAGGGCGTTCCCAAGATCGTTGCCGCCATCGCGGGGCTCGCGCTGCTCGCGATTGCCGCCGGCGCCATGATTTACTCCGGCTACTGGTCGCCGCCATCCGGCACTGCGGTCACGCAGGCGGAGAAGCACGGGTAGGCTTAGGCTCCGGCGTCGACCTCTTCGAGATCGACCTCATGCCCCCACAGCCGCTCGACATGGGCGAGCACGGCGTGCTTCGTCTTTTCGTGCAGCGGCACGCCCCGGTGCATGCGGTGCTGGAGGAGAAGGCGGCGGCCGCCTTTCAGATCGGCGTCCACGACCTGGATGTTGGGCTCGGCAATGCCGATGTCGTATTGGCGGGCGAGTTGTGAGCGCACCGCGCGATATCCGCTCTCGTTGTGGATGGCGGAGACTTTGTAGGTGGGCTCCGCAGCGCGGTCGTACAGCGCGAAGAGGCGGAAGTCGCGCATCAGTTTGGGGGAGAGGAACTGCTCGATGAAGCTTTCGTCGCGGTAGTTCGCCCACGCCTCGCGCAAGATCGCCATGTAATCGGTGTTGCCGGCGAAGGCGGGGAACCAATCGCGGTCTTCCGCTGTGGGCTCCTCGCAGATGCGCTTGATGTCGGCCATCATGCCGTACCCCAGCGCATACGGGTTGATGCCGTTGTAGCGCCGGTCGTCGAACTCCGGCTGGAATACCACGCTGGTGTGGCTGTGCAGGAATTCGAGCAAGGAGCCTTCGCCGATCAGGCCCTTATCGTAGAGCCTGTTCATGATAGCGTGGTGGACGAAGGTGGCGCAGCCCTCGTTCATCACCTTCGTCTGCTTCTGGGGATAGAAGTACTGCGCGAGTGTGCGCACGATGCGCAGAGTCTCCCGCTGCCATGCCTTCAGCGACGGCGAGTGCTTCTCGAGGAAGTAGAGGATATTCTCCTCCGGCAGCTTCATGTCGCCCCCATCGTCCTCTGGATCAGGAATCGGCGGCGCTAAGGGCGGCTCGATGCCGGCGGGCAATGTGCGCCAGAGTTCGCTGTATGCTTCCTCTTCATATTCGCGGCGCTTGCGATGTTTCTCCATCATGCGCTCGCGGGACGGCCGGGGCGGGCGGCTATAGCGGAACACGCCCTGGTCCATCAGCGCGTGCGCGGAATCAAGGACCGCTTCGACGTCGCCGCGGCCGTAGCGCTCTTCGCAGGCGGCGATGTAGCCTTTGGCGAAGGCCAGATAATCGAGAATGCCCCCCGCATTCGTCCATTGCCGGAAGAGGTAGTTGTTCTTGAAGAAATGGTTGTGGCCGAAGGCCGCGTGCGCGATTACGAGCGCCTGCATCGTCATCGAATTCTCTTCCAGCAGGTACGAGATGCAGGGGCTGGAATTGATGACGATTTCGTAGGCGAGCGCCGTATAGCCGGCACGGTACAGCGTCTCCTCGCGGGCGAACAGCTTTCCGAAGCTCCAGTGGTTGTACATGAGCGGCATGGCAAGCGAGGAATAAGCATCCAGCATCTGTTCGGAGGAAATCACCTCGATCTGGTTGGGATAGACGTCGAGCTTCAGTTCGTTGACGGCGATCTCCTCGATCACCTTCAGCGCGCGGTCGAGGGTGGCGAAGTCCCATTCGGCTTCGCTGAACAGCAGCGTGGCCTTCTCGGGCATCGTCACGCGGCACTCTCCGTTTTACGGAATAGCTCGCGGAAGACCGGGAAGATGTCGCCCGGCTTCGAGATGCGCTTCGTGGCGAAGTTTTGCCACCCTGCCGCAACGGTCCGGTATGCCCGCCACAATTCGGCACCGGAATCTTCGCTGGCGAACACCTCCATCTCGCGCTCGTCCAAGATCTCGATGTAGGCGTAATACTGGCAGAGCGGCATGATGTCGTCGTTCAACATCTCAACGCAACGGCGCGCATCCCCGGATTGCGTGTAGCCGTCGGAAGCCTGTGCCGCATAGATGTTCCAGTCCGCAGTGGCGTAGCGCTCCCGCTGAATCTCCAGCATCTTTTCCAGCGCGGTGGAAACAATCGTGCCGCCGGACAGCCGCGAGTAGAAGAACTCCTGCTCGTCCACCTCTTGCGCATCGTGGGTGTGCCGGATGAACACGATGTCAACCCTGTCGTAGCGGCGTTTCAGGAAAAGGTGCAGCAGCATGTAGAAGCGCTTGGCCAAATCCTTTTCGCGCTCGCCCATTGAGCCCGAGACATCCATGAGGCAGAACATCACCGCCCGGCTGGCCGGCACCGGTTGTTCGGCAAAGGCATTGAACCGGATGTCTATGGGATCCACGAAGGCGACCCATTGGCGCTTGGCCTCCAGCTTTGCCAATTCGGTCTTTAGGGCGCCAATCTTCGCCCGTGTGTCCTCAGTCTGCGGCGCCTGGGTTTCCAACGCGTCGAGCTGTGCTTGCAGCGCCTCCACGTCTGTCAACCGCGGACGCTGGAGCGCCAGCCGGCGGCCGAAGGAATTGCGCATGGTGCGGATGAGGTTGATTTGCGTGGGGGAACCAGCGGTCGTGATGCCGGCGCGCTTCCAAGTCTTGCTTGGCGTTTCCGTTAGCGTTGTGCGGACGAGGTTCGGCAGCTCGAGATCCTCGAAGAAGATGTCGAGGATCTCCTCCTGCGTCATGGTGAATTCGAAATCATCCTCAGCTTCCGCATAGTCCGCGGCTTGCTTGCCGCTTTGCCCGCCATCGGCGCTCTTCGGTTTCTTGATCTCGTCGCCAGGCATGAACTCCTTATTGCCCGGCAGCACGAAATCGTGTTCGCCGCCGGAGCGGGGATCAAGCCGGAATCGCGGCTCCTTCGTGCCCTTGGTGGAGATCCGGATCTTGCGATCCTTCTGGATATCGGCGACGGCTGCGTCCTTGAGCGATTTCTGCACCGCCTCCCGGATTTGAGCGCGTGCGCGACGCAGAAATCGCTGGCGATTGGCGAGAGACTTGCCTTTCGGGTTCAGCCGCCGGTCGATGAAGTGGGTCATGCCCGAATGGGCCTCACCCCGCCTTGTTGACGCGCATGTACCATTCGACAAGCCGGCGCACCTGGCGTGGCGTGTATCCACGCGCCAGCATGCGCTTGACGAATTCATTGTGCTTGGTTGCCGTTTCGTTGTCCTTCTTGGATTCGAAACTGATTACGGGCAGCAGATCCTCTACCTGGGTGAACATCCGCTTCTCGATCACGCTGCGGATTTTCTCGTATGCCGTCCAGGCTGGGTTCTTGCCTTCGTTCTGCGCCCGGTACCGGAGCGCAAACTTCACGACTTCATTGCGGAAGTCCTTCGGGTTGGCGATGCCTGCCGGTTTCTCGATCTTGGATAATTCCGCGTCCAGCGCCGCGCGATCGAGCAGTTGCCCGGTATCCGCGTCTTTGAAGTCCTGATCCTCTATCCATGCGTCGGCGTAGGCGATGTAGCGGTCAAAGAGGTTCTGACCATACTCTCCGTAGGATTCGAGATACGCCTTTTGAATCTCCTTGCCGATAAACTCCGCGTAACGCGGCGCCAGCTCTGCCTTGATGAACTCCAGATACTTCTTCTCGGTGTCGTTGGGATACTGCTCCCGCTTGATGGACTGTTCCAGCACGTACATCAGGTGCACGGGGTCGGCGGCCACTTCGTTGACGTCGTAGTTGAACGTCTCGGATAGCGTCTTGTAGGCAAAGCGCGTGGAGATGCCTGTCATCCCTTCTTCGATTCCGGCGGCGTCCTTGTATTCCTGCAATGTTTTTGCCTTGGGGTCCGTGTCCTTCAGCTTCTCGCCGTCATAGACCCGCATCTTGGATGTCAGATTGGAATTCTCGTGCTCTTTGAGCCGCGTCATGACGCAAAATTTGGCCAAAATCTCCAGCGTCTCAGGCGCGCAAGGCGTTCCCGCAAGTTCGCTTGCGTGGATCAGTTTCTTGTAGATCTTCGTCTCTTCCGCTACCCGTAGGCAGTATGGCACCGTGATCACGCATATTCGGTCCAGGAACGCTTCGTTGTTACGATTCGCCTTGAAGAGGGTCCATTCCGCCTCGTTGGAGTGCGCGAGGATGATGCCGTTGAAGGGAATCGGCCCCAGGGTTTCGGTACCGACATAGTTCCCTTCTTGCGTGGCGGTCAGCAGAGGGTGGAGTACCTTGATCGGAGCCTTGAACATCTCCACGAATTCAAGCAGGCCCTGGTTGGCGCGACACAATCCGCCGGAGAAGGAGTAGGCGTCCGGGTCATTCTGGCTGTAGTGCTCGAGCCTCCGGATGTCGACTTTCCCAACGAGCGAAGAAATGTCCTGGTTGTTTTCGTCGCCGGGCTCAGTCTTGGCGATCGCGATCTGCCGGAGCTTCGAAGGATACAGCTTCACCACATCGAATTTCGAAATGTCTCCGCCGAAATCATCCAGCCGCTTCACGGCCCAGGGACTCATGATGCCGGTCAGCCGGTGCTTCTCGACCCCGTATTTATCGGAGAGCAGATCCATCAGCTCAGGCGAACGGAAAAGTCCGAGCGGCGATTCGAACACGGGGCTGATCTGCTCACCTGCCTTTAGCGCGTAAACAGGGTGCGTCTCCATCAGCTCCTTGAGCCGCTCGGCAAGCGATGACTTGCCGCCGCCCACGGGGCCGAGCAGGTAGAGAATCTGCCGCCGCTCTTCCAAGCCTTGCGCCGCATGTTTGAAATAACCGACAATCCGCTCGATGGTATCTTCCATGCCAAAGAAGCCATCGAAAGCGCGATAGACCTTTATGGTTCGGTTGAAAAAGAGGCGTCCAAGGCGCGGATCCTGCGACGTGTCCACCAGATCCGGCTCGCCGATCGCAGCAACGAGGCGTTCCGCTGGACTGGCGTAGAGCATTTTGTCGTCCCGCGCGGCCAGAAGCCAGTCGCGCAAGCTCATTGTCTCGAACCGCTCGCGCGCGTAATCGCGAGTAAAAATGTCGAAAACATCCAGCGTGCTCATCGAGCCCTGACTCCTTTACATCCAGCACGCCCTCCACAGCTTATGTTGTGGCCCTCGACGGACATGGCAAGACAGGTGAACCCCACGCACGGGCTGATCGTCTCACTCCATAGTGAACTAATCATTCGCCAGCGTCTTTTGTTCCACTCAAATGACATACCGAGCCTCCCGCCGCGCCACGCCTCGCGCGAAGGTCCTCGCCGTTCCAACACCCCGTTGCCACGTAAGTTTTTGCTGCTCGCGCCCGGAACGCCGTCGCCGGCGACGCAGCTGATTTTGCAGACAGTGTAACTCCTTCGGTGGCTTTGCAAAAGTACTATCCGGGGCTGAATGGCCGCTGAATGAAATCGCGCAAATAAATTGCGCGCGTTCGTTAGCAGCCTGCGTGACGCAGCAAATTTCTTCCCGGCCACTTGCCCCGAAAGCGTCTGCAAGCCAACATTCCGCCATGGACCAACTGGTGGTGGCTGTCCGGCAAGCAAGACCAGAAGACGCGGCGCAGATCGCGCGCGTCTACATCGAGTCCTGGCACGACACTTATGCCGGCATTCTGCCCGCCCGCCTGCTTTGCGCGATGACGGAAAAGGGACAGAGCGCGCGGTGGCGTGCGGCCGTTCGCGCTCGGGGCCGGGAATCCGTGCTGGTTGCGGAATATGGCCCGAATGGTGTGGTGGGCATGACCAGCTTCGGGCCGGCGCGCGATGGTGCTGCGGGCTTCGACAGCGAGATTTACACCCTATATGTGGACCCGGCCTTTTATGGCTGCGGCTGCGGCCGCGCTTTGATGCGCGGAGCGTTCGCCATGCTGCGCAAACGCGGCCACTCTTCCTGTATCGTGTGGGCGCACGCAAAGAATCCTGCCCGATTCTTTTATGAAGCAATGGGAGGGCGCCTCATCGCAGAGCGCAGGGCGCACATGATGGGAGATGACGTGCCAGAGAACGGATTCGGCTGGCGAAAGCTGGCGCTCGCGGAACGCAGCAGCGCGCACTAGGCGGACGGCAGGTCTTTCGGGCGGACAAAGTCGACGAGGCGGCCGGAATGCGGCGTGACGCTTCTCCAATTCAAGATTGTAAACTCGAGAACCGCTAGCGCACCGGTTGGAAACTTGTCTTCCAAATCGTCCGCAGTCGGAAGGAGGGGCGAAGCGGAGCCTCGCGATGCCAGGAGCAGGGCACAGTCTTCCAATCCCGGATTGTGGCCCACCAGCAATGGCTGCTTTGCCGCGTCGGGCAACTGCCGGACAAGCGCCAGAATTCGTTGCGCGCTTGCCGTATAGAGCCCATCGATAAACTGTGCACCGGCACTGCTGCGAAGTTCGGAAATTGCCAGCTCAAGGGTTTCGCGCGTGCGCCGCGACGGAGAACAGAGGATAAGATCCGGCTTATAGCCCTTCTCGCGCATCACGCTGCCGACACGCGGTGCGTCTCTGCGCCCGCGTTCGGCAAGCGCACGTTCCGCATCGGCAGGCGTGTCCTTGTTGGCCTGCTCCGCCTTGGCGTGCCGGAGCAAAAGGAGCCGCCTCATCCCTCCGCAGAGACCTGATATCGGGCGCGCGCGGCGCGCTCCAAAGCCGCGGCCACAAGCCGGTCGATGCCGAGCGCATGCCGAAGCAGGTCAAGCACCCGCAACTCTTCCAACATAATGCGTGAATCGGTGAGCGCGATTTCCATGGCCAGGAGATAAGCGGTTTCCCGCAGATGCGGCGGCAGAGCCTCTTTGACAAGCAGCAGAATGGGGTTCAGCGAGTCTGGCTCACGGAGCATCGCCGCGCATTCCTGCGCGACCGGAAGCAGATGATGCTCTTCGAAGCCCCGAAACACCGGCAGTTTCTTCGTGGCATCGCCGATTGCCTGCAGTTCCCGATCGCTCATCACCCCGTCGGAAGCAGAGACAATTACCATCACATAGATCAGCGCCGCATGATGGTTGATGGTTTTCATGGGCGCGGACCTTATGCGCCGCCAACTTCTCCGGCAAGGTGGGCGCTTTCATTCTCTTTCGGCTCGAGAGTCAGCGAATGCCGTATCATCAGGTCAACTCGGGTAGGCGGGCGCGCGGAAGGTTTGTACTTTCCAATATGTCAGGCATCGCCAGAGCCATTCCGCGGGGCCGAAGCGGAAGTGCTTCAGCCACCTGTCCGCCAGCGCCACTTGCAGCGCGTAGCCGCCGAACCAGATGGGCAACAGCCACACGGCGCCGGTCTTCGCAAACCAGTGCGGGCCCGGCATGAAGCCGTAGAACAGCCACAGCCCGAACAGCGTCTGCCCCAGATAGAAGGTCAGCGCCATGCGGCCGAGCGAGCGGAGCACACTCACCCAGCGTCCCCACGGCGCCTGAAACAGCAGCGCCAGCGCGGACGCATAGGTGAGGCTCAACGAGAGATAGCCAGACTCCTCGATGAGCCGCGCAGCGAAGGGCCAGAGGAATCCCGATCCGTCTGGCACGTCGAGCGCGCCTCTCGCCTGAAAGTAGTTTGCGACCAAGCCATAGGGGCCGCAGCAA
>JAFAVP010000252.1 GCA_019242395.1 Alphaproteobacteria bacterium | reverse complement strand
GTGGAGGGCCTGTTCGGTGCCGGCGACACCATCGGCGGCACCGCGCACAAATTCTCCTCCGGCTCCTTTACGGAAGGCCGTATCGCGGCGAAGGCGGCTGTCAATTACGTACTCGATTTGCGCGATCAGCCGCAGGTGAGCGAAGCGGAATGCGATCGCTTCAAGAAAACTGTATTCCAGCCGATGGAGCATTACGCGGTGTACCACAACGAGATCGTCGCCGGCACCGTGTCGCCGAGCTACCTGCTGCCGATCCACGGCCTGCAGCGGCTGGAAAAATTGATGGATGAGTACGTGGGCGGCATCAGCGCCAACTACACAACCAATGAGCCGCTGCTCACCCGGGGCCTCGAATTGCTCCAGATGCTGAAAGAAGACCTGGCGCAGATTGGCGCCGAAGATCTGCATCAACTCCAGCGCGCATGGGAGCTGCAGCACCGCGTGCTGGCGTCAGAAGCGGTGACTCGCCACACGCTCTATCGCACGGAGACACGCTGGCCCGGCTACTACTACCGCGCGGATCATCCCAAGTTGGACGATACGAACTGGCACTGTTTCACGCTCTCCCGCTACGACGGCAACACCGGCGCATGGGATATGGAGAAGGCTCCGGTCTACCACATTGTCGATTAACGCCGTGCTGCTTCAGCGAGGATGCACGATCACAAACGAGACGTTGTCCGGTGCCCCGCGAGAGAGGCAAAGCGCAAGCAGATCGTCCGCGCCTTTTTCGGGATCGCTCAGCCTCATCCGTGCTGCGATTTCGGCATCGGTACACAGGTCGCTCACCCCATCGGTCATCAAGATGAACCTGTCTTCCTTGCGGGCTTCCCCTCCCACCCGATCGAGTGACAACGCGCGGTCCGTTCCAACGGCGCGCGTGATGGTGTTGCGCTGTGGGTGAGACGCGGCCTGCTCGCTGGTGAGCGCTCCAGCGTCGACCAACTCCTGGACGTAGCGATGATCGCGCGTAAGGCGTGTCAGCTCCGTTCCTCGCAATCGGCAAACCCGGCTATCTCCGGCCCAGAGGCAGAAGTAGCCTGCCCCCGAGACTCCCAACACTGCCACCGTCGTACCCATGCCCGGCCCAACCCCAGCGGCCCTGTTTCGCTCGTGGATATTGCGGTGAACGCCCATAATCGCTGCCCGCACCGCACCTTCCAGCGTGCGCGGATTTGCAGATATTTCCGCCAATGAATCTATGACAGCGGCGCTTGCCACCTCGCCGCCTTCATGTCCTCCCAAGCCATCGGCCACAGCCCAGAAACCCTTGGCATCATCGGCAAACACAGCGTCTTCGTTGTTCGGGCGTACCCGTCCCGGATGACTTCTGTTAACCGACCGGAAAGAAAGATGAACGGGCATCTCACAATCTTATTCGTCGCGGCAGCGCCATCCAGCCCCGTTCTGGCCGATGCCTAACGGTATCGAAACAATTGCACGTAACACTGATCCCAGCCACGGCGTAAGGGGGCCGCGGGATGGAATCCAGAGGGGCACGCATCGGACGTTACCAGATTGAAGCGCCAATCGCTGAAGGCGCCACGGCTATCGTATATCGCGCGAAGGACCCGGCCATCGGGAGAACCGTCGCAATCAAGCTCCTCAAGGTTGGTCCTAATGTCGACGAGGAGTTCCTTGCCCGGTTCCAGCGCGAAGCGCAGGCGGCCGGCACGATCTCGCACCCCAATATCGTCACCATCTACGATGTTGGCCGGGTCAACAATCGGCCGTACATCACGATGGAGTACCTGCCGGAAAAATCCCTTGCGGAATTGCTGAGTTCTCACGCCCGGTTGCCGCCGAAGCGGGCGATCGGAATCGCCATCCAGCTCGCACGGGCACTCGATCATGCACACCGGCATGGAATCGTGCATCGCGATCTGAAGCCGGAGAACGTCCTTCTGGTGAATGGCGGCGAAACGATCAAGCTCACGGATTTCGGCGTCGCGCGGCTGGACAGCAAGCACAATGTCGAACGCACCCAAACGGGGACCATCCTGGGTACCCCGCGCTACATGTCGCCCGAGCAGGCCATGGGGCGCGAGGTCGACGGCCGATCCGACCTGTTTTCACTGGGCGCTATCCTCTATCAGATGCTGACGGGCGTTCAGCCGTTCGACAGCGCCAACCTTGCTCTTTTGATGCTGCAGATCGTGCAGCAGGATCCTGCGCCCATTTCGAGCCTAGCACCGGAAGTCCCGGAGGGTTTGCAGCGGGTGGTGATGAAGCTGCTCGCAAAACAGCCGGAGCAACGTTTTCAGACCGGACATAAGACGGTCGAAGCTCTGCAGCGGGAACTTGCTGCCATCGCGGCGCACGAAAGGGACCGAAGGCGGAGCCGCTTCCTGCCGCTACCCGTGAAACTGGCAGGGCTGGCCGGCGCGGCACTGGGAGTGTTGTTCCTTTCCAGTATGGCTGTCGTGTATGGCGTCGAACGCAACGTGCTGCGCGGTCAGGCCATCTCGTCCGGCGCAGCCCTCGCCCGCTTCGTCGCACTGCATGCCGCGGTCCCGGCGCTGGGTGAGAACTGGCTTCCCTTGAGAATGTTTGTCGAGGATGGCCGCGCTCGTGGCTTCGATTACCTGGTCATCACCGACCACCGCCATGTGGTGCAGGCCTCCACAGACCCCAGGCTGATCGGACATCGCTATCGCAGTCCGCCTTCAGGCAACCTCCTGGAGCAGGATACGGCAATGTCCGTATCCTCGTCGTCCCTGCCGGACGGACGCTCGGTCCTTTTGTTCGACACTCCGATCACCTTTCAGAAAACGGAAGTCGGCCGGACGTACCTCGGGGTGGATCAAGCAGGCATGCAGCGGGTTCTGAACGCCACACTCTGGCTGATGGCCATACTGGCCCTTGTGGCCATAGCCACAACCATGGCGCTTTCCCGCATCCTCGGAACTTTCCTTCTTCGCTCCTTGCGGACGTTGCGAGCGTCGCTCGATGACTTTGCCAGCGGCTCGCTCGAGGTGCGCATCTCGCAGAAGCGGAAGGATGAGATCGGCGAATTGTTTGCCGCGTTCAACAGAATGGCGGATCAGGTTCAGATGCAGGCAGCGTTACGCCGGCCCGTCGCGCCGGAAGCACCCCCGACTCCCACGCTCGCGCGTACGGCGCGCTCGCCCGATGCGACGCTGCTCGCCGCGCGCCAGCCGCGATGAGCGGGTTCTATTTCCGCAATTGTCTTAAATTCTGTTTCAGCTTCTCGGCCTGGGCGAGACTCACGCGCGCATCGACATAGCCCGGATCGGCAGCAACGGCCTTCCGCCACTGGGCGATAGCGCGGTCCAGATCCTGCCGCTGGAAGGCAATCAAGCCGGCGCGATAAAAGCGCTCAGCTGCCCTGTGCTGGGCCGGCGAGATTGCCGGCTTACCTTGCGAGGCTGGCGCATCTGCCGGAGCTGCTGCGTCGGCTGGAGGGAGCGATGCCAATTCCGACTCGGAAGCGGGCCCGGATAACCGCAAGGGAGGACCACCAGCCGTCTTTTGTGCTGCGACCAGGGATCCCGGCGTTTTCGGGATTCGGATGATCTGACCTTCATGCACGTTGAGCGGAACGGCTATGCCGTTGAAGCGCGCAAGACCATAGAACGCCAGCGGATTGCCTAGATACTTGCTCGCCAGATGCGAAAGCTTCTGGTTCTTTCCCAGTCTTACCGGGAAGCTCTCTTGCGGAAACAGCTTCCCTATCGGGGTTTCAATCTGCGCGATCAGGAAGCGGGCCGATCTGCTGGACGGCTTTTCATTCAACACCGCATGTAGTTCCGCGTCCCCTGCTTCACTTTCCCCTTTCTGGAGCAATCGTACGGCGCGCTCAATGCTGTGCTGCACATCGGCTTGTCGCTCGGCCGCGGGTTCCTTTGCAGAACTCGGCTCTGGAGCGGGCGGAAGTTCTTCGGGTATCTTGCTCCGGCACGCCCCTAAGGCCAACGCGGCAAGCACCAGGACTGCAAAGGCCCCTTGGCGGCGTCCGGGGGTTCCAAAGCTGCGCATCAGAAAGCTCCAGCCTTCAAGAGCGATTCGATTCTCAAGCTGGTGATCAGAATACGCCGTCCTCAGGATTCCACCATGTGCATCGACTGCAGTCCCCGCCGGAGGAACAGGGCCGCGCGCATCCTGCTTACTGGCTGCGCTGTTCTTTTGTAACAGAACTTCCTGTACCTAGAATGTGACAGGGGAAAAGGACCGAACGGTCTTTAGGCGCTCGCCGTCTCTCGCAGAACCAAAGGATGTCCGTCGGACCGCGCCTGCGCGTCCACCTCCGGCTGGCGTTCCGGAAATGCGGTGCGGATCGCATGCAGAGCAGCCGCCCGGACGTCAGGAGTCTTGTGTTTGCGGGCAACATCGAACAGCAATGACGCACAGTTCTCATCGGCGAAATGCCCAACAGCTTCCAAGAAGCTAACGCGCCGCCCAACCTCATTGTCGTTCATCGGAACCACGGTGCTGGTTTTCAAATCGAAGAAATACTGCGGCTCGTCCACAATCTCTTTCTCTTCGATCAGAAGATTCAACGACATGGACGGAGCTTCAGGCGGCAGCTGAACATGGACGTCGACGAAGGGGCGGTAGATCATCGCCTTACCCAATGAGAGCGACGTATCCTCCAGATGTGTCATGTCCACGGGTTCACCCTCGTAACCCTCGATCGTGCCACGGTCGTACTCGTACACGCGGGTGTTATAGCCCGGTCCACCGGCGCCCACAGTCAGCAGGCTGAAATTATGATCGTGCGCCTTCTGGTAGGAGTAGATCCGGGCCTCCTGCTCAATCTTGCGCGAGCTGCCCACCGGCGGCAGCCACAAATTCAGCCGCAGGGAAAATGGCGGCGCTCTGTGGATGATGAAGGATTGAGGCGCGAAGCTCGCAAGATTGTGACGCTCGTCCCCAATGCGCTTCAGTTCCGTTAGCAAAGCATCTCGAATGTACTCGCGATTGGCTGCCAGCCCCTGGAACTTCTCGGTCACCGCCTCCATTGCCTCGACCGAGTTATCGCCCTTGAATGCTCGCCGAGCTGCATCGATGAAATCGTCGACCTCGACAGGTGTCGGATTTGTCTTGGCCGGAAACGAATACGCCATTTCAGTTGCTCGCAGCTTGCCGGCCAGCATTCATCTGCCTGGTCTTCTCGACAGCGCGCCGAATGGCCGGATGCGGATCGTCTTTCAGGCGTTCGAGCGCCTCTTCGCTCATTTCAGGCGCCAATTGCCCGATCATCCGAACCGTTTCCCACCGGACGTGGAAGTAGGGGGAAGCGAGCCCTGCCTCGATAAAACCCCGGTCCACCGGGACACCGAGCGCGGTCAGCATCTGCATGGCCGTTGTGACCTGGCTTGAAAAGCTGTCGAGCACGGTTGCGCCACTCGGGGCCAATGTGGCGCGGTCAAAAGCCCACTCGTAGTGGCCGAAGCCTTCGGAATGCAGCCGGAGCGCGTACCCCGTGCTCCCCGTCGATTCCCAGTCGAGTACGTCCGACCGCCCATCGCGCTCCACCATTTCCCCCGGCGCGAGGGTTATCTCATCACGAAGCTCTAAGCGCAGTTGCGGATCGTAAATTTCATTCTGCATCGGCCGGTCGGGCCTGTAGCGGCGGACCTTCAGCGGCGTATCGCCGACGTTTCGTGCCATGTAGTGCTGCGGATAGAGGAAAAGGGATGGCGGCGGCTCCCCAATCAGCGCGAGGGAAATGGCGTAGCCCTTCGTGATATTGATTGTCAGCGCGTTGCGATCCCGGAAGACCAGCAGCTCCTTGCCGTGCAGCATCTCCTCTAGCCGGCAGATACTCCAGCCGTTGAGGAAGGCGCGATCCATCTCCGCGAAAATCGGCCTGGCCGCCCAAAAGCCTTCACCCAGGCCAGGTATCAACAGTTCGTCAAGCTGAGAGATGATCCGAAAAAATTTATCGGTGTCCTGGGACACAGTACGCCCATCTTACGCTGCAGCCGCCCGTGGAGGCATTTCCTCCGAGCTACCAATCAGTCCCAAGGCAGAGGGCAAGACAAAAAACCCGATGGCCGCGACCTAAGCCGCGGCAATCAGGTCATCTGCTTTGGAACGACCGTCAGTCCTGGAGAGATACGAGGCTCGAAACCTCGCCGGCGCCTTCCGGACGCAGCATAGGGCGGATGGGCCCATGAAGGCAGCCACACGGCATACCGCTCACGGAATCGTACCCACCAATCGCCGACAACTCGATGTCCAGATCAGCAATTTCAATCGTGCTCATTCTAATCCCCGCTTGATCCTGTGCCCTAGCCATCCACGGAGCGGCTCAGCCGCTTTCTTCCGCTACTTGGCCTCGATGTACGACCGGTAAAGGGATTGTTAACCCTTGTCAACCGTTAATTTCAACGCCGGAGGTTAACCTTAACCGCCGTGCAGACGCCGGTGGACGGCCTTGTTTCCAAAACGTCCCCCCCCTTGACGGAAGTCCTTAATTTTCGCGTCCCCTGCTTAAACTTTACGCGCCGTAAAGTGCCCGCAGGCCACACTAATCCCTTGACAGCGGCCGCGTTTCTCCGGTGGTGGGCGGCCTAGCAGGACGGACCAGGTGCCGGGATTTGCCGTGATCAAAACCTCTGTCGCGCCACGGGCGACCGGACTCCGGGGCATCTCATCCAAGTGGCGCGCGAGAAACTGCAATGTTCTGTTGTTGCTGGGTGCGCTGATTGCCTTGGGTGCAAGCACCCCAGTTCTAAAGGCACGGGCGGCTGACCAGCGGCACGCCGAGTGGCTTGAGTTCCAAAAACTTGTAACGCATGCGCAGACCATCGCCATGATGGCCAACCCCGAAGCCGGAATGCGAGAGGCGCAGCGCGCTGTGGCCATTGCGGAACGGCACAGGCGCGAGCCGCGCTATCATCATGCCTTAGCCATGGCGCTCTGGCTCGAGGCGGAAGCGCTGACACGCACCAACCGAATAGCACAGGCACGAGCAACCGCCGATGCGGCTTCGCGGTTCGCGGACGCAGACCACAAGCTCGATAAACTCGACGGCGATCTCGCGCTTTCGCGCGCGCGCATTGCCGAGTCCAGTGGCGATTTCGGAAAAGCGCTGCGCGAGTATCAGAACGCGCATGCGATCTTCGCACGCCTGCACATCCCTCGCAGCCAGTCACTGGCTTTGCTTGGTCTGGGCGACTTGTATGAGAAGGCTCGGGATTCCGATCGCGAAATCCGGTATTACCACGAAGCGGCCGAAACCTTCTCCGGGGATCCTGCCATTGCGCTCGCGGCAGCAAACAATATGGGGTTCGCTTACGAACAGATGGGCCGCTATTCGGAAGCCATCCCAAGGTTCGAACGTGCGCTAAGCATTGTGAGGGGGCTTAACAGCCCCGTTCTCGAGGCAAACATTCTGAACAGTCTTGCACGGAGCTACGCAAGAACGCAGCGCCTGCCCGAAGCAGAACGCGCAGCCGACCGGGCTTTTGCGCTCGCAGCGCACGTCGATGAAGATGGGGAGGCGCGGTTCTCATGGGGGGCCAAGGCTGAGATCGAATTCCGGCGCGGCAATCTCGATCTCGCCGCAGCCGATGTGCAAAAAGCGTTTCGCGGCTTAGACCTGAAGACGACAGCCCCGCCGTTCCGCGACCTGCACAACATCGCCTATGTCATTTACCGGGCGAAGGGCGATCTGCCCCACGCCATCCTTCATCTCGAAGCATTCAAGCGGCTTGACGATCAGGGGCGATCCCTTGCGGCATCTGCCAATCTCGTGCTGCTTGGCGCGCAATTTGATTTTGCGCGGCAAGACCTCGAGATCGCGCATCTGCGGTCCGCGGAGCTGGAGCGCGACATCCGCCTGCGCAAATCCCAAGCAGCGATCCAAGGGATGATTTTCGCAGGAGTCATTTTCGGTGGATTGCTGTTGCTGGGATGGATTGGCTGGCGAAACGCGCTCCTCAAGCGCCACCGCAATGCCATTGCTCAGAAGAACGCGGAGCTGATGCAAACGCTTGCCGCCCGGGATAGGGAGATCGATCGGCGCACTGCGGTGGAGTCGCAGCTTCGCTTGGCGATGCAGGCCGCCCAGCAAGCGAGCCGCGCGAAAAGTCACTTCCTTGCCAACATGAGCCATGAGCTACGCACGCCGCTGAACGCCATCATCGGATTCTCCGAACTCTTGCTCGGCGGACGGACCAAACCCGAGAAATCACTCGAGTACGCGGCGGATATTGCGGAGGGCGGCCGCCACCTGCTCGCGATCTTGAACAGTGTTCTGGATATGGCGCGAATCGAGTCGGGAAAAATCGTGCTGGAAGATCACCATGTCAGCCTTGGCACGCTCCTCGATGACGCCGTAGCTTCATTGCGGTCTCAGGACTGTTCGGACCGGGCACTCCGTATTTTAGGCGCTCCGGATATTCTGGTCCGAGTCGACGAGGCGCGGTTCCGTCAGGCACTGATGAACCTTCTTTCCAATGCCTTCAAGTTCAGCCCTGCTGGATCTGTCGTGGAAGTCTGTGTCGAGCGCACGGAAGACGGCGTCGACATTGCGGTCAAAGATCAGGGCGAAGGCATTCCCAGAGAGAAGCTCGCCACAGTTGTGGAGCCGTTCGGGCAGGCAGAGAACACGTATGCGCGTTCCTACGGGGGCGTGGGGCTTGGCCTCCCGATAACCAAGGCCCTCGTGGAACTGCACGGGGGACGCTTCACGCTGGCGAGCGAGTATGGCTGCGGCACCATCGCTCGGATCCACCTCCCTGAGGACCGTGTGGCCGGACGGCCGGAGCCGGCCTTGATGTGGGAACCGAGCGCGGCTCCGGCCGCGTGACGCGACCCGCACGCCCCATCTCCAGCTTGCGATTGTCGCCTACCCCTCGCCGGCTTCCAAGAAACGAGCATAGCCCACGATGGCGCAACACATGCTTCGCCGTCTCCGAGCGGCGTCATGAAACGTCCCGTTTTGGAGCATCAGCATGGTCATGCAGGCAAAGCGAGCCTCGGCGATTGGAGCGCTGGCAGGGATCATCTCCCTGGGGCTTACCACCTTGGCGGGGGCCGGAACGGTGGACTGGGTTCAGACCTATTCCGACGCCGGACACACCGGCCTGAACAGCCGCGAGACGAAGCTCTCTCCCTCAAACGTGCCGGCCCTGATACCAGGATGGTCCGCCTCCCTTAAGGGTGTGAGCGTACGCGCGTTCGTTCTCAATGATCTGCGGGTGATCGTGAGAACAACTCATCCGTATGGGCAGTCGTTCGACCTGTACAGCCTCGACGCTGCGACGGGCGCACAGCGCTGGAAAACCAACACAGGCCGGGAGTTCGGCGCCACAAATAACACGATTGCGACAGGCGATAACCTCATCTTCAGCGAGTGCGGCCAAGTCGATGCCTACGGCTATGACTACAGCGGAGTGTGCGCCTACAAGAAGTCGAACGGGAAACGGATATGGGTTTTCAAGAATCCGTGCGACTGCTCGCCCGAAGCAAGGCTTGTGACCCCGCTGACATACGATAATCATCTTGTCTTCTTCGGCTATTTCAATGGCGGTGCACTAGGCAAGGCCTACGTGCTGGTTGCCGACGCTGTTACCGGGCACATTCTCGGCGCCTACCAGACCGGCGACATGAATTCCCTGGGCAGTGCCCCCGTCATCCATAGCCTCCAGACGCAGCACATGTATTTCGATTGCGGCGGTAGTGTCTGTGCGGTCTCTACGCCGGACGGCGCGTTGTCGTGGAAGACACCCATGGGCGCGCCAGTCGGCGCGCTGTCTACGGACGGCACACGTGTATATGCCAACCTCTGCAACGGGTCTGCCGGACTGGTGGCACTCGATGCGGCGACCGGGGCTTCGCTGTGGAGCTACGGCGCGCCCGAATGCAACAAGGCACCAGCTGCACTTAACGCCACCAACGTCTATTTCAACGGAGCCGACCAGAAGGTTCATGCCCTGAACGCGCAGACCGGATCTGAACTCTGGTCTAGCGCAGCGGGCGCTGCATCGTCCCCATCGCTCGCAAACGGCGTGATGTATGTGGGCGGTGCGCCAGAAGCGCCGGCAATGAGCGCCTACGATTGGTCGACAGGCACTCTCTTGTGGAGCAATTTGCCTTACGGCAGCAGCGCCTATTTGCCGCCGGTGATCGTAGACGGCAGCTTGTATGTCGCCAATGAATCTTGCGGGGCCGTATGCTCTTATGTGCTGCCGGCCGGCATGCGCAAATAGCTCATGAGAGTCCATACGCCGCAGGCCAGGTGACCGCTGGCCCGCCGAAAATCTCCGCCGAGGCCAGCAACTCGCCCTTGAAATAGTGGACGAGAACCGCCCGGGCGAGAGGCGGCATCTCGAGCTTCGCCTTCGCCTTGCGGTTGTAGTCCGGCGGAAGGCGGCTGCCGGTCTCGTTCGGATTGGCACCCAGAAATTCCAGAATGTCGCGCCTCACTGTTTGCGGCTCTCCGACAATATGGTCGAAGAAGAAATAGCGCACAGACAGATTGGGAGCGTGGGCGCGCCAGCGCCGATAGGTTTGCGTGGCGGACAAGCCCCCCAGCTTGTGGGTGTCCTGCAGGTAACGGTGAAAGGCAGCGGCATCGGAAAGGAGTGCCGTGTCGAAACCCTTGCCCCCGGCATGGGCCATGCAAATACGCGACCAGACTCTAGCCACCGGATCGCGCACCAACAGCAGGATCTTTGTTTCCGGAAAGCGTCCGCCGATCTCGGAGACGAGATGGCTTTCGATGTTGCAGTAGGGCGGAGTGATGTCGCCGGACAAGAGATCGCCCTTGAAGGCGAACAAGCCCGCATAGAAATCCAGATCGCGCGGCTTGCCGCGGCCTGTGCTTGCGTATTTGAGAAAGGCGACATCACGATTGTGCAGCGGAAAGCGCCTTACGCGCCGCTCCCCTGCGGCAGGAGAGGCTGTGCCGTTTGCCGCCGCGAGGCGTTGCTCGCGAGTAAGCGCGGCTGCCCCGTTATCGTCCACGAAGTTTAGCGGAGGGTAGGGCTTGTTGAGGTAAACAAGTTCCTTGACCGGCGGCATCCAGAAATCTGGATGTGCGTCCAGTTGATCGTACAGCCAGCCGGTCCCCGCCTTCGGCATCCCCACGCAGATGAAATCCGGTCCATGCGAACGGGTCACATGCGCTCCTTCAGGAAAGCTTCAGCAAATCGAGACAAAGCCATTTCTGGAATGTGGCGGACAGGGAGGGATTCGAACCCTCGATACCCTTGCGAGTATGCCGCATTTCGAGTGCGGTGCTTTCAACCGCTCAGCCACCTGTCCGCGGGGCCGCGAACATATCGGCGGGCCTGAGCCGCCGCAAGCGCAGCTAGTCCTTGCGCATCCAGGTCGCGCGCGCATCCGCACCCGGGCCACGCCGCAGCACCGTTAGCAACTCCTGGGCAGCTTCGCCGAACGTCCTTTCGAAGCCAAACGGCGGATTGATCACGAGCAGTCCCGCAGCAGAGAGCGCACGCTCCGAATCGCTCTCCTGCCTACCCCGATCAAAGGCAAGGTGAAGCGCGCGTGCGGCTCCTGCATGGCCGAGCTCGCCGCACAGCGTTGCGATCGGCTGCGTAAACTTCAAAGGATGCCAGATCACAAAGATGCCGGTCGCGAAACGGCGCAGAGCATCCCCTACAATACCGGAAATCTGCTCTAGCTCCTGCGAGATCTCATAGGGCGGATCGATCAGTATCAAGCCGCGGCGCTCTTTTGGCGGCAGCAGGCCGCGGAGTTTCAGGGCGGTGTCACCTTCTATGGCCCGTGCGTTGGGATAGAAGGCCAGCGCCTGCCGCAGGGAGGAGAACTCTCCCGGCTGATTCTCGATGGCGATCAGGCGGTCCTGCTTCCGCAGGAGCGAGGCCGCGATCAGCGGAGAGCCGGGATAACGATTCGATCCGAAGGCCTGCGCGACCGTCAGATATTCGGCGACCGCTGGAGACTGTGGCTGGTGGTCACGGAGTAGTCCGATCCCGTCAAGAGCCTCTCCTGTCTTCGATGCTTCGGTCCCAGCCAGGTCGTACAATCCGCGGCCGGCATGGGCGTCCACCACCGCGAACGGCTGATCCTTCTTCTTGATATGCTGAATAATCGCAACCAGAGCGACGTGCTTATGAACGTCTGCGAAGTTGCCGGCGTGGTAAGCGTGCCGGTAATTCACCCTTCTCTGACCCGCCGGGGACGGGGAATAAGCTCGCCCGAGCAATTTGGGCAGACGCCCTGCAGGGCTTCGCTGCACGCTGAACAGAATGTGCATTCATAGCTGCAGATTCGTGCATCCGGCGAGTTCCACGCCAGGGCAGCTGCGCACCTTTCGCAACGGTCTTTCATTAGGAGAGACATGCTTCACCAGGAAGGTGGACATTTTGGGAAATCAACCGGTCAACCTTGTCTTGCAGCGTGCGGGCGTCAAATGGCGCCCGCACTTTGGCATCGTTGTCGAAGTAAACCAAAACGTCACGCTTGACCCGCTTGCGGGCTTTTCGCGGATGCGCGCACCGGGCATCGCGCAGTTCGTGCCCTTTTGCCCATGCTGCGATGCGCTGTGCCCATAAATCGAGCGCTCCGGAGCCGTAACCGCTGACGTAGAGCTGTTCGGATCCATGCAGCCGGCAATAGACGAAATCAGCAGTCACATCGAAGAGCAACGGCCAGTCCACCGTGTCTGCAACCACCAGGGCCACGTCGAAGCGCCGCAACAGCTCGATAAACTTCGGTGTGCAGAAACTTTCGTGCCGGATTTCGATGGCATGCCGCAGCGGCCTTTTGGCGTCTGTCCGCAGCCAGGCGCGGCCTTTGATGCGATAATCGTGTTTGCGTGCCATGCGAGCTGCCGTCTGCGTATCCCGCGGCAGCGCAGAGAAGAAGGCCGCGAGCTTTTCCATGTCGAACCGGAAATTCGGCGGGAGCTGCCAGAGGATGGGCCCAAGCTTGTCTTGGAGGGCCAGAAGGCCATTGCCGAAAAAATTCGCCAGCGGTGTCTCCGCCCTGCGAAGCTTTAACATGTGCGTGATGAAACGAGGAGCTTTGACGGAGAATAGAAATCCGTCCGGTGTTTGTTGGCGCCAGGCAAGAAAGTAGTCCGGATGCTGCAGCGAGTAGAAGGTTCCGTTTATCTCGATCGTGCGAAAAGATCGTGCCGCGTAAGCGAGCTCATCCTTCTGGCGCGTGCCGGGCGGGTAGAAAACGCCTCGCCATCCTTTGTAGCGCCACCCCGATATACCGATGCGAATGTCGCCGCTCATACTTGGCCCTCGCCCTCTGCGGGCGGCAACGCCTCAGGCCGCGGCTTCCCTGCCAAGGCCAAGATGGCTGCGGATATTCGCCAGCAGTTTCAAGTTGGCCTCGTTCCCCGGTTTTATGTCGACGGCCTTCTCGGCATACTGCCGGGCTTCGCTCCATCGGCCGAGGTTGCCCAGGGTTTTGGCCAACAGGTGGTTCGCGCGGAAATTGTCCGGCTGGATGACCGTTACGAAGGTCAGTGCCGCAACAGCATTCACCAGCCTCTCTTCGTCAAGCATGCTCTTTGCAATGTCGACCAAAGCGCCTGGATATTCAGCGAGGGCAAAAATGGCATGGCTGGAGCTTAGCGATGCTGGAAGAGCCTTCCCTGCGCTCTTGCACGCGTCGATCAGCAGCCGGTACGCCTGACCGAAATAGGGGCTGCACTCCAAGGTCTCTTCCAGCAGCGACAGGCCTGCATCGGTGGCGCCTTGATCCAACGCCCGCCGCGCTTGCCGGAGCAGGACCTCTGGGTGCTTTGGCGCGAGCCGCGCGGCAGCATCGAGGCGATCATGCTCTCCCGCTGGGAGCGGCACGTCCGGATCCTGAAGCAGGATCAGGCCATGCAGGAAATGGCCTTCGTACGAACCGGGCAACTCAGCCGTGAACTCGAGCTTCGGGCAGTGCCGCAACACATAATCTTCAAAGGCGGAGAGCAGGTCCCGGTCGAAATGCGCGCTCTCTTCCACCACCCGCGGCTTGTAGGCTTCTCGCGGCCCGCCCCGGGACTTGCTCGCTTCCGCAACCGCGCCGGCCAGTTTTTGCTCATCCACTGCGCCGTCAACCCATCGAACGATCGGTGCGATGGCTTCTTGAGGCTGGCGGGTCAGAGTGTCGTAATTCAGATAGACGGAATTGGGTAACCGGCGCTCGAACCACTTTTCGTGAAATTTCCGGAAGTAACTCGCCTTCTTTGCCAGCCACCAGGCATAATGATCCCGGGTCAGCCGGTAGTTGTAGCTGGGGCCCGAGATGCTGTCGCGCATGAGATCGCGGTCTGACAAGGCCTCCGGAACGGGGCGGCGGTATTGAATAACGTAGAGCGCCTCTTTCACGTCCCGCGGTAAGGCAAACTCCCAGTCGTGGCTCTTTTGATAGGTGACCGGATAGCCGGTGCGGGTACAAGGCACCTGGCGACAGCAATCGGGAGGTCCGTACCACTCGCAGTAATGCAAGGCCCCACCAAAATAGAGGCTGAGGATCCTGGCAAGATAGTGGTGACCCGATCGGGGGATAGAAGCCCCCAGCAATGCTTTTCGTTCACGGTTAGCCATCGCTACCCATTGTTCCTTGCCTAACATTGGCCCGAGCCCCGCATGAGCGGCCTTGTATCTATCCGCTACCACCTTTTGTGCAAGGCCCTTCATCCGCCCCAAGCTCCATGAGCCTGGGGCACTCTTGCCAAGCGGACGAAGAGCCGGATAAAGGCGAGATGGCGCAAGGCAGCCGCAGGCCCGTGCCATTCCCTTTGGCATTCGCTGACGGCGCTCCTTAGAGATGATCGCTTCCTACCTCCACAATTTCATCTTTATCAAAACGAAAAAGACGGCAGGAACCACCGTCGAAGTGGCGTTGGCGGAGGTGTGCGGTCCGGATGATATTGTCACCCCATTAGGGCCCCATGACGAAATGGCCCGCGGGCACGGTAAGCCGGTCTGCCGCAACTTCGCGGACCCGGTGGTCGAGCAGGCCCTGAAGGCAGCTTTGCTCGCGGACGATGCCAAAGCTTATGTCAAAGCACGTAAGCAATCCAAGTTTTTCGCGCATATGAAAGCGTCACAAGTGAAAGAGAAATTGGCGCCTGATTTTTGGTCCAAAGCACTGAAGCTCACTGTAGAACGCCATCCGTACGAGAAAGCCGTGTCGGCCGCCTATTTCGTCTACAAGCCGCGCAAAGACCCTCCTTTCGAAGAGTTTTTCGAGAAGTTCCTGCGCGCCGGAAGTTATGCCTCCTATAGCTACTACACGATCGATGGAGAGCCCGTCGTCGATGAGATTCTTCGCCAGGAAACGCTGCACGACGACCTTCGCCGCGTCGGCGCGCAGCTTGGCTTTCCTGTGGCGGACGAATTGCGCCGGATGAAAACCCGAAGCCGCAAAGATCCGAGGCCCGCGCGTGAAATCCTGTCGGACGCACAGAAGGACGTCATCTATGCGGTGTGCCAGAAAGAGTTCGAGCTGCTCGGTTACGAGCGGTGACAGAGCAGACGGGGATCACCAGTTCACGTGTGCACGAAAAAGTCCGGCTTGGCCGGCGGCTGCCGCTGTAAGCGGGCATAACCGCGGGTCGCCAGCGCTTCAGCCATGCTCACCCGCGCCAGCACATCGTCATTGCGGCAGATGTAAAACCATAGCACCCCAGGACCTATGACGCGCGGATCCCGGGCCTCAGTCCACACACTGAGGTCGGCCGCACGGCTGCCGGCGATCGAAACCGTAATGGCGCGCTTTGCTTCGCCACTTGCATCCAATTCAAGTATCGCCACCTCATCTGAGGCAGGCGGAAGTGTAATCTGAACCGGTCTCGCACCTTCCGATTTCAGTATGCACTGGCATTCGCCGTCTGTCAGGCCGCGGAGCCCGACATAGATCAGCAACTTCGAACCACCGGAATTTTCAACTTGAAATGATAATGTGGCTGGCGTGCCCGCCTTGGTCCAGCAGCCCCAATCTTCGGTCGACCACCAAGCCGGCCCCGTGCGGTAGACTTCACTATCTTCGAGGCCACGCCACAGGATGGTGTCTGTCCCACGGGCCAACGGGTACAGCACACCAAGCTCTGCATCCGCTACGATTGCTTTGGCCCTGTGCGAGACGTTCTGCGCTCCCTTCGCGGCCGGTTCGGCCCAACGCTTCAAATGGTCCAGCACTTGTTCGGTGATCTGCTGCCATGTGCGGGGCTTAAACTCTTTGGCGATCTGGCGTTCGCGGTCGTTCCGGTATCGCTGGTCGAAGATGACCCGCTCCATTTTCGCCAGCAGATCGTTTTCTGAGCCGATATCGAAATACTCGGCGAAATTCCCTCCAGCCTCCGGCAGGGACGAGACGTTCGCGACAACAGGGACCTTGCCGTAGCTGAGAGCTTCGGTCACCGGCAAACCCCAGCCTTCGTAAAAGGTGGGGTAAATCGTGCAGAGGCAATTCTGGTACAGTGCCGCGAGCGCGGAATCGGAGATGTTCTGCAGCAGGAGAACATGGCTGTTCAATATCTCGCTGGCCTTCAGCATGTTGTAGACGCCGTCGTTCAGCCACCCGTCCTTGCCGACGCAGACCAGCATGGGGACCTTCTGACGGCCGTGCTTCTTGATCAGCTTAAGCCAGACGGAAAACGCAGCGGCGTGATTCTTGCGCGCCTCGATCGTTGCGACGCAGAGCACGTATTTGCCCGCTGCCAGATCGTGCGATTGGAGAAAGTATACGGGATCCTCGTCCGCGTCTGAACCCGCGGTCCCCAGTGCGCGCCGGAAATCGGCGTCCAGCTTGATCACCCCAATCTCGCGTAGCGGACGGCCCAGCTCCGCCGCAACCGTACTCAGATCGCTGCGCGTCGCCTCCGAATTCACCAGGAAGTAGTCTGCGTGGTGCATGACACCCGAGATCCATGCCACGAAATCACGCCGCAGATCGGCGCCGCAATACTCAGGCGTCATCACCGGGATAAGATCGTGGATGAAGGGAATGTAGCGTATGCCGCAGGCGCTCTTCGCCATTCGGAGATTGAGAAAGTAATTCCTTTGCCACCAGGAGGTCCCAAGGTCGACGTAAAGGCTCCCCTCCGTAAATTGGAACCGCGGGCCCCGTTTCAGCGTCGCCTCAAGTGTTACGAGCAGGGCTTTCCACTCCGGCGCCGTTACATCTCCGCCGGAAATCGAATGCTTGCAGAAGTTTGCGAACAGGTGGAGCGGAATTTCCACCCAAAGCCCGCGATCCTGGGCGAAGCAAACGATCGCATATTCGAATGAAGCGTCGCGCATGGCGGCAACGCTCCTGATCACCTCCATTTGCACCCGCTGAATCCCCGTGGGAAGGCGCGAACCCTGAAAATAGGTCAGCAGATCGCTTACCTCGAACACGATCGACAGCGTGTCCGCCCTAGCGCGCTTTGGCCTCGCGAAGGTGGGGTACACCGCGGCATCCGGTCCCTTGGCGCCATGCGTTGCGGCGAGCTTATGCCTGAGGGCATCGACCTCCGCGTGCGCGTCCATCAGCAACGGATCGATCGCTAAGGCTTGTGCATAGGATTCGAGTGCTCCGGAAATATTACCGCTAATTTTTAGAAGGTGACCGAGTTGGAGGTGACCGTCGGCATCGGCCGGGTTTATTTCGAGAGCCTTGCGGTATGCCCCTTCCGCAGCGGCATGGTCACCCGACTCCTTAGCCGCATGCCCCAACTGGATCCAGATGGCCGCCAAGTTGGGGTTAAGCCGCAGCGCCTCCTCGTAGGCGGCTCGGGCACCCGGCCAATCCCGGACATCGCGGGCATGGTCGCCCTTGGCGATAAACTCCGCCGCTGCGTTCGTGTGCTTGAGGTTTGCGTCGATAACGGTCATCTGCCTGGCCCAGCCCTGATCGGTCGTGCGCTTATAAGATTCGAGCCACCGTGTGAAGGAGCCGGACAGCCCTCATGAACTGGTGCCCCTGGCCGGACTCGAACCAGCACGCCCGTGAAGGCAACAGATTTTGAGTCTGGTTGTGTTTTTCTTATCTTATTGATATAGTTAGATATTATCTTCATAAAATGTGCACTGTGTAAGTGATGTGTAAGAGCAGGCGCTTCCAAGCGCTTTCCGCTTTCGCAAGCGTGAGCGATTGAATTTGCGATGGAATATAGCGTTTTCAAAGATCGGATTGCCAGCAGAACCGCTTCAAGCCAGCGAATCCATCGTCCAATATCTTCTGCCTATCGGCCGGTGAAGAGCGTTTTCACGCGGCCGGATGGTGTCATTAGAACAGCGTCATCTGACGCGCGGTTTGCTGCTGCGCTCGCCACTCTGGCGTTGCGGCCTCCGCATCAAGCCACGCGCGAACGTAATCGAGCGGCCCGCCCAACTCGGCGACCTCCGCCTCGCTCAGGAAATGCGAGCGATAGCCGGTCCCGGTAATGGGTAGCTTTGACGTGCTTGGCTCCAGCACATGGATGGAAAGATGGGTCAGACCTTCCATGCCTGCGTATCCGCGCTGACAGGACACGGACAGAGTGATGCCCTGCCACTCCAGCATTTCGGTGATGATGGGATTTTCTGTTTTCATGACTAGTTCCTTCATGGTTTGCGCAATGCAAACCGAACTAGCCCAGCGGCAATGAGCGGGGTTAAGCCGTCACAGACCGCAGCCAAGTGAATTGGTGCGGGCCGGAGCGAAGCGACTACACGGTCACTTGGAGGCGCTCGCCTCAGTCTTGACGGCGAAAGGGGCGCAGCCCCTCCTCAAAGAGTTAATTTCAATTCGACATTCCGCGTCGTTGTGGGCAGGTTGCCTCGTGCGAGCAGTTCATTCTCCACGATGATTGCCACACTTGCGTCTTTGATGGCTGCGATCCTCGGATCAGCCGGATGCGCCGAAGTCAGTGGCGCAGCTAACGCCACGATAAATTTCTTTCCTCCGCGCTCGGCAAGGATCGGGGCAACGACATCCTTGCCGTTCACCTTGATAGTTTCATTCTCCTTGTAGATTACGTCGGTACGACCTTGCCGCTGCAAATCAGCGAACAGTAGCTTCGTTGAGCTTTCCAGCCGTTCGGCATTGAAGCCGGGTAGATGACCAGTCAGCAAATATTCGAGCAACTCAGCTCCAACGTGGCGGTCGAGTAGCCCGTGCTCAAATTTATTCTTGAAGCTGCGCAGGCAGCGATAACAGGAGGCATCGCACTGTTCGGGACAGCTCTTCATCAAATGAAGCGCACGCTCGAACAGTTTCTGACCCCGATCCACAAGCTGGCTGGCAAATCCCGCCCCACCCGGTAGGGTGTCGTATAGGAAAATTTCGGCTTCCTTGCCGAGCCTACCGTCTCTTGTCAGGGCGGGGCGATACTCCGCCATGAGCTCGCCAGGCTCGATTTCCAGCAGGTCGCATGCGGCCTTAGCCAGCGCCTCGCTTACGGTTCGCAACGCAACGTCGGTCGGATATTGGCCGGGTAATAGTTGAAGTGGCGCTGCGACCTTGAGCGAGAACAACACTACATCCGTAATGAAATCCGTGCCCAGAACGATATGCTGCGCCGTGCGATCGCCGCTGCACGTCTCTTCTTTCTCGTCAGGATATGGCTTCGGGTGCGCGGAAAACAGCTTCGGCTGTTCCTCGGTGGCCGCTTCGATACGGCCACATTTGACGCAGTAAGAATACCCGTCGCTCTTGGGGCCACTGTTCGACACCAGCAAGTGATCGCGAACTTTTAGGGCGCCGACTCGCGCGTTAACAGGTGTCCAATCGTATTCGTGATCCGGCGTTTTCATCGTTAGCTTTGCGCGGGTCGCATAGCTCGTCTCCGGCACGTCGTCGGGCGATGTGACTTCCTCCACATCGACCGGATGCGCAAAGCCGGGCGGCCGCAGCCATGATCGCGAAGGTCCAAACGATTCCTTCGTTCCGCAGGCGGGGCAATCGACGGTGGCGCCTTTATCCTCTGCCTTATAGTCGGTGGTCTGTGCGAACTCGCATACACCGCATTCCCAATAAAGGCGTTTCCCGTTCTCCCAGGCGGCATCACGGTCGTCGCGCATGGGAGAATAGACCGCGCCGGAGGAATAGCACTTGCCGGAAATCCAAATCTGCTTGCCCGGCGCATATTGCGACAGCGCAATAGGCAGACCTTGCGATGGCGCAAAACGCATAACGGCGCGGAATTTAGAGGAGCGTGCGCGGTCAAAAACATGGAAGGTGGCCACATCGGTCGGGAATGCGTAGCGGGGAAGGACACCGCTATACAGCAACCGGTCGAGCAGCTTTCCTGTCTCGGTATTGCGTATGGGCTTCTCTTCGCCCTCCTCTGCCGCCTCTTCGCCTTCCTCGACCTCTTCATCCTTCGAGACAACCGCCGCGTTGGAATCAAACTTGATGGCCCGGTCAACCGCTTTAAGGCAATCGCTGATGAAGTCGCCGAGCAATGCAGCGCGATCTTCTTTGGAAAGCTCTTCCGGTATCCAAGAATCAATACGCTTGCGCAGATCGGTCTCGTTCTTCTTGAGCCACTTGGCAAAATCTGCGCGATTCAGCAGCGCCGTCCCGTTACGGAAATCAGCAACATCACCTAACACCGAGAACAAGTCATGATTTTGAGCGGGGTCAACATCGGGCAACCTGTCCTGATGATAGTTTTGCAGCAGGAAGGCTCGGATGTGCCGCTGTGTGATGTCCCGATTGTTGAGCGTGAGCCTCGGGTCAACCACATCGCCCCGGATCATGGCATCGGGTTCCACAAAGTAATGCTCGTCATGGCTATCAGCGCTGCCAAAGGCGACAACCGTAGCCACTGCGTTACCCCGACGGCCCGCGCGACCGGCACGCTGCTGATAGTTTGCCCGACCGGGAGGCATGTTACGCAAAGCCACTCCGGACAGCGCACCGATGTCGATGCCGACCTCCATCGTGGTGGTGCTTGAAAGCACGTCGATGGCCGACGCCCGATTTGCGTTGCGACCCCACGTTACTGATACGTCTTGGAACAGTAGCTCGTTCTCTTCCGCTTTTGAGAATACGTCCTCGTTCTGCGGCGAATTTAGCTGCGCCGTGTGCTCCGCCGCGATTAGAGCCATCGGCTGACGCGGGGGGTCTGCCAACGATGCCATGACGGGCGCTCTGTAATAACCCTTACGGGCCAGGAAGGCCGGATCATTAGTCGGATCGAGAGGGGCCACTGTCGGGCGCCCACAGTCCAAACAGTGCGCAATCGTTGAAACGGGACGATGTACCGATTTACAGCTCGAACAGCGAACCCAAGGCCCGTCGAAATCCAGCGCGAGTTTGCTTCCTTGAAGTTTCAGAAAGCCAGAAGTGTCCTGTGTGAACAGCCGAACCAACTCGGGTGTCCAATAGTCATTGAAAATCTTGCGCGTGCCCCGATCCGTCAGGATCACGTCCATTGCGTCAAACTTGCCTTTGCCTTTCTTGCCGCGAACGCTTGTGCCTTGCGCGCGGGGTCGCATGAACCAAGTTGACGGCATGGCGTTCAACCAGAAGCCGAAGTTGCGCCAACAGCGCAGCCAGGCACGGGTCAATTCGACCTTGGTTTGGGGAGTATCGGCAATGCCAGGAATGTCGGGAAGCTTTGTCAGTGCCTCGGTAATCGTCGTGGTCTCACACAACGATGCAAGCGCTAGCGGTTCCAAACCCAAGAATGGATTTTGGATGGTGTTGATAATGTCGTCGAGCAACGCCTCCGGCGGCTTCTCGGAACGGAACTGCATGCCTAGCGTCAGTAACCCGTTCTCAGAACTTGCCGCGCCGCTTGCGACTGCGGCTTCAACCGTTTCCTCGCCGTCGAAACTTTCATGCTGTTTCAATTCTGGGCGAAGGCGGACGCCGAGCTTTTTAGACGCAAGGAGAACCGCAAGGTACACATCCTCCAAGCTCAATAGATTTTTCAGGGCGACGCTTTTGCTGAGTTCGCGGTAGCCCCACACAATAAGGGGGCGTAGCGAGTCGCGCACCGAATACATTTGAAGGTTAGGCGCGAGACGAGCAGCCACTTGGCGCGAGTCCGAGAATACCAAGACCTTGCGGCCCCTGAGCGGTGCGAACTTCGTCGCTTTCACTGGGCTGGGCGGCTGAATCTGAATCTGTGTCGAGACAAGGGCCTCGAAGGGCTGATCGCCTTTGGTCTGGTGATCCTGCACATAGGAATAACCGAATTTCGCTGTCTTGCCGCAGCAAGCGCAAGGCGCGAATTGGCCACGGGATTCAAAATCCCTGCTCTGATCGCCGTCCTCATCCACGGCCGGCGTGATCCGGTCACGCCGCAGATGGACGGTCCGCATGCGCTTGCTGTGCTGATTGGGGTTAAGGCGGCCCGTTTCTAGGTCGTAATCCGCCGCCTCTGCGAGATTGGGAAGGCTGGGCTGCTCAAGCAGCAAATCGAGCGGCAGCATGGCGTTGGTCTCGCCGCCATCCATACGCAACCGACGCCCAGCTTCCGACCAAAGGGATGTTGGGCTATCTACGTCATCCGAGTAAGCGCGAGCGTAGGCCGTGCCGCAATAACGGCATGAGTAGAATTCAAGAACGCGCGATCCACAATCGCATTGCTCACGCGGCTGGCCATAGAGCTTTCCGCAGATCCCGCTCCGCTCGGCTTTCGGCACCTCGGAGCAGTCGGGGTCGAGGCAGGCCCAAAGACCTGGCAGCCCACGGAAGAAGTTATGGATGCGGCAAGGCAAAAGGCTTGGGCCATTCGGTTCCTTCTTGGCCGTGCTGCCCAGCGTCATCAACGCGCTAACAGCCTCTTCAGCGTGCGATGCACCGGGGAACAGCTCTTTGCTCAATTCCGCGACGGGCATAGCCTGTTTCATGGTCTTATTGACGAGACGGCCCAAAGGCGCAAACGACTTGAGCGCGTCGTACAGGTCGCGTTCGTAGTCGCCCGTCGGTGCGACGCCCTGATGTGCGAGAAAAGGCTTAATCGCTTCCGCTCGCGTCGCAGTGTCTGCGCCTTCATTGAAGGCCGCAATGTCCACTGCTGCCAGAATATTCGCGTCGTCTGCCGTTCCCGCGCCGTCCGGCGAGCGTAGGTCGAGATCACCCGTTATCGCGGTGAAGGTCGACGCTGGAACACCTGCAAGCTGAGCACCGAAATCGGCGGCATAATCCTTGTTGGTGAAGCTTGCTGTGGCACAAATCACTTGGAAACGCTCAGGTGGAATACCGAGACGGTCTCGCAGGCGGCGTAACAGCAATCCGACCTCTGCACCTGCCGCACCGCGATAGAGATGCGCTTCGTCCAAAACTACTAGAAATTTTTCCTTGGGATTTTTCCTCAACCACTCCTTGGTCTGATCGAATATAGTACGCTCAATCGGCCGCATGAGCATGTATTCGAGCATCGAATAGTTGGTCACAAGCAGATCGGGCGCCGTGACCTGCGCCTCATGCCGAGTAAGAAGTTCGGTGTCTTCGGGCAGCGTCACCGCCCGGAGCCACTCGCCTGATTTCCTTTCTTGCCAAGGGGAACCCTTTTTCCCGAACCAACCCGGCAAGTCCGGCTTCGCGGGCCACTTACCGCGCTTTTTGAGTTGCTCGAGAATCGCCGAAGCCTGTCGTTGTTCGTCAGATGGCGACTCTTTGCTCAGCCTTTGGATTTCGACATAGAAACTGTCGAACGGCATTAGCTTATTGCTGTCCTTCTTGCTCGTTCGCACTCCGGCATAGGGCGTGCGGCTGGTGTAACGCGCGAAGCGGGGCGGACGACCGGCCCAGGTTCGGAACTTGTTGACCACGCGCGGATCGCCAAAGAGCGACCGCATGCGGCCCAGCTGGTCATTCACGAGCGCGTTCATCGGATAGAGAACCAGCGCGCGGATGCCAAAATCGTCACTGAACGATTTAGGCGAAGACTCGGCCTCGTTGGCCAGCTTGCCGATGATCGGCAGCAAGAATGACTCAGTTTTGCCCGAACCGGTGCCGGTCATAATGAGTAGGTTACGCCCGTCGATCAGGCTGCCTTGGATAGCCTCGGATTGATGTTTGTAGGGCGGGTCGTAAAGAATTTGCGGCAGCGTCGCGTCCGGTTTGGACAGCATCTGGTAGACTTCCAAAGCGGCGGGCGAGAGTCCATTCATGCTGGCAAAAATCGCTCCCGACTTATAGCGGGGCGTGGATTCGAGATAAGGGACTTGGTGAATGATGCCAGGCTTATCGAGGAGCCGCTTGCGCTGTTCAATGAGCGCCGGATCGCTGATGTGGTACGTCGCCTCAATGTAATCGCGCAACGAGTGGTGCAGTTGCTTGATCGTTTCCTGAATAGTCTGCGCCATCACCCCTCCGTCTCGCTTTTGTCATCGTGTCGAACAAGCCACAAGTTCTTTTGCAGATACTCTTCCTGAGCCTTCAACTCTTGCTGAGGTACGCGGTATGAGAACAAACACTTCGCGCGGGGGGCTAGCTCGCCCACAATCGCTAGCCGACGCTCCGCCCAGCTTGGGATCGGCGAAAAGAAATCAAAGTATGATCCATCCTGAGTGGGTCGAACACGGTATTTCTGGGGAGTACGACGGGTGGCATCCAATGCCAGTTGGACATACCAGGCCTCGTCGCAGCCGCGCCACCGCGACCGGGTGGGCAGATCGAGGAATTTCGTCGGCAAACCGTTTGCGAGTTGAACAACGCCCCACATGCCTTCTCGGCCGAAGTCCTGCGGGCGCCGCCCGATGAACACGCCCGTCTCGTTGCGAGGTGCTCCCCACCGCCCGCGATAATAGGTCGTGTCGGTATCCGGTCGGATGAAGGTAAGTTCGGGCAGTTCTCCGCTGGAAGGTGAGGAGAGCAACCGTCTCGCCAACTTTTCGACAAGTGTTTGCGGTGTTGCTGGCTGCGGCCCTCGCGTCCATGCTTCTTCGGTGTGAGCGGTTAGGCCCAATGCAGCAAGAGCCGTTGCTTGATCCTTTCCGGTGGCAGGCAAGAGGCGAGCAAAGCGATGGTAGATCACCTGATCGCTTAGTTCCGAAGGTAACGGTGTGCTTTCGTCCCGCGAAATGCCAAGTAGCAACACGGTGCCGCTACGCAATTTCACGAAACCGGGCGGCGCCGCAAAGATCCAGGTGCCCTTGGCCTGTGGGTCATCGATGGTAACTTGATTGAGTTCCAACAGATCGCCGAACGCAATCAGCGTTTCCGTAGCTGCGTCAACCCGCTCGCGCAATGTTTCAGGGGTGTCAGCGAGAAACTCTAAGCTTTCGACCACAGCTGCCGCGACCGTCGCGCGGGAGCATGGGCAAAGGAAGCCCGCTGCCCGGCGTATCAACGCCGCGAGAAGCGCATCGTCGAGATTATTGTCCATTATCATCGGCAACCCCGATGCCCGGCGCACTTGCTGGAGTAGTTCGTGCGATGTGATCTCGACTACTGCCATCGCCAGCTCGGAAGTAAACGTTTTGCAGTGTGCGGCTCAGCTAACACGGACGTGATCGCAACAAGCCTTGCGCCACGCAGCAGGCCGGGGTGGCTCTCAAGGGCCGCGACGGTGTCCTGAATCTCCTCGTCCGTTTGCGCGAGCAGGAAAGTTGGCTCACTGGCCACCTTCAGCGCCGTTTCGCACAACTCGCTGTCCGAGCAAATGCCGTAGCGGCTGGCGATGTCGAAGAACCAGTTGCTGCCGGGCCCTGTCCCTTCGTTCATTTTTGCGAAGTCGCGGCGCAAGATGACATTGAAGCCGCCGGATTTGCGGTCAAACATCTGACCCAACTCATCTATGGTGCTGTGGGCACTCGGCTGATCCATGTATTGGCGTTCCAACCGCGCCCAGCGATCGCCGCAAAGTCTTCCAAAAAAGCCTTGCAAGAGCGCATTCACTACATGGTCCCGGCGCAGGCTCGCCAATGGGCCTGCAAGCCGTGCTTGCTGCCAAAGGTTCGCGGCAGAGAGAAGCGAGCGAACATCCTCGTTGACGAGCGCATTTGCATCCGGGCTGACCAGAAGCTCGCCAAAGCCATGCACCTCTGGTGTGCTGACCACCAGCGCGTCGCGCGTGTCTGCATGGGATGCTACAAACATGCCTCCGGGGTTGGCGACGGTTTGCCCGGCTAACATGACCTCATGCCCAAGGACGTTGTCGGTAAGCGGTTGGCGAAAGGTACGGAAGAGCACGCGTGCGTCGGCTTCCGACCCGGTGTCATCTGTCAGTCGAATCTTTGTCGCGTGGTCCACATTGCGACAGACCCAGCGGAGCGGACGAGCTTCGCGTTCCAGCTTGAGGCTGAACCAGCCGAGGTCCTCATTGCCGATCTTGAGGATACCCGAAGTCCCTTCGATCAGCTTCCATGCGAGATTGCCATGAGAGAGCTGCTGGCCAACCTTCTGCGCCCAACTCGAAGCTGTGATTGGAAGGTCCAGCTTGGCAATTTCCTGATCAGGCAACGAGATACCATTGCGACCGGCCAGAGCTAGCCGCACTGAGACCTGAACTCCCTCTGGGCCAGAAACCGATACGGACAAATCGCCATCGGCGAATTGTTCCAGCGAAGGGTCAGCGGGGTCTGTAGTGACAAAGAGGCCGCTATAAGCGGTCGTGCCCGCGCGCCAAGATATCGGGTCGCGCACGCTAAGACTCAGGTAACCTTCCATGTCCTTGTCCGCGACCTGCCCTGTTCGTCTTGCGCGGACGCGCAATAAATGCCGCCCCGGCGCAAGGGGCGGTAACTGCAGGAACGTTGGCTTGCCGGGATTCTGGGCGTTGATTGTGTCGATAGCGCAATCGTCCAGGCTTACGTGATACGCCGTGACCGAATGGTCGGGAACAATGCCAAAGCGCGGGGCTTCGGTGGTCAACCATTCGCTATAGCCGTCGCCGTCCCAACCGCGCGCGACAAAGCCTGCCGGCCAAATCCGAAGTGTACGGTTCGCATTGAGATTGAGTTTTTGGAGGAACGCGATGTCATCGTCGCAGAGCGCGTTCGGCACGTCGATCTCTGTTGCATGCACGCCCTCGCAATGCACCTTGCAGGGCTTGAGCATGGTGCTTTCAATTGTCAGCGGTTCCGAGGTGAGCAGAACATATCGCTGCCCCGGTCGAATGGTCATACCGACGACCTGATAGGCCAATCCATCTTGACCGATGCGAAACAGCCAGTAAGGAACAGATGACAACCGGAAGTCCGCGTTGAGTATGTTTTCTATGATGCCGTTGAGTTGTTCAAAACGAATAACGGGTTTGCCTGTACCCGGCCACGTTTTGAGCGCGCGGCGTTGTGTGCCGGAGAGCAGCCAACCGGCGGGCAGCCAAATACCTTCACCGCTGATTTGGCAACGCGTTTTCCGCAAAAAGTTCGCGAGGTCGGCGTTGAAAGCCGCGACAGGAGAGAAGTCAGGAAGGTCGAGAATGGGCGACCAGCTTTCCTTGTCCATCCTCCGCAGCATGACATGCATGCGCATCTGCAATGGGGTGGTGTCCAGCGCGGGCATGATCGGCATCGCGGGATTAGCGGTGCCGGGCGTGTTATATTTGCGCTCCGCGCCGCGAAAGACGTCCGTTGCGTGGCGTGTCTCCTTGAGCCATACCTTGGCCTTATGCACCTTTTCCAAGTCGGTGATGATGCGTTTTAGTGTCGGGCTATGAATCAGCTCCTGGTCGGCGACATCGTGATTGAGGAGTGCCAGGACAATGCGACCTGACAGTTCCTCTTGCTGGAGAAATTCGCGGAGACGCTTCGATGCATCCCATGAGTTCGTCGCCAAGAGGTGCCCCACCTCAGCGGCATCTAAGGAACTCAAGCGGGCAAGTTTAAAGCGAAGCCCATGTAGCGCCTCGGCAAATTGATATTGGAGATATTTGGGCAGGATGGCGTGGCGGATGGGCCAGACAATATTGTTGAACTGGCGTGCCCACGGCCCCTTCGGTTCAACGCCGTTATAGGCTTTCTGAAATTTGCGAAACCAGACTTTGAACTGGGCGCGGCTCTCGTGCTCGCGCCATTTGGGCGTGTGCGCCTCGAATGAGTCCCAGAACTCTAAGCCTTCGTAGCTGTAGCCTTCCTCAGTTGCATAGATGACCCAAAGTAGCCAATGCTCAAGCAGCGGTAGATTGCGGGTGACGCGCGCCCTTAGTTGAGCAGCAATCTCATCAAACTGTTCCGGCGCGAGCGGATGCTCCAGCGCAAATATCGGCAGTTCCGTCGTCGCGCGTGAAGCAGCGAGAGCAGCGAAATGCTGCTCCATCTGGCTTTGCCATGCTTCGAGCGTTAGAGGCATGGCCTATCGCTCTACGCTCTGAACCACTGCCTACCTCATTTCTGCGACTTTACCGATGTTGCGCTTTTCGGTGAGCAACGTGGCGATGTTTGAAGCTAGCCAAGCCTTGTATTCCGGCCTGCGTTCCGCGCGAGGCGCCATCCATCTCTTGACGGCAAGCGCTCCCACTTCCTCGGCGCTCAACAAGGTGGACAGGTCGGCCCGACCCTTTCCAGTTCGCAGCATCCGACGTGCGTTTTTCGCGAGTTCGCAGAAAAAGACTTCCCGCTGGATGCCGTGCTTGAGTAGATCATCCTTGAAGCCGAGCGCGGTAAGTGCGGCGCGCGTCGTCCTGAGGCGCCAGTTCGGGCCTTGGCCGAAGCGGTGCTTGTCGGCGTATTTGTGTTTGAGATCGCGCAAATAATTGCGCATCTCGAAGAAGAGGTCATCGGGAATGTGAAAGTGGCCCCAGCCGCGCGTAAAGCCGATGTCCGAGAAGTATTGGGTGTCTCCGAGCTTGAGGCGGTTGTAGACCGATGAACGACCCAACGATGAAGATGTCGTAACGGCCAACAGGCGGGCATTCTTTTCCTTCTTGGAAATGATGCCTCTGAGGTTGCCGTAAGCCTTGGTGAAGTCGTTGTAGATGTCTCTAGTGCGGATGAGCGAGGCGACGAGTTTACCGCCAAGCAACATATTGTACGGCGGCACCGCACCTAGCACATAGGCATCAAGGATATTGACGAGACGCTGGGTGCGGGCCTTTACATCCCAGCCAATGTGCTTGTCTCGCACCGACAGGTTAAACACGGGATCGCCGATGGCGATAAGGCCGATCAGTTTGTCATTGTGCCTGTCCCACACAAGATAGCGCAGCCGACGACCAAAACCGTTCGAGACCGGCACAGCCCATGTAAGGGCAGCTAGTCTAAATAAGTCGCTTTTCCACGTGCCGGAGTGAATGAGTTCGAGTTCCGGCTTGATCTTTGTGGGGTCGATATCCGAACCTGATGCGAAATGCTTCTCCAATTTCGGAAGCTGTTGGGCGATGAATTCCTTGTTCAGTCTTAGCTTCTCATTGCGCTGTGCTTGATGCAGCGCCCGAATTACGTCTTTACCAGTGCCTTCTACGATTAGATGGCCGTCCACTGCGGAACGCTTAAAGCCTAGGGACTTGAGATGGCGTCGCACGCGCCGCTTGAGGTTAGCCTGACGCGTAGCAATAGCTACGATGCTGGCTCCCTTTTTTTGCTTTTTCTTGCTCACTGTTACCCCGCCCGCCCTGATTGTATTAGCGAATATTAAAATCGCTAGCGATTTGTGGTGCTATGGTTGGTTCTCCAGCGAGAGCGCATAACTCGTACTACGCCCACCAGCCGCGTCCTTGGTTAGAACGTTTTTTTTCAGCAAGTCGTCGATGTCACGCAATGCGGTGTCGGATGAGCACTTTGCGAGCTTCGCGTATTTGGCGTTGGTGAGTTTGCCTTCAAATCCATCCAGCAGCCTGTTGATGACCTTGCGCTGACGATCACTGAACGACTGGCCGGCGTGCGTCTCCCAGAACCGCGCCTTCGTCATGACAGCGGCGAGCGTGGTTTCCGCGCCGTCGAAAGCGCGGTCGAGGCAGAGTAGGAACCAATCCAGCCATTCGGTGATGTCGAGATTGCCCTTCTGGGTCGCTTCCAGAATATCGTAATAGGTCTTTCGTTCTTCGCGGATTTGCGCGGACATACTGTAGAAGCGTTGCGCCGTTCCTTCCGAGCGGGCGAGCAACAGGTCGGCGATGGCGCGCGCGATGCGGCCATTGCCATCCTCGAAAGGATGGATGGTAACGAACCATAGGTGAGCGACGCCCGCCTTCAATACGAGGTCTGCTGGCTCGTCGTTCTTGAACCACTCCAAGAAGGTGCGCATATCCGACGGAACGCGCGCGGCGGCGGGCGCTTGGTAATGCACCTTCTGCTTGCCGATGGCCCCAGACACGACCTGCATGGGGCCTTCACTGTCGTCACGCCAGCCGCCAACGACGATCTTGGTCATACCGCTGCGCCCTGTCGGAAACAGGGCTGCGTGCCACGCAAATAACCGCTCGTCGGTGAGCGGCTTCGCGGAGTTCTGGGTCGCGTCCAGCATCATCTCGACGACGCCTTCGACGTTGCGGTCGGCGGGCGTAAGCGCGCCAATATCCATGCCGAGCCTTCGGGCGATCGAGGAGCGAACTTGGTCCTTCTCCAAGATCTCGCCCTCGATCTCACTGGACTTGATGACCTCTTCGGTGAGGGTCGCAAGATTGGCCTCGGCGCGCAGTTGGAAGCCAAGTGCTTCCATCCGACCGATCAGCCGTCCTTGTCGGTGACGGACGGCGGCCAGCCGTTCGGCGAGACGTTCCTGGCTCCAGTGGAACTCCGGCCAGCCCTTTAGTTCATGAATGTAAGTCGCCATAATCGCCGCACCTTCTGCGGTGAATATGGCACTATTCGCCGCAAAAGCAAGCATAATCACCGCACAATATGCGGCGAATAACCCCTTCAATCACCGCATTTTGTGGAAAGCCGAGGCCAAGGCGCGGCGCGGCAGGACGATGCTCAATTTCAGACGCTAGCAAAACACTGGCGGGATATCGCTTAGCCGAGTCGTGTAATTGGGCGACTTCAACTCCCGACGCATGCGCCAACGCGGCTCGATTCCCATCCGTGCATTGAACAGCGCATTCCTGCCGTAGCGGGTGTTGATGCGATCCATCGTTGCCATGAGCTTTTCGCTACGTTCGCTGGGAAGCGGCACCAGCAATTCGCGCTGGGCCTCACCAGCCCAGGTAATGTCGGTCAGCGTCACTCCTGCCTTGCGGAAGCCAGAACATGGATTTCGCGGATCGGGACGCAGAGGCCTTTTCTCGAAAAGAGAATGCGCCGCCTTGGTGCACGCTGTGATCAGTTCGCCAGTATTGGCCGTTGGACGCGGCAAGCCAACGAGCGTGCTGTAGTACCACGGCAAATCGTCTTTGAAGCGGTTGGAGCCTTCCGCATAGACGACGACGCGCTGGGTGTAGCCCTGTTGTGAGCGCAGCTTCTCAGCGGCGCGGGCAACGTACTTGGCGACGGCCTGCTCAAGCTCGGCGCTGGAGTAGATCACCCGACCAAAAGCCCGCGAGCAGATAATCTCCTTCTTCGGCTTTTCCTGCGCGATGCCGTAGCAGCGCGTTCCCTGTAATTCCCACAATACTCGTTGCACGGTGACGCTGAACGTCTTGCGCACCACGCGACTATCCAGATTGGCGAAGTCCCACGCGGTATGAACGCCCATAGCGGCGAGCCGGGCCTGCAAGCGATGACCGATGCCCCAGACATCGCCGGTCTCAAGCCAGGTCAAGATGCGCTGGCGCTCTTCCTCGGTATCGATGGTCCACGCGAAGTCCGTTGTCTTGCGCTTCGCATAGCGGTTGGCCGCTTTGGCGAGTGTTTTGGTGGTGCCCACGCCAATGGAAACCGGAATGCCGGTGTTACGTGAGACCGTCTTGCGCAGATGACGGGCGAAGGCGTGCAGATCGACATGGGGCATCCTATCGAGGTCCAAGAATGCTTCATCGATGGAATAGACCTCAACGTCAGGCACCAGCTCGCGCAGGGTTTCCATAACGCGCGCGGACATATCGGCGTATAGCTCATAGTTGGAAGAGAAGGCGACCACGCCCTGCCGCTGGCAAAGCTCTTTCACCTGAAAATAGGGAGACCCCATTTTGAGACCCAGCGCCTTGGCTTCATTGCTCAGGGCGATAACGCAGCCGTCGTTGTTGGAGAGCACCACGACCGGCTTTCTGGCCAGGTCGGGGCGAAAGGCTTTCTCGCAACTCGCATAGAACGTGTTGCAATCGGCCAGCGCGTACATCAGTCGAACCGTTTCACCACGGCCGTTAGCACGCCCAGAATCTGAACGCCCTGCTCTTCATCGACCGGCAATGCCTTCACCTGCTGATCGGGCGCGGTCAGGAACAGCTTGCCGTCGATGCGGCGAACGATTTTCATCATGTCGAGGCCGCCCACGCGCGCCAGCACCATGCTGCCTACTTTTGGGGTCTTGGAATAATCGAACACGGCGATATCGCCGTCAGAGACGCCCATCGGCTGCCACGACGTGCCGACGACGCGACGGCAGAAGGTATTCGCCTTCGTCGTGACAAGCTCGGCCGCCAGATCGATGCGATCTTCGGCGTAGTCATCCGCCGGGCTTTGGAAGCCGGTCGTGCCGGCAAACACGAAGCCCTGCACAGGGAAGCTCAGCGAGCCTGTGTGTCCAATGGATGTAGGGAGGAATTGCATCCGTCCAAGGTAGGAGGACCGGATTCTCTGTCAACACAGAGAAATTGCATGAAACAAATCTGTTCGTTTTCCAACATGTTGGCGATGAACAAGCCGCTGTGTTTTGCCCCAACATGTAGCGGACGGCGCGCCACGCCTCCCAAAATTCCAGAAATGAGAACGCGTCACTTCGCGCGACGTGTGCGGCGGGAAGATCTGAGTTCCGGCCTGCGTGATGCCTGAAAGCCATTGTTGCGGCCGTAACGGATGCCGTCTGATTCGGTGGCACGTCGGATCGGTAAGACAGACGGTAGAGGGCCGCCTCTTATTTACTTGCGGCCATCAGGAGATTGCCAACCGGCAATCGGGATATCGCCGCGCGAGGTCGCAAGCGCCTGGGCGCGCGACGTCGGCACACCCGCAGGAGCGGAGCGTTTACCCGAGTGTGACTTGCGACCTCGCACTTTCTCGAAAATGGAACGCCGGTCTCGGGTGGCCTGAACCTGAGTCCTGGGGTGCGGGGCATGGACTTGCCCCGCTCCGCTGCAAGCGGATCGCCGGGTGCATGAGGGGTGCGTGAACCCCTGCCAAGCCATCGCCTTAGTGTGTGTTCGATGCACCAATAAGGCGAATACATAACGCCAAACTAAACTTTGAAGCGAGTCCTTGTAAGTGCCACGTCGCGTAGCGATGTATAAGTGCACACATAGCGGTTTAGCTCTCTTACTCGCTTCGGCAGGCGTTATAGAGGGGACAGTGCTTGGCGATTTATCATCTGCGTCTGAAGGTGATCTCTCGTGCTCTTGGCCGCGCTGCCAAACCCGGCGGTGCGATGCGTCGCTCGGCTGTGGCGGCGGCGGCCTATCGCTCCGGCGAGCGCCTTTATGACACTACCCAAGGCAGGTGGTTTCAGTTCGACAAACCGGACGTGATCCACACCGAGATTCTCGTTCCGGGAAACGTACCGGCACCGGAATGGGTGCTCGATCGGCAGACGCTCTGGAACATGGTGGAGCGCGCCGAGAAGCGGGTAGACGCCCAGGTCGCCCGCGAAGTTGAAATCACTCTTCCGCGCGAGCTTTCGGAGCCGCAATGCATTGACCTTGTAAGGTCGTTCATTCGTGACCACTTCGTGAGTCAGGGAATGGTGGCCGATGTCGCCATCCATCGCCCCGACGCGTCTGACGGCAAGGAGCAGCCGCACGCGCATGTGTTACTCACCATGCGGCGGCTGGATGCCACCAGCGAGACCGGCTTTTCGGCAAAGAAAGAGCGCGACTGGAACGAGCGGGAGGATGTCGCTCGGGCCGTCGCTGACGCGCGCAAGCGTTACAACGATACCGAACTGCCGGAAGACAAGGCTGTCCTTGAAGAACTCGAAGCCAAACGCAATGTGAATCAATGGCGGGCCGCGTGGGCGCAGTATGCAAACCGATGGCTGGAA
>JAFAVP010000064.1 GCA_019242395.1 Alphaproteobacteria bacterium | reverse complement strand
TTCCGCGAGTGGAGCGAAGGCGCCATCCTGGGCCTCAATCCATTTCGCAGCGAGGACGAAACCAAGTTCTTCGTGCGCTCCTTCAATGCGCTCTCCGCCTACATGCGCGGGCTGATGCAGGAGCGCGCCGCCCATCCGCGCGACGATCTTGTCAGCGACATGATGAAGTTGAAGGCGGAAGGCGCGTCTTTATCCGAGGGCGAAATTTCCACCAACCTGCAAGGGCTGCTGATCGGCGGCAATCTCACCACCACCGATCTTATCGGCAACGCCATCTGGCTGCTGCTGACCCATCCGGCAGAACTCGCGAAGCTGAAGGCTGACCCCTCGCTGATCAATTCCTGCGTCGAGGAGGTGCTGCGCTACGAGGCGCCGGTGGACATGACGGGCCGCATCGCGCCGCGCGACATGAGCATCGATGGCTGCCCGGTGAAGCCGCGCCAGCAGATGTTTCTCTCCTTGCGCGGCGCGAACCGTGATCCGGATGTGTTTCAAGAGCCGGATAAGTTCGACATTTCTCGCAAGGCCGCGCCGCATGTGGCCTTCGGCGGTGGCTTGCACCTTTGCATCGGCGCGCCCTTGGCGCGGCTGGAAGCGCAGGTGGCGCTGCCGTCCTTCTTCAACCGCTTCCCGAATGTCCGCCTTGCGAATTCGGACGCCAAACCGGAATGGCGCCGCATGCCCTTCTTCCGCGGCCTGAAGACTTTAATGGTGACGGCATGAGGTGGTTCAAAAACCGCGCCGCTCGTGCTATATGGACTGCATGAGCGTCGAAGAACTCGAAAAAGCGGTCGCAAATCTGCCCCGCGAACAACTCGCGACCTTTTGCGAGTGGTTTGAAGCGTTTGTTGCCGACGAATGGGATCGGCAGATGGAGGAAGACGCGAAGAGCGGAAAGTTGGACAAATTGTTCGCGGAGTCTGAAGCCGATTTCCGTGCGGGCCGCGTAAGGGATCTTTAAGCGCTCCCTATCGTAGCTTGCGGTTGTACTCGTTGTGCGTACCGATCCAATGCCACCGCATCTCATCGCCCACTTGGCGGGCCAGCGCACGATATTGCGATCCGACTCGGGCGCTCCATAGATCGGAGGTTCCTTCGATCCTCTTGAAATGCAAGGATCGATGCTGGGCATTTTTCTTCAGAAGCGCAAACGCTTTGTCTGCTTGCTCGCGAACATCGGCGGGCAATGCATCGTATAGCCTCCAGAAAGCGTGACTGGTCCGATGTCTCATGCTTCACGCCCATCGAGACAAAATGAGCCGCTTTCCCGCGGAAAACGCTGGGCCCTCTTTGAAGTACTGCCCCATCAAAGCGCTCCGAATTCGTCGCCAATTTTTGCAATAGCGCGATGGCGCCTGGCTCCCTGTCAACAGGGAATGGTGAGATCGAGTGTCAGATGGCCTGTAAGCCGGGTTCTGTGCCTTCACATGCGTGAAGCGATGGCCATTCCTCTCGGACGCGCATTGCTGCGCGCCTCACGCGACCCACCCGGACGGCGATCCGGAAACCGATCAACTGCCATCCCTATTCGGTCTTGCTCCCGGTGGGGCTTGCCATGCCGTCTCTGTCGCCAGAGACGCGGTGCGCTCTTACCGCACCATTTCAACCTTGCCGCCGCTCGCGCGGGTAGGCGGTGTAATTTCTGTGGCGCTGTCCCGCAGGTCGCCCTGGGCGGACGTTATCCGTCACCGTGTTTCCGTGGAGCCCGGACTTTCCTCGACACATCCGTTGCAGGATGTCCCGCAGCCATCCGGCCATCTGACTCGCGCAGATATATCGAATGAGCTTCTTCTCTGCAAAACCAACGAAGTTAGTTAACCGTCCGCTAACCGGCTCGAAGACTGCGCCGGCACGGCAGGAACCGATACGCCGCCGCGGGCCTTTCTGATCGTAACTGCCCCAGGAGAACACATGGGCCGCGACGGACGACACAGCATTCCTGTCATCAACGGTCCCGATGGCCGGCCGGTCAAGATGGTGAACCTGCCACCCCGGAACGTCAAACGCTGGGTGCCTCAGCGCAAGGCAGAAGTGGTGGCCGCGGTGCATGCGGGCCTGATCAGCTTAGAGGAGGCCTGCAGCCGCTATGCCCTAAGCTTCGAGGAGTTCATGTCCTGGGAAGCCGCCTTCGATGAGCACGGCGTCTCAGGATTAAGCATGGGCGAAGTGCAGCACCATCGTCACGCTCTCACTGAGTGACGGCCTCAAGGAGTGCACAGAGTATGGCCGCGCATTCGGCGTCGGGAATGCCGGTTATGCATGACGGCCGGAAGTGGCGCTGAAACGCGGCAACCACGTCTGCCAGTGGCCAGTCCACATCAGGGGGCACGCCGTAACCATAGCGGCGCAAGTTCTCGGCAAATGACTGGGCGTCCCAAGCCGATCCGCTGACGATCTGCCGCGGCCAGAGACCCACGCCCCCGGCGGCCAGCTCCGGCCACGGAAACAGTTCCCCAGGATCCTGCTTGCGATCGGGCGCCACGTCCGAGTGGCCGACGACCCGCGACGCAGGAATCGCGTGCCGCGCAAGGATATCCTGCGAGAGTGCAATGACCGCTGCGATCTGTGGGTCCGCGAAGGGAATGTAGCCGAACTCATGTCCGGGATTGACGATCTCGATGCCAATCGAACGGGAATTCACATCCCTGACACCCGCCCAATAGGACACGCCCGCATGCCGCGCGCGGCGGCTCTCGTCCACATGCTGGTACACCGTGCCATCGCGATCAACCGTATAGTGCGAAGACACTTTCGCTTCCGGATCGCACAAGCGCTGCAGCGCCTCTTCCGCCGTGCCCATGCCGGTGTAGTGCATCACTAGAATGTCTGTCGCTCCTTCCGCGCGCGCATCATGATTGGGGGAGGGGCGCTGTACGATGTTCAGCCGCATGTCAGGCATTAGTGGGATATGCCGCGTTCGGCGCCGATCTTGTCATACGCGGCGTTGATGGCTGCGAGCTTGTCATTAGCAATTTTCACAAACTCCTCCGGCACACCGCGGGCGATCAGCCGGTCGGGATGATTTTCACGCACCAGCATGCGGTATGTGCGCTTGATCTCATCATCCGTCGCGGTGTGACTTACACCCAGGATTGCGTACGGATCCTCGCGATCCGGAAAATGAGAAGCGCGGATGCGCCGAAACTCGTTCGGTGCGAAACCGAAGATCTCCGCCACCCGCTCCAGGAACGCTAATTCTCCTGGGTGCAGTACGCCGTCTGCTTTCGCGATCTCGAACAGGCCATCGAGGACGTCCTCCAGCACCGCGGGATTGCCGCGGTAGATGGTAGCCACCTGCCGCGCATAATTCTCGAATCCCGCGGTGTCCTGCCGCGCCAGTCGGAAGATGCGGCGCACATTGGCTTCTTCGGAAGGCGGCACGCGGAAATACTGCCGGAAGGCTTCCTCTTCATCGCCCGTCACCACGCCGTCGGCTTTCGCCATCTTTGCGCCGAGCGCAATGATTGCGATGGTGAAGGCGATGCCTGGATCGGCGCCGGTCAGACCACCGGCTCCGGCAGCGGACGTTGGGCGGTCGACGAGGAAGTGTCCGGCGAGCGCACCCAATGCGGCGCCGAACGGCCCGCCCGCCACAAGTCCTGCCGCGGCGCCGCCGAGCTTTCCCCAGATAGACATGGCGCGAACCTTTAGGCGAATGTCAGAGGGATGTCAGCATCTGGAAAATGGCGGTTTTATATCGACCGCGGCGGCACGTTCACGGATGTGGTGGCGGAAGCGCCAGACGGCCAGATGAGCAGTCTCAAGCTGCTGTCCGAAAGCGCCGATTACGACGATGCGGCGCTGGAAGGCATCCGCCGCTGCCTTGGGATCGCTTCCAATTCGCCCATTCCTGGGGACGCGGTCACAGAAGTGCGGATGGGGACGACGGTTGCTACGAACGCGCTGCTGACACGCACTGGCGAACCATTGGTGCTGGTCACGACGCGCGGTTTTCGAGATCAGCTGCGTATCGGCTACCAGAACCGGCCCAAGCTGTTCGCGCTCAGGATCGATCTCCCGGAGATGGTCTATTCTCGCGTGATCGAAGCGGATGAGCGCGTGACCGCGGAAGGCGACGTGCTGCGTCCTCTGGACGAAGATGCGTTGCGACTGGCGCTGCGAGAGGTTCGTGAGCAGGGCATCGCCGCTTGCGCCATCGTTTTCCTGCACGGCTATCGCTATCCGGTGCACGAGAAACGGGCGGCGGAGATCGCGCGCCAGGTTGGGTTCACGCAAGTTTCCACCAGTCATCAGACCGTCCCCCTGATGAGATTCGTCTCGCGCGGCGACACGACGGTGGCCGACGCCTATCTGTCGCCGGTTCTGTCGCGGTATGCGGATCGCGTGTCGCGGGCGCTCGGCGGCACGCGGCTCTATTTTATAACCTCGAATGGAGGATTGGCTGCTCCGGAATTCTTCCGCGGCAAAGATGCGATTGCCTCCGGCCCTGCCGGAGGCGTCATCGCCATGGCGGAAACGGCGCGCGAAGCCGGTTTCGAGCGCGTCATCGGCTTCGACATGGGCGGTACCTCTACGGACGCTGCCCGCTTCGACGGCGCGTACGAGCGGATCTACGAAACCGAAGTTGCAGGCGTGCGCCTTCGCGTGCCGATGCTGGCGCTGAACACCGTAGCGGCGGGCGGCGGTTCCATCCTGCACTACGACAGGGCGCGCTTTCGGGTGGGACCGGATTCCGCCGGTGCCGATCCGGGACCGAAATGTTATCGCCGCGGCGGCCCTTTAAGTGTCACCGACGCCAATGTGATGGTCGGGAAGCTTCGCCCTGAATATTTCCCCCACATCTTCGGGCCGAACGCGGATCAGCCGCTGGATGACGCGAGTGTGTGTAAGGCCTTTACTGCGCTGGCCACGGAGATTGGCGACGGCCGCTCGCCGGAAGAGGTGGCCGATGGTTTCATCCGCATTGCTGTCGAGAACATGGCCAATGCCATCAAGCGCATCTCGGTGGCGAAGGGCTATGACGTTCGCCGTTACACATTGAATTGCTTCGGCGGCGCGGGGGGACAACACGCATGCGCGGTGGCCGACGCGCTCGGCATCTCTCGCATTTTCATTCATCCCTTCTCAGGCGTGCTTTCCGCCTACGGGATGAAGCTCGCGCGCCTGCGCAGCTTGCGCCAGAAGGCCGTCGGCCAGGAACTCACCCCGGCACTGATGTCATTGCTGGAAGCAACGGCATCAGAGCTGTCATGCGAAGTGCAAGCCGATGTACTGGCGCAAGGGGGGGACGCGGCGCAATCTTGGACACGCGCCCATATTCGGTACGAAGGCGGCGATACGACGCTACCAATCGCACTTACCTCTTTCAGCGAAATGTCATGTGCCTTCGCCGAAGCCCACGCGCGCCTGTTCGGCTTCGGCTTCGAAGGCAAGCGGCTGATTGTGGAGTCAGTGGAAGTGGAGGCGGAGAGCGCGTCAACGCCCCCCTTCAGTCCCGCCACTCGCGGGGCGAGTGCCGGGACAGCTTCCCCCACAACGGCGGAAGCGGAAAACCATACCTCTGATGTTTCCCTTCCCCCCTCGTGGGGGAAGGTGGATGGCGCAGCTACGCAGCAGCGAAGCGGGCCGGAAGGGGGGGCGAGCGTTGCCCGATTCTTCTCTCAAGGCGCGCGGCACGAAGGTGTTGTGCATCAGACGGAAGAGTTGGCCAACGGTGCAACAGTTGACGGCCCGGCGCTGCTTATCGAGCCGCATCAGACGATTGTGGTCGAGCGCGGTTGGCGCGCGGAGATCACGGAAGCACGCGCCGTCGTGCTGACGCGAACGGCGGAACGCAAAGCACTGAGTGCCAGCACCGACGCCGATCCGGTGCTGCTGGAAGTGTTCGCAAACCTCTTCATGGCGATTGCAGAGGAAATGGGCGCGACGCTGCAGAACACGGCATCATCCGTGAACATAAAGGAGCGGCTGGACTTCTCGTGCGCCATCTTCGATGCCGAGGGCGGGCTGGTGGCGAACGCCCCGCATATGCCGGTGCATCTGGGCTCGATGGGCGACTGCGTCCTTGCCATCATCCGCAAGCACCCGGACATGCGCGAGGGCGACATGTTCGTCACCAATGCGCCGTACGAGGGCGGCACGCACATCCCAGATGTGACCGCGGTGGCGCCGGTGTTCGTGAGCGGCGAACGCCGCTTCTTCGTCGCGAGCCGCGGACACCATGCCGACATCGGTGGCATCACGCCGGGCTCCATGCCGGCGTTCTCGAAAGATATTTCCGAAGAAGGCGTGCTGTTCGACGGCATGCCGCTGGTGCACGCCGGGCGTTTCGACGAAGCCGGTATCCTCGCGGGGCTCGAAAGCGGCGAATATCCGGCGCGCAACCCGGCGCAGAATATTGCCGATCTGAAGGCGCAAGCTGCGGCGTGCTCTCGCGGCATCGAGGAGTTGAAGCGCATCTGCGCGCTGTACGGCCCGGATGTGGTCACCGCTTACATGCGCCACGTGCAGGACAATGCGGAAGAATCCGTGCGCAAGGTGATCGGCGCGCTGAAAGACGGCGCCTTCGTCATGCCGATAGATGGCGGCGCGCAAATCCACGTGAAGATCACGGTCGATCGCGCGTCACGATCCGCAAGCGTCGATTTCACCGGCACCAGCCCCCAGCAGCCGAACAATCTCAACGCGCCGCGCTCCGTCACCAAAGCGGCGGTGCTCTATGTCTTCCGCTGCCTCGTAGACAGCGACATTCCGATGAATGCCGGCTGCCTCAAGCCGCTGGAGATCGTCGTACCGGAAGGCTCCTTGCTCAATCCGCGCCCGCCCGCGGCGGTGGCCGGCGGCAATGTGGAAACCAGCCAGGCCGTGACCGACGCATTGTTCGGTGCGCTCGGAGTCATGGCCGCGGCGCAGGGCACCATGAACAATCTCACCTTCGGCAACGCGCAGCACCAGTATTACGAAACCATTTGCGGCGGCGCGGGCGCGGGCGCGGATTTCGACGGGCAATCCGCCGTGCATACGCACATGACGAACTCGCGCCTCACCGATCCCGAAGTGCTGGAGACGCGCTATCCCGTGCTGCTGGAGGAATTCGCCATTCGCGAGGGTTCAGGCGGGCAGGGCAGGCACAAAGGCGGCGATGGTGTGATCCGCCGCATCCGTTTCCGCGAAGCGATGACCGCCGCCATTCTCTCCACGCGCCGCGACACCTCGCCCTTTGGTTTGCGCGGCGGCGAAGATGCGCAACGCGGGGTGAACAGCGTCATCCGCGCGAATGGCAAGGAACTGACCCTCAGAGGCCGCGATGAGGTGGCGCTGGAACCCGGCGATCAGATCGTCATTGGCACGCCGGGCGGTGGCGGCTTTGGAGCACCAGAATGACAACCGTTGTGATCACCGGCGCGAACCGCGGCATCGGTCTGGAATTCGTGCGGCAATCGCGCGAGCTGGCGCCAGGGTCATTGCTTGCGCACGCGATCCGCTTCGCGCCGATGCGTTGAAAGAACTCGCGGCGGCTAATCGTGCCATAGACGTTCGTCCGCTGGACACCTCCGATTTCGAGGGGTGTCGTTTGCTAGGCAAGGAGCTTGCCGGCGAGCCAATCGACATCCTCATCAACAACGCCGGCTATTACGGGCCGAAGCGACAGAGTGCCGATGACATGGATTTCGAGGGTTGGGCCTACACCTTCGCCGTCAACGCCATGGGGGCGCTGGCTCTGGCGCAGGCGCTGCACGGCCACCTGAAGCGCGGGGCCGAAAAGAAGATCGTCTCCATCAGCAGCGGCATGGCTTCGACGGAGGAGAACGGCGGCGGCTCTCTGGCATACCGCTCGAGCAAGGCCACGCTAAACAACGTGATGAAGAGTTTATCGGTGGACTGGCGGCGCGACGGCATCATTGCGGTGGCGCTCGATCCCGGCTGGGTGAAGACCGACATGGGCGGCAAGAATGCACCGACCCCGCCCGAGCAAAGCGTGGCCGGCATGCGCAAGGTGATCGGCGGCCTCACGCTCGCCGACAGCGGCAAGTTCCTCCGCTGGAACGGCGGCGAACGGCCGTGGTGATTGTCAGCCGAATGCGTGCCTACTGCCGACCGGCGCATCTAAGAAGGGAATGATGCGCGCGTCGTAATTCGCAATGGTGTTCACGTCATACAACTCGAAGTGATTTCGATCTTCGAGATATTCATCCGA
>JAFAVP010000200.1 GCA_019242395.1 Alphaproteobacteria bacterium | reverse complement strand
TAGACGCTAAAGATGATCTGTCGCATCAGAGCCCCCCGGTTCTGACTTCTTGAGATACCACTCAGGAAAGGGGGCGGAAGTAGTTCTAATCTGTGGCGGCCAAGTGGCACGGCTGATGGGGGGAGTGGCTTCGAGGGAGCGAGCCGTGATGGGACCGGCGCCCCAATTGAGGTTGAACGCGTGACATCATCCCACGTCTTTGTCGCGGTACTCGCGCTGGCGTTTACGAACCTCACGGTACACAGCCTCAAGGCTTCCGCGCTCTTTCGTTTGCTCTCGCCACCACTGCACGTGGCCGGCTTTGGCGTAGTGCTTTCCTAACTCGGGCCGCCATCCACACGGGCAGACTTCCCACTCGTCGCGTGCCGGGTCCCACCCTGCTGGCGCACATACTGTGAACCAGTGGAAGCCATGTACTCCGTTGGCTGTTGCCGCGGTGTGGAGGACGTGGTTGTGGCAGAGGATTTCACTTTTGCGGCGACGTCGACTATGGCCGACGATGTGACCGGGCTTGGGTTTTCCACGCGCGACGCGATGGGCGCGCTTACGTTGTCTAGCCTTTGTCTTGGCGGCCAGCCCCGGTTTCGCTTTGGCTCTGCTTTTGACAGATTTGGTGTGCAGGCTCTTCTTGGCCCGGCGTTTGATCATCTATGCCCCCGGTTCCTTGAATGAGCGCGTGCAAAGCTATCACGACCGCTTGTACGCCGTACGGAGTTGTTTTGCACCTTGTGACCTGGGTCTCGGCATCCCTCTTGCTGGTGTGGACAGCCGCGGATGACTATATCCGCCGCATGTGTGGGAGGGTAATCCAGAGCAGCTGACCGCTGCGCTATGCCATCGTCGATGGCATGAACGTGCGCGACAGTCGCGTGCACAACTACCCGCCCCGGTGGAACGCCGCGCCCAGCCAAGAACTGCTAGTCATCCGCCGCAATCACAAGGCCGGGGAAGTCTCGCTCGACCCGCTGCGTTGGGGCCTGATCCCGTACTGGTGCAGTGACCCGACGGGTGGCCGCAAGCCCATCAACGCCAAATGCGAGACCGTGCGGGACCTGCCGACGTTTCGGGATGCGTACCGTAGGCGCCGCTGCATCGTGCCGGTCGACGGCTTCTTCGAGTGGAAGGCGATCAAGGGCCAGAAAGCAAAGCAGCCGTACGCGATCGCCATGAAAGATGGTGCACCATTCGGCATTGCCGGCATCTGGGAAAATTGGAAGGACCTGACTTCCGGTGAATGGACCCGCACTTTTGCGATCATCACGACCGACGCCAACGAGCTTGTGGCCGACATTCACGACCGAATGCCGGTCATTCTCTCGCGGTACGATTGCGCGCGCTGGCTCAGCGAAGAGCCCGATCCGCGCGATCTGATGCGTCCGTTCCCTCCCGAGCTGATGCGCATCTGGCCAATTTCCACCCGCGTCAACAAGCCGGAGAACGATGACCCATCGATACTCGATCCAATCCAGGTGACGACCGACGCGGCCTGAGGGGGCTGAGACGATGGGCGACGCAGAAGAGGACGCTCTGGCGCTGGTCGGATGAAATCCAAGACGGACATATGGGATATTGATCGAGCGCGCACTCGACGAAGCACGCTCGCGTCAATTTAGGCGCATTGCCTGACGTGTGCTGGACCAGGGGTGAGTTGCGTGTTCCGCCCACCTGCAAGTTCTTCGGCCGATACTACTCCCCGCCTAGACCTACTCATCGCGTAGGTTAGAATGCTGTCCGTTGCACCGCAGTCGGTGCACATAAAAGCGATGAGGCCAGGACCGCCTCCCAATGGAGCGATTTCTGCTACGCTCGACATTGGACGCGCACACCGTTTGCAGGCTATCTGCGACGACGAGATCACCGTACTGCCTCTTAAGCTAGGGCTCTCATGTTTAATCCATAAGCGATTAAACGACTGGCCTTGAACTGTTTCCAATTTTAGGGACCGCGAAATTCAAAGCCAAAATCGTTGTGCAACGCGACTTAAGGCGGTATTGGCTTGTACAACGAGAAGGTAAGCCGTCCCCCCGCGTATCCACATGCTGGTCCCGCCACCGCTTTGGCGGGGCTTTTTCTTTGGTCGGGCGCCTCAATTAGCGCTCGGCATGCCGACATCAAAAGTCTCCTGGGGCGTTATGCGGCGGGCGGCCCGTTTCGCGAGGCAGATGTCTCCGTGCCATGTGCCTAATGCCAAATTTTACCCGTCGTTAATCAAGCTGAGAGATCAAGAACGCTCGATCATCAGCCCACAAGGACGTCTCACATGGAGCAGAGCCTGGAAATCCGCATTCGCGAGCGCGCTTACGAGATGTGGACCGCACATGGCTGCGTGCACGGCCAAGCCGAGCAGCACTGGCTAGCGGCCGAGCGGGAAGTGTTGGCAACATCGACGGCCGCCCTTGCCGGCAAACCAAATCTGAACAAGAAGCCACGGTCGTCCGCACGTTCAAAGGCCGCCAGAACGCTTGCGCGGGCCGGCTGACGCCAAACATCACATCAGAGGTGCCAGGTCGATCGACTGCGGGTTATTCGTCGGGTTCGGGCTCCCTGACGACTGCCGGCTGATCGTTCATCTCCTCGTCGTCCTCCTCCTCTTCATCTTCTTCCTCGTCATCATCGCCGTTGGGGTTTCGCGGCGGCGTTGTGCCATCCACGAAGGCGCCAAGCCTCCAGTCGGCCAGGATACGAAATGTTCTCAGGCATGTGCTGCCTCCTATTGGATATGCGACCCCCAGGCGGAGGCCCCGCCGGGGAGAACAGCGGCTTGTCTGTTTGCCGCACACACCCCAGAGGAAACAATTACGGCCACGATGGGTTCAGTGAGCGGAGCCCTTTGGCTTGTTGCATTCTTTTGCTGGAGGGTTCCAGAGGCCCGCCAGGTCGAATGCCTGGGCAAAAGGGTGGTCAACCGAGCTGAGTGACCGCTTGGGCAATCGCTAAGCAGCAAAGCGAGAGCGCTGTAGCTACTTGCAGCGGCTGCCCTTAGCGAAACGCGCCGTGCCTCCGATGGGGTCCCCATTGTATGTGGACGCACGCGACCAACACCAAAGAGCAGCCGCCAATAGACCCAATGCAATCGAGAGCCGCTGAAGGTATGCGACCATCCTAAGGGACCCCCGCCAGGCCGCACGTCAGTCCTTCCAGAAGCTGTTGAACCGGTCGCTGCGCAGCTCGGTGTAGCGCACGGTGTGCTGGATATTCTTGTGCCCGAGATAGTGCTGCAGCGCGCGGGTGTCGACGCCGTCGTTGGCCAGCTTGAAGCCGCAGGCGTGGCGCAGCATGTGCGGATGTACACTGAATGGCATCTTCGCAGTCTTTCCGAGCCTCTCAATCATTCTACGGAAGCCCACGGCGCTCAAGGCCAGCAGGATCATGGTCGCATCCCGGTGTCCGTACCTGTTCCTGCCGGCTGCCTTCATCAGCCGCTCGACCTCTCTCTCCGTGAGGTACTCGCGGGTCCGGTAGTGGCTATTTGGGCGTCGGCCCCGCTTAACTGTTCTCTTTACAGTGGTTGGCGTTCGTCCGCGCGACCGTGTCTTCATTGGCAAAATCCCGCTAAACTGACCATCACTAGTCATATAAGGCGCCTTCTAAGAACAGTAAGATGCTCGGACGGCTATGAGGCGGTTACAGGCAAGGGCGGTCAGTGCGGAGCCTAAAACAGACGCCAAAGGGGGACTCCCAAAGTCAACAGGACGGTGAGGAAAAGGGAGCCGCCGAGAGCGCTCGCGCACGTCTTTTCGCGTCGGCCGCCTTGATGTGCCTAATCAGACCGTTGCTATAGTCAGCGGACCGACCACAAATAATCGCAGTCAAGACAGCTCCCACTAATGAAACAGCCATGAGACAAATGTAAACCTCGGGCTCATACCAATATGACCTTGGGTCCAGCCGCAGATCCAATCCGGCGCGTTCCTCTTGGCTGAAATAGGTCGTATAAACCCAAACCAGGCGGTTTCTGAACTTCTCGATCGAGCGTTGAAATATGTGCAGCATCCACCAGTGGACAACAAAGGCAGCAATTGTAAGTACGCCAAGCCAATTTCGTGCAGCGTCAGTCGGTTGAAAAAGTGAGCTGAGATTACGAAAATAGCCGCATATAGAAGCAGGACATAGTTGGTTGCTAGCCACTGCTGACGTTTCAGAAAAAGGATGTTATCGACCGCATCCCTATAGATTCCTGTTACGTGCCCCGGCATTTGCCTCTCAATGTTTGCCATCGGGCCCTCCCTCAGCCTGGCTT
>JAFAVP010000182.1 GCA_019242395.1 Alphaproteobacteria bacterium | reverse complement strand
GACAGGCCGCGACACGATGACAGGCGCTCCATGTCTCTTTCTTGCGTGGTTGATCGGAGTATCGGCACTGCCTCTTCCTTAAAACTTTTTTGCGAGACTCCGTTTATCGAACCGCGGGAAAGAACAAATGCGCAAGACATCCATGTGGGCCCTGGCGGCGTTGATTGGATTGGTAAGCCCAGCGATTGCCGCACCAAGGCTGAGCGGGCCTTACCTTTTTGCTCAACGCACCAAATGCCCGGATCGCGACGACGCCTTCATCGGAAACATCGTGTTCAATCCCAAAACCAAAATGGCTCACTCCGACCTTTGCACATATACAAGAACTTATGATTTTTCATGCTCCGTTCTCGATAATCCATACTCAAACGATGATCAGTATCTCATGGTGTTCGGGGAGACGTCCAACGTCTTTTACGCCAAGAAGCATGGGTTCGCATCGGCGGCATCCTTCACCGGCGCAGACAAGACAACTCAGTGCATTTGGTCGGGAACGCTCACCTCCAGCGACGTTGAACGAGCCCAGAAATAATCATCGCAATAAGCCCCTCTTAAGCGCACCCACTCACTGCTGGCCAAGCGAGCGGCGATGTGAAAGCGGATTCGCGAATTCGGGGACGGATTCGGATTCGGGGCCAGGATACCTATTCCTCACAAGCCTTCGTTAAACTTTCTTTGTGAGGCTCGGCCACTTAAACCGCGGGGAAAGAACAATGCGCAAGGCATCCATGTATGCCCTGGCGGGACTGGTTGGATTGGTAACCCCAGCGATTGCCGCACCAAAGCTGAGCGGTACGTATCTTTTTTCTCAGCGCACCAAATGCCCGGATCGCGACTACACTTTGGTTGGAAACGTCACATTTCATTCGAAAACCAAGATGGCACACTCAAACTTTTGTGCCTATTCAGACCCCAACAGTTACGCATGTACCATTCTCGATAATCCATACTCAAACGACGACCAGTCTCTCATGATGTTCGGAGAGACGTCCAACGTCTTTTACGCCAAGACGCATGGGTTCGCGACCGCGGCATCCTTCACCGGCGCAAACAAGACAACCCAATGCATTTGGTCGGGAACGCTTACCTCAAGCGAGGTTGAACGAGCCCGGAACTAAAACACAGGCAGCGGCCCTCTTAACCCACTCCGTCGCCAGCTATTGCCCGGCATTCCCCACAAAAACTCTTGGAACGTGGCTACTACCGAACAACGCTACTTCACCCGGTGCTACTCCAGTGGGATGACTGGAACAGCTTCACCTTTCGAAGCAGCAAGGGCATGCGGCGGGCGGACGACAAGCCCGTCTGCTTCAGCCAGCGCCTTCTGCATGGAAGAATCCTGAAGAGGAAAGGGTTCAACCCACAACTCGCCCTTGCGGCGAAGCAGCTTTGCGCGAACGTAGTCCTGGCGGCCGTCGTTCGCAGGCATGGCCGCTGCGAGGCGGGCCAGGAGACTTTCGTGCTCATCACGGGCGCCCAGCAGCGCGGCGATGGCAGGTTTCAGAAACAGCAGCGCGCAAACGAAGGAGCTGACCGGATTGCCAGGCAAGCCCAGCAGAGGCGTGTTGCTCAAGCGGCCAAAGATCAGCGGTTTTCCCGGTCGCATGGCGATCTTCCAGAAATCGAGCGTGAAACCTTTCGGTCCGAGTGCCCTCTGAATCAGGTCGTGGTCGCCCACCGACGCGCCGCCAAGGGTGACGATGATATCGGCATCGGCGGCATGCTCGGCAATTTTCGCAATCGAATCGATGCGATCGGGAAGGATGCCGAGGGAGTGCGGCACGCCGCCCCATTTTTCGATCAACGGGATCAGTCCGTAGACGGAAGAGGCCACGATGCCGCCGGGCTTGCGTGGGGTCCCTGGCTCGGACAATTCATCCCCAGTTGCCGCCACAACAATGCGTGGCCGCCGCCGCACCGAAACGAACGGCACGTCTCCCGCCGCGATCAACGCCACGTCGCGTGGGCTCAACTGCCTTCCCAAACGCACCAGAACGTCTCCTGCGCGGAAATCCTGAGCGGCGGGGCGGATGTGTTTTCCCTTTGCAGCGGGAGCACCGATCGAGACGACCGATTGGCCCTGGTCGGTATCCTCCTGAATGACAATGGCATCGGCGCCATCCGGCACCACGCCGCCGGTGAAGATGCGGACCGCCTGATTTGCACAAACACTTCCCTCGAATGGCTTTCCCGCGGGTGCGGAGCCGATCACATTCAGGCGTGCGGGCACTTGCGTCACATCGGCGGCGCGTACCGCATAGCCATCCATTGCCGATACCGCGAAGGGCGGCTGATCGAGACGTGCAATGGCGTCTTCTGCGAGAACGCGGCCGGCCGCGCAGTCGATGGCAACGGTCTCGCAATCCACGGCCGAAAAGGCGGATGTGATGCGCGCGACTGCCTCTTCGACGGAAATCATGTCCCGCCGGCGGCGTAGGTGCCGCTCTTCCCGCCGGATTTCGACAGCAGCCGCACGCTTTGGATCACCGCGCTGCGATCGATCGCCTTCACCATGTCGTACACCGTGAGGGCGGCCGTGCTCGCCGCCGTCATGGCTTCCATCTCGACGCCTGTCGGCGCGGTCGTGCGCACGCTGGCCACAATGCGCAGGGCAGAGCGCTCGTCCAGCGGCTCGAAGTCTACGCTCGCCTTGGTGAGTGGAATGGGATGGCAGAGCGGGATCAGCTCGGCAGTGCGCTTGGCCGCCATGATGCCCGCTAGCCGCGCAGTGGCGAGGACGTCCCCTTTCGGCGCATCCGGCGACAGCGCTGTGTTGTAGGCTTCCGGTGACAGAGCGATCACCGCTTCGGCGCTGGCTTCCCGCACCGTGGGCGGCTTATCCGATACATCCACCATGCGTGCGGCGCCGTGCTCGTCCAGATGCGAAAGCTTGCTCATCCGGCCGTTCTATCGCCAATGAGTACCTGAGTCGCGGCGGCGACGTCGGCCTGCCGCATCAGACTTTCACCGATCAGGAACGTGGTAACGCCAACCTCCGCACAGCGCTGAAGGTCATTGCGGGAGGAAAGACCGCTTTCCGCGACCACCAGGATGCCGGGAGGGATTTTCGGTGCGAGCCGCAGCGTCACATCGAGGCCGGTCTCGAACGTCTTCAGGTTGCGATTGTTGATGCCGATCATGTCCGAACGCAAGGCAAGCGCCCGTTCAAGCTCCTGTTCATCGTGAACCTCGGTCAGCACATCAAGGCCGCATTGCTTTGCTGCATCCGCCAACACGCGGGCTGTTGCATCGTCCACCATCGCCATGATGACCAGGATGCAATCGGCGCCCAACGCGCGCGCTTCCGCCACCTGGTAAAGATCCAGCATAAAGTCTTTCCGCAGAACCGGAAGAGTTGCGGCTTCGCGTACCAGCGCGAGGTAATCGAGCCTCCCCTGGAACGAGGGAGCGTCAGTCAGGACAGACAGACAGGTTGCGCCGCCCTTTTCGTACGCTTGCGCCAGTGCCGGCGGATCGAAGTCCGCGCGGATCACTCCCTTGGAAGGGCTTGCCTTTTTGATTTCCGCGATCAGCCCAAACGCCCCCCTTTCGCGCTTGTCCATTAATCGCCGGCGAAAGTCCCGTGGGGGAGGGGCATCGGCGATTCTCCGCTCCAGTTCGCGGAGCGGTACGCGTGCTTTCGCTGCGGCGATTTCTTCGCGCTTGTAGGCGGCGATCTTGTCGAGGATGGTCATCCCGGGAAGGCCGCGGTGCGAGCCAAAATATCGGCGGCGCGGCCGCGATCAATGGCGGCGGCAGCGAGGTCCACGCCGTTTTTCAGATCGGTTGCCTTCTCCGCGACGATCAACGCCGCGGCGGCATTCAGCAGCACGACGTTCCGGAAGGCCGAGTGCACGCCGGATAAAAGATCGCGGATGGCGCGGGCGTTCTCCGCCGCGGTGCCGCCACGGATGGCGGAGAGGGGCGCACGTGGCAATCCTCCATCTTGCGGTTCGATGTCACGCAGCGTGAGTTCACCGTTCGAAAGTTCGGCGGCGTGCGTTGGCGCGGCGCAGGAGATTTCGTCCATGCCGTCGGCGCTGTGCACCACCCAGGCGGCTTCGGTTCCGAGTTCGCGCAGCACGGCGGCAATCGCTTCGATCCAATCTCTCGAGAACACACCGAGCAGCTGACGCTGCACGCCTGCCGGATTGGACAAGGGCCCGATCAGATTGAAAATGGTGCGGAAACCCAACGCGCGCCGCACCGGCGCCACATGCTTGATAGCGGGATGGTACTGCGGCGCGAAGAGAAAGCAGAAATTCGTTTCCGCCAGGCAGGCTTCGGCGCGCGCAGGTTCTAAGTCGATGCGGACGCCAAGCTGCTCCAGCACATCCGCCGCGCCGGTTTGCGAGCTCATGCTGCGGTTGCCGTGCTTGGCCACCGGCACGCCGCATCCCGCCACCACAAAGGCCACGGCGGTGGAAACATTCAAGGTGCCCACGCCGTCGCCGCCGGTGCCGCACACATCGATGGCACCCGCGGGCGCGCGGATCGTCTCCATCGCGCCGCGCATGGCGCGCACCGCGCCGACAACCTCGTCCACGGATGGCTTGCGCATGGCGAGTCCCGTGAGAAACGCGGCCATCTGCGCTTGGCTCACCTCGCCGCGCATGATGGCGCCAAACGCCGCCGCTGACTCCTCCGCATCGAGCGTCGCTCCGGAAACAAGGCGCTTCAACGCTTCGCCGAAATCGCTCATGCCGGAACGCGGGCGAACTCTTGCGCGATCGTCAGAAAGTTCTGCAGCAGCGCATGCCCGTTTTCGGACGCGATGCTTTCGGGGTGAAATTGCACGCCGTGCACCGGCAGCGATTTGTGCATCACGCCCATGATCACGCCATCGTCGGTGCGCGCCGTCACCTCCAGCGCGGGCGGCATCCTCTCCGGCGCGATGGTGAGCGAGTGGTAGCGCGTGGCTTCGAAATCGTTGTTCAGCCCGCGGAACACGCCCTTGCCGGTGTGACGGATGCGGCTGAGCTTGCCGTGCATCGGCTTGGGCGCGCGCACGATCCGCCCGCCATAGACCTGCCCGATCGCTTGGTGGCCGAGGCAGACGCCAAGGATCGGCACCCGACCATCCGCCGCGCGCACCAGATCGAGACAGATGCCCGCTTCATTGGGTGTGCAGGGGCCAGGCGACAGCACGATGCCGTCGGGACGCATAGCCAGCGCGTCGCCCACGGTGATTTCGTCATTGCGCTTCACCGTGACCTCAGCCCCCAGTTCCGCCAGGTAGTGGAACAGGTTGAAGGTGAAGCTGTCGTAATTGTCGATCAGAAGCAGCATGGCGGCCATGATAGCGGGAGCGCGAGCCACGGCAAAATCGGTATCTGCTAAAGCCCCTGTTTCGTCGCCGCCAGATCCCGGCTGATGCGATCATGGTAGCCTTGCCAGGCGCGCAGCTCTGGCCGCTGCCAAAGCGCCTTCACGCGGCGATTGTGAAGCAGGCCCCTGGGCGTATCGGCATCCGATGGAAGCAAGGTGAGCGAATCTAGCCCGCGTTTCTCGTACGCCTGCTGCAGAAGAGTTACCGCCTTGTCATTGTCACCGTTCCGCGCGTACAGCACAGCGAGGTCCGCACGCGGAATGTAGGTAGGCACCATCGCGTCGAGACGGCCTCGAATTTGGCCGCGTGGTTCAGTCTTGAAGGCGATCTCGAGTTCGCAATTCTTTACAAGCCAGGCCCAGCCGCCCGCGGGCAGGGCGGCCAGCTGACGTGCATAGCTCTGGGCCCTGGCGATATTTCCGGCATGCGCGTTGAGCGTGCATAGCTCGTTCAGAATGCGAGGATGGCTGGGCTGAAGCTTGAGCGCGGTCTCGCCAGCGGCGATCGCCTCCGGCAGACGGCCCGCATGCCACAAAGCAAGCTCGTACAAATGCCGGTAGGGAAAGGAGAGGGGATCGAGTTCCGCAGCTTCCCGGATGGCGTCAACCGTTTCGTTGGGGAAGCCCATAAACAGATAGAAAAAGTGCAGCCCTTCATATGCTTTGGCGTTGCGCTTCTTCATTGTCAGCAGACGCTGCCCGGTTCGATAGAGCGAGTCCCAATCCCACATGCGGATCGCCCGTTCGATGTCGGTGCCGAGCGCTTCAACATTGTTGGGATCGAGTTTCAGAGCTTCGGCGGTCATCCGCTGCGATTCCGCCAGTGACTTCTGGTCGAGGTCTGCGGACCACAGGAGCGTATGGCCTCGCAGGGCGTAGGCCCCTGCGAAATCCGGCTGCCGCGCGATGGCATCGGCAAGTAGATCATCTGCACGTCCCACGCTGCGCGGCGTTCGCTGATTGAGGAAATACTGCGCTTGCAGGTAATCCTGGTACGCGATGGGGTCGATCGCGCGCGGCCGCTTTGGCACAAGCCTTTGGCCCAGCGCCTGCGTGATCGCGCGGGCGATCTCATCCTGCACGGAAAGCAGGTCCTTGATGCTGCGGTCGTAACGCGCCGACCACAGATGAAAGCCGTTCCTGCCGTCTATCAGCTGCGCGACGATACGAATGCGATCGCCCTGCTGCCGCACGCTGCCCTCGAGCACTGCGCGAACATTCAGTTTGCGCGCGATCTCGGCAATTTCGAGAGGCTTGCCCTTGAACGAAAAGGAGGAGGTACGGGCGGCAACTCGGAGCGCGGGCGTGTTGGCAAGATCGTTGAGGATCTCCTCAGAGATCCCTTCGCCCAGATATTCCTTCGCGGGGTCGCCGCTCATGTTGAGGAACGGGAGCACGGCGACCGAGGCGAAGGCAGGGCTCGGTGCCTCGGGCGCTGAGGTCGAAGGTGGCGGCGTTTTCCATAGAAGCATTCCGCCGGCGGCCACCATGACAAGGAGGATTGCTCCGATCGAGACCGCCCGCCACCGCTGGGTATTGGCAACCGGCTGCGGAGCAGGAGAGGCGACCGGCTCAGCGGAAGCAATCTGCGGCGGTCCTGGTTCCGGGAGAGCGACAGTCGAACTCAAGCCGAGCACGGCTTCGAAATCCCTGCGCGGCGCGGTCCAAAGGGTCATGTTGAAGCCGGGCTGGCGCTTGGCAAATTCCGCGCTGATACGGGCGAGATTGTAGCTGGTCGGCATCACCTGCCCCGACAGCCAGCGGCTGACCAGCGACTTGTGCACCCCGAGCGTGGCCGAGAACTGGCTGCGGCTTATGTTCAAGGCTTTGAGCGCGAGCGAAAGCCGCGCCGCAAACCCGTCTGCCTCTAACACCAATTCTTGCGCCACGACCGCCCTATGTCGCGCCGCCGCTCCCCGATTCCTGCAGCGGTTCCCCTGCGCAATTATCCAACAATTCCGCCGCCGTGCAACCGGATGCAACCCGCTGCCGCGCCGTCGGAACCCGATGATGCGCGCTGCATCTGCCCCGATACGGCGGCTGCGCGGGATGCTTTGGTCCTCATCAACTTGGCAACTGGAGGCCAAAAATGAGTAAGACCACACTTTCTGTTCTGAGTTCGCTTCTGTTGAGCACGGTGCTAACGGCGCCGGCTGGAGCGGGACAGGTGAAGCACGCTACAGGCAGGGGCAGCCTGCCGCACTATGTACTCTTCGATGTCGGCTCGTTCGGCGGCGGGGCCGGACAGTTCTGCTATCTTGCGTGCCGGGAGATCAACAAGAAGGGTGATTCCGTGGGGATCGACGCAACGTCGCTGCCCGACCCGTTCGACCCCATCTGCTTCTACGATTGTCATGTCGACCACTCCTTCCTGTGGAGGAACGGTGGCACGAACGATATCGGCTCGTTGCAATACGGCCTCAGCAGCTTCGCCACCGCAGTGAACGACAAGGATGTGGCAGCCGGCGTCTCACAAACGGGAGGGATTGATCCGGACACCGGCCTCTTCGAAGCCCATGCTGTTGTTTGGAAGAACAGCAAGGTGAAAGATCTCGGCACGCTCGGCGGCACTCAGAGCGAGGCTGGCAACATCAACAACGCAAGCCAGACCCCGGTCGTCTCTTCAAACAGCGATACCACCGATCCGTACATCAACGTCCCCCAGGGGAATTGCGGCTGGCTACCCACCACGGGCGGCGGCTGCGGCGGAAACGATTTCGGTACAAACGCGCTCTACCTGCCGGTCTCGACCGCCACCCACATCGCCAGATGGACCCCGGCCACTGGGCTGACCGATCTCGGCACGCTCGGCGGCCC
>JAFAVP010000097.1 GCA_019242395.1 Alphaproteobacteria bacterium | reverse complement strand
AAATACAAAAAGCACTGAGCACAAACCCAGCCAAATGTTTGGGACAATTGGTGCTCATTCCCCGCCCCCGCAGTCGTCTCGGCTTCTACTATGATCCGCGTCAGGACGCCACTACCATCCCGTCCAATGCCGCAGGATATCAATTATCGCAAGGACAGATGCTAACAACGTTACACCGCCTGCCAAACGTGAGAGCCACCAGCGAGTCATGCTCACCTCCTGATTCGTGGAGGCTCACTATTCATCGGCAATTTTAGATCAGCGCAACATGGCCGGTCGCAGACTTGTTCCAAGCCTCTACGGGTCACAGTTGCATCCGGAAGCCTCTGAGGCCCCGTTTGCCAAACCCCTTACGGGCCGGTCACGGGGACCCCTACCCCTCAAATTGCGAGCCGATCCCGAAGGCGGCGGACACTGTTTTCATGCCAGTGCGCGCCGCGCCGGGTCTCAATTCCTTCCTCATTGAGCGCCGCCGCGATGGCCGCGTCAGAGAAGCCTTCCCGAATGAGCGGAGCAACAAAGTCGCGCATATCGCTGGCGAACTTGTCCGCTTCGCGCCTTGCGCCCTCGCAACCCGCCTCATTGCCATTCTCAGCCCTGTAGAGCGCCAAGGCGCGCGCCCCGTTGGGATTGCCTTGCCGAGGCGGCCCGGCAGGCTGAACTGAAGTATTTGTGGTGCAGTCGGCAGCTGTCTGGATGCTGGTTACCTCCATTCAGGCGGCACCGCCGGATACAAGGTGAACGCCTCTCCCAAGGTCTTGAGCATCGGGCCGAGCCACGGTTCGAAGTGGCGCCAGTGATCGATGGCCTGACGGTTGATGGGGCGGCGCACCTGCTCCGAACTCGGGGTCATAACCGCGCGCTCGGTCTCATAGAATCGTAAACAGCTTTCTTCGAAGGGAAGGCCGAGATACTCCAGCAGCCGGCGCACTTCCGCTTCAGTGTTCGTGACGAGGTCTTCATAGATGACGCGATGAACCTTGCCGGACAGCACGGCATCGAAGTGCGCCATAAGCTCGGCATAGTCGCGCCACGCGCGGGCGAATTCGGTGAGCCGCAGATTGGTCATCTTGAACTGGAGCGTGAACTGCGACCAGCACGCGGCCGCCGGGTTCCGCCTCGCATCGATGATCTTGGCATTTGGCAGGATGAGCGCGATCAGGCCGACGTGAAAATGATTGCCGGGATCCTTGTCGATGAAGAACGGCTTGCCAGCTTTTCGATGCAGCTGCGACCGCTGAAGATACTGCTCGCCGAAACGTGCGAGCTGCTCCGGCGACAGCTTCGCCAGGTTCTCGAAATAATTGGCGCCGCCCGTGCCCTCCACATCGGCAATCTCACCCACGATCTCCGGAATGTAGGGCAGCTCGGTGGTGCCTTCGATCGCCGAGTGGCTGGCGAGAATCTGCTCGAGCAGGGTGGAGCCGGAGCGCTGGCGCCCGACGATGAAAATCGGATCAGGGGCAGGGCAGCCCCAGCCGCTCCGCTGTTCGAAGAAATCGCGTGTAAATGCGGCTTTGGTACGGCGCGTTCCTGCGGTGATCGCGTCGGCATCGTAGACAAAGCGCAGCCGCATCGCGGCGTTCGCCTTGGCGTAGAATTCGAAGGCGCGCGCATAATCGGCGCGATCCTCGCAGCTTTTGGCAAAGGCGAATTGCAGATTGCTGCGGTCCTCCGGCGTGAGGTCGGATCGCTTCAGGGCCTGCACCATGGAGGCGATTTCGGCTTCGCTGAACCGAAACGTCTTCAGGTGCGCGAGATTGTTGTACGCAAGGCCGAAGGTTGGCTTCAGCTCTATGGCCCTGCGGTAAGCGGCAATCGCTTGCTCCTGATGTCCCGACGCGCGCGAGGCATGGCCAAAAGTCATCCAAGAGTCCGGGTGTAAGGGATAGTCGTGTACTAGTCCTTGGGCAATTGTGCGTGCCTGCTCTATCTCTCCGAGGCTCTCATGCGTCCGGGCTCTCAGAAGCCGGAATAGTGGATTACTGCCATCTTCGGCGAGCAGGCGGTTCGTTTCCGCCGATGCCAACTCGAAGCGATTCAGGTTGAGCAGCAACTCCGCATAATTGTAACGGGCTGCCAAAAAGTCGGGCGCGAGCTCAAGGGCGCGGTGGAGGAGCGCAGCAGCCTCTTTGGGGCGTCCTCTTCCTACAATTGTGTATGCCAGGTGGGCGAGCGCGTCAGGATCGTCAGGAGCGGTAGCGAGATATTGTCGAAGCGCATGCTCTACCCGATCCGGCGCCGCTGCCTGGAGGCTGCCAAGCAGATGCCGCAACCGGACACTGGCAACCGTCCGCCGTGCGTTCAGGTTGGCGGCAGCAGTAGCGAACGGATCTAAGGCGGAGACTATGCGCGGACTCAGTTGGGGACACTCAGCTACTCTGGTGCTCTCTAGCACGGGGGCCGCTGCAGCATAAGCGGATCTTAATTGCGGCTTCCGCTACGCCTATGATTGCAACTCGCCAATTTCTCCGAATTCTTACCGGAACAGGAGGCGGTTGTGTTCGTTGACTTGCCACCGCGAGGGCTGGCGGCGACGAGGGCAACTTGACCATCTCACGGATTCGCGAAGGTTTACCGCATCCCCTTGGCGCGACCTGGGACGGCAATGGCACCAACTTCGCGCTGTTTTCCGCCAATGCGAGCAAGGTGGAAGTCTGCATTTTTGCGGGCGACGGCGAGAAAGAAGTCGAACGCGTGGAACTCCCCGAATATACGAACCAGATATTCCACGGGTATCTGCCCGACGTCGGCCCCGCCACCTTCTATGGTTATCGCATACACGGGCCGTATGAGCCTGCGGCCGGTCACCGATTCAACCCAAACAAGCTCGTGCTGGATCCCTATGCCCGTGCACACGCAGGTCAGCTTGCGTGGAATCCGGCCGTGTTCGGATACCGGATGGAATCCGGCGATGATCTCACCTTCGATGACCGGGATAGCGCCCCTTTCGTGCCCCGGTGTGTTGTGGTGGATCCCAATTTCGACTGGCGCCGCGGTCCTGAAGGCCGATCAGTTCCATGGGACCGCACCATTCTTTATGAAGCGCATATCAAAGGCTTTACGAAGCTCCACCCTCAGGTACCAGAACACTTGCGCGGTACCTATGCAGGCTTCGGGGCGCCGGAAGTCGTGGCCTATATCAAGTCGCTGGGCGTGACCTCAGTCGAACTGCTTCCGATCCACACGTTTGTCGATGACAACTATCTGCTCGAGAGAGGGCTCTGCAATTATTGGGGCTACAACAGCATCGGATTCTTCGCGCCAGATCCTCGCTATGCCGCTGATGTCCCCAATTCCTTGCGGGAATTCAAGGAGATGGTCGCCCGCTACCATGAAGCCGGTCTCGAAGTGATCCTGGACGTCGTCTACAATCACACCGCGGAAGGTAACGAACTCGGGCCTACGCTTTCGTTCAAGGGTGTCGACAATGCGAGCTACTACCGGCTGCTTCCCGACAATCCCCGACACTATATCAACGATACGGGCACGGGGAACACTGTCAATCTCAGCCATCCGCGCGTCATACAGATGGTCATGGATAGTCTGCGCTACTGGGTCGAGGAGATGCGCGTGGATGGATTCCGTTTTGACCTGGGCACGATCCTCGCGCGCGAGCACTATGGCTTCGACGAGCAGAGTGGATTTCTGAAAGCCGTATCGCAGGACCCGGTGATCGGCACGGTCAAACTGATTGCAGAGCCGTGGGACTGCGGACCAGGGGGATATCAGGTCGGGGGGTTTCCGCCAGGGTGGGCGGAATGGAACGACAAATTCCGGGACACAGTCCGGGATTTTTGGCGCGAAGAGGCACCGGCCAATGTTCTGGCTGCCCGGCTTTGTGCGTCCGCAGAGATTTTCAGCCGGGAAGGGCGGAAGCCGTGGGCGTCCGTCAATTTCGTCACTGCGCACGATGGTTTTACGTTGAATGACCTCGTGAGCTACAATGAGAAGCACAACCAAGAGAACGGCGAGGACAATCGGGACGGAAACTCGGACAACCGTTCATGGAATTGTGGAGCAGAGGGGCAGACAGACGATCCCAGCATTACCGCGCTTCGTAGGCGGCAGATGCGCAATGTGCTGGCCACATTACTGCTTGCGCAGGGCACTCCGATGCTGCTGGCAGGAGACGAATTCGGCCGCACCCAAAACGGTAACAACAACGCCTATTGCCAGGACAACGAGATCAGCTGGCTCGATTGGGAACTTGGTGGCGACGCTCGCGCGCAGGTCCGCTTCGTACAAACCTTGATCGCATTGCGGCACAAGTATCCAATACTCCGCCGCAACCGTTTTTTCACTGGAGAGTACAACGAGGAATTGGGGGTAAAGGACGTAACCTGGATTAACGCAAACGGCTTCGAGATGCTCCAGGAGGAGTGGGAGGATGCGAACATGAAATGTTTTGGCATGCTCATGGATGGCCGCGCTCAGACCACAGGAATTCGAAGGCGTGGGCAGAATGCTACTCTTTTGATGGTTCTCAACGGATATCACGACGTCGTGCGTTTTGCCTTCCCGGAAAGTCCGGGAGGACGTGCGTGGCAGCTGCTCCTGGACACGAACGTGCCCGAACACGACGGGGCCCGAACCTTTTCCTTTGCGGATATTTATGAAGTGAGCGGCCGCTCCCTGCTTCTCCTGTTGTTGGAAGCTGGAGAGTAAGCGCCCCCCCAATGGGCTAGCTTTGGTCGTGGACCTTCTGTAATGTCCGGCCGCTTTTGAAAAAGGGGTGCAGGGATGTTCGGCAGAAGTCTGGTGTTTGCCGGAATGGGTTTGTGTCTTCTGGCCGGAACGGCGAGCGCGGGCACGATCGTCAATCTGAAGAATCAGGCGCCCGAAGGGGTCGATATCGCCTTTCAACTAACCGATGGCCGGGTGCTTGGCCAATCCTTTACGGAAACACATTGGTACATTCTGACGCCGGACAACAAGGGCAGCTATGTGAACGGAACCTGGAGCCGGGCCGCGGATTTGCCCTCCGACTATGGTCCATACGCCTTTTCATCCGCAGTGCTGGCTGATGGGCGGGTGGTCGTCCAGGGCGGCGAGTACACCTTTGGAAATTTTGAACTTACCAATCGCGGCGAAATCTACGATCCCACGAAAAACACGTGGACGAAGCTGAACCCCCCGCCGAAATGGCATTACATCGGCGACTCCGGCGCGGGTGTGCTGGCCGACGGCCGCTATTTCGTCCTGGACAAGTTGAACACGCGTATGGCGGCGCTGGATCCTTCCACAATGACCTGGACAGCACTGTCGACCAAGGGGAAGAATGATTTCAACTCCGAAGAAGGCCCGGTACTGTTGCCCGACGGCAGCCTGTTGGTTGTGGACGTCAAGGATGCTCCCCATACGGAGCGCTATTTCCCCGCCAATGGGATTTGGCAGGACGCAGGGCAGACGCCCTCTTCGTTGAAGTCTCCGCCGTGCTGCGATTGTGTCACCTATGGAAAGAAGCAAAAATGCTATCATCCGCCCGGGGAGACTGGGCCGGCGATCCTGCGCCCGGATGGCACTGTCTTCGCGACAGGCGCCTGTAACGGTGGAGAGCCCTGCAGCGGCTCCGACCGGGGGCATACTGCGGTCTACCATCCCGACTTGAATAGCTGGACAGCCGGCCCCGATTTTCCAAGCGGAGATGACGCGGGCGACAGCTTCGCCTCGTTGCTGCCGAACGGCAACGTTCTCGTCGCAGGAAATAGTGGCACCGCCTACGAATTCGATGGCAAGAAGCTCAATGCGCAATCCGCTTGTATCTGCGGGGAGAGCTTGATGATTCTGCCGAGCGGCGAAGTCCTGCTTGGCGGCGACGCGGTGTACCAGGCAAGCGGCACGTATAAGGCAGCTTGGCAGCCAACCATCAGCAGCGCCCCGTCCAGCGTGAAGCGCGGTTCAACCTACCAGATTTCGGGTACGCAGTTTAACGGACTGTCCCAGGCGAATGGGTTCGGTGACGAGTTGATGACGTACACCAACTATCCACTGGTGCGCATCACAAACAACGCATCTGGTCATGTCTTCTATGCCCGGACGCACGATCACAGCACGATGGGCGTGGCAACTGGTAACGCGACAGTGTCGACCAATTTCGATGTTCCGTCGGGTATCGAAACGGGGGCAAGCAGCCTCGTGGTTGTGGCGAACGGCATCCCTTCGGACCCAGTGTCTATCACAGTGAACTAAGGACGGGCGCGCCATGGCACGACCATTGGCGCGCCTCAATTTTGGGAGGGTGTGAAAATGGGACGCATTATCAGCTCTCTGCTGGTGTTGGCGGGACTGGCGTTTGCCACTCCCGGATATGCTGGGTCCCAAAACCCTTGCGCCCGTGGCACGCCGGGGGATGAAGTAACGCCGCCCCCCGATCTGTTCAGCAGCAATGGAACGCTGAATGTCGCGCTCAACTACTATACCACGGTCGGGGATACGGGCCTGACCCTGTTCTGCTTCCAAACGGCCGACGGTGCGGAATCTCCGACGCTGCACGTAAATCCCGGCGACACGATCATTGTCAGCCTGACCAACATGCTTCCCACTGTACCGGGAGGCGGATCGGAGGTCATGACAAATAAGAGCGGCGTGAAGTGCGGCGCCCGTCAAATGACATTGACATCGACCAATATGCACTTCCATGGCATAAACGCCTCGCCCCGGTGCCACAGCGACGAAGTCGTTCGTACACTGATCAATTCTGGACAGACCTTTCAGTACAAGATCAAAATCCCCCCCAACGAACCTCCGGGGCTATACTGGTATCACCCACACATTCACGGCGTATCTTCGCCGCACGTTCAGGGGGGAGCGTCTGGGGCGATTGTCGTCGAAGGCATTGAAAACCTTCAACCGATCGTGGCCGGATTGCCGGAAAGATTGCTGGTTCTGCGTGATCAGCCGCTCTCTGCAGTTATTGGCACGGGAGGACCCAACACCAGCCCAGGCCCGGCGCCTTTCTGGGATCTATCGATCAATTATGTCCCTCTCATTTGGCCTCACTACACTCCCGCGGTCATGAAAATGCAGGCCGGGAAGAAAGAATTCTGGCGAATTGCCAACGCTACAGCCAACTCCATTCTCGACCTGCAACTCCTGTATGATGGAAAGGCACAACCGCTGCAGGTCGTGGCCCTAGACGGTGTTCCCACCGGATCGCAGGACGGCAAACGTCAGGGAACAGTCATTACGGAAAATCACCTCCTCATTCCGCCTGGCGGGCGTGTGGAAGCGGTGGTCACAGCCCCGGATAGCACGGTAAAACAGGCGGCTTTAATCACCAACCACATCGATAGCGGCCCCGCCGGCGATTATCTGCCGGCCCGGCAGATGGCCATCGTTCAGACGAGCGCGAAAGCTCCCCACCTGAGGAATATGCCCGCGCCAAGTGCCGCTCCCCGCCCGCAGCGGTTCGAAGAGCTGGCATATGCGAAGGTGACCGCCAAGCGGAAGCTGTTCTTCTCGGAAGTGTTCGCGCAAAACCGGCGGCAGCCACCGCAAGGAAAGCGAAGGCCTGAAATCGAGCACATGCTCTTCTTCATCACCGTAGATGGAGAAACGCCAGTGCTCTATGACCCGAATAATCCTCCATCAATTACCACCACGCGCGGGGCGGTAGAGGACTGGATCATCGAGAACCGCACGGTCGAACTGCACGAATTCCATATACACCAGATTCATTTTCTGTTGCTGGAGGTGAATGGAAAACCGGTCAGCAAAGAAGCCCGGCAGTTTTACGACACCTACCAGGTGCCGTACTGGGATGGCGTCAGCAAGAAATATCCGAGCATCAAGGTCCGCATGGATTTCCGGGGCGCGGTGACGGGCGATTTCGTCTACCACTGCCACATTCTGGACCATGAAGACGGTGGTATGATGGCAATCATCCGTGTGCTCCCAAAGACAGTTGGCAGCAAAGCGAAGTATGCCGCCCGTGTACCGCAGGCAGATTCCGGCGGGGGCGGGTCGAGACAGGCTAGAGCTTCAAGATAGCGGGTGCCCAACCCGCAAGCTGGCGCACCCCGCGTGCCGCTGGAACCAAGCCTTCGCGTATCCGCACAGCCGCATCCGTTTCACGTGGCCGTCGCGGTTGTAACTCGCGCCAATTAGCGCACCTGCGATGCCACATGCTAATGACCAGCCATTGATGTCGAACCGTTGGCGTTCGGCTACGTCCGCAAAGGTGTACCTGGTCTATGGCCTACCATGTCTGCCAGGCTTCTGCTCAGGCACACGCGACATCCACGGCAGCATCAGGCCGACTGGAACGATCCACGCCATTCCTGCAACAGCATAGTAGGCGAACTTCACGAATCCGCCTGCGTGTGGCAGCAAGCGAATGCCTATGCCCCATGCAAGAATAATGTACACCACCAGCCAAGCGAGGGTTGTGATCACGCCAACCAATTTCTTTGTACGAGGCTGCAGCGCCATATCAGCTCAAAAGCGCGATGCGGTGAGCTTCGTATCCGCCAGCTGCCAGACAGAGGTGAATTGCGCCCTCGTGTCGGCTGCTTCTTTCGTCTTGCCTTCTGCCTCCAGAGCCTGCGCGAGGCCGTAGAGCGCCCACCCATCCAAACGGTGAACCGTGAGGCTTTCGCGGTAGACCGCTTCCGCTTCGGCCGGTTTCCCTGCGGCAAGCAACGCGGCGCCGTAGATGTGACTGACTGGCTGATACCAGTAATCAGGCTCGGTGTAGGGCAACGCCTTGTAGAGTTCGTTTGCTGTCTTGAAATGATGTAGTGCGACGGCGGTTCTGCCCTTGATGCGCGCGATCTCACCATCCAGTAGGTGCAGCGCGACCTGTGCCATTTGAGTTCCTGGCACAGGGAAGGCGTCGATCTCGGCGAATTCCTTTTTGGCGATCATGGCGGCTAGGGCCGACCGCTCCTTCGCCGCGCGCCTATACTGATGCTTGTTGGCATAGGCGAACGCGCGTCCGTAGTGGGACATCGCGAGGTCGAGCTTCAGATCGGGCGACGGGATTTTCTCGGCCAACGCTTTATCCCATTTTCCGAACCGGATGTCCGTGACGACTGGCACCAGCAGGTATAGTTGCACGGGTGGGATGGCTGCGGCCATCGGCGCGCCAGCCGCTGCTGCCCGTTGTAGCCTTTGTCCGGCATCTTCCGCAGCCTGATAGCGCCCAAGCATTTCCGAAGAGGTCCAGAGGAAGTGGATATTGTGGCTGTAATAGGCGAGGGGGTAGAACCCCTGCGCCTGACAGGCTGCGATGTATTCCTCGTCCTTTAGCGCTGCGGCCGTGTTCACTTTAACCGCATCTCGGTACCGTCCTACTCGAAAATAAATATGAGACGGCATGTGCACGATGTGCCCTGACGAGGGCATCAGCGGCTCCAGCTTGTCGGCGGCGGCTTCCGCGCGTTCCGGTGTGTTCGAAGCCTCCATGGCGTGGATGTAAAGATGCAGCGCGCCGGGATGCAGCGGCTCGCGTTTGAGCACGGTATCCAAGGTGGCATCGATCTCGGCGCCGTGGCCCTTCGGTGTCGTGTGATCCTCCTGCCAGTAGTCCCACGGCTGCGTGTCCATCATGGATTCTGCGTAGAACACGCCCGCGTCGAGGTCATTCAGATGTTGATCCCATACTTTGCCCATTGCCTGTGCGAACGCTTCGTCCAGTGCGTGGCGATCGGCTTTCGGGTCGGCGGAGTACCGCGTAGCGAGGGCCTCGATCCACGCCACTTCTTCCGGCGAGGCATGCGGTTCCAGGGCGCGCGCCATCTGCACAGCTGCCATGGCGGGAGCATTGGCATCCGGCTGCATCGGCAGGTTGATGTTCGGGCCGAGCGCAAACGCCACCCCCCACCAGCACATGGCGCAATTGGGATCGAGCCTCGCCGCTTCGCGAAAGGAGCGGATGGCTTCGGCATGGTTGAAGCCGAACAGCAGCCGTATGCCCTGATCGAAGTACGCCTGGGCCTGCGGATTTGACGTGGTGATCGTGTGATGGTGATCGCCGTAACCGGCGAGCACCGGCGCACCCTGCTTGCCGGCTTGCGGATAGACGGCCGGCATCGGCGGCAACGTCATCTTCATGGCCATGCCGGAGTCTACGGCTGCCGGCGTCGGCATGCCGGCATGTTCGTCTGCGCCATAGGCAAGAGAGCAAATGGCGGATGCGGCCAGCAGGCCAGCTACGACTATTCTGGACGTTTGCATGATTAGCCTCCCCAATCCACGCCAGCATGCGGCGATTTGGGCCCCCGCTCAAGCCGCATGGACGGAATTGGTCCCAGCCGGTAACACGCCAGCGATGATCGCTATTGCCGCCGGCCTGCCTTCGAAGGCGCTTCACTCCCGCCGCGCTGTCGGCTGGTGGCTCATTGTGGTGGCGCTGATGATTGCCGGAATGGTAGTGATCGGCGGCCTGACGCGGCTCACCGGCTCCGGACTATCCATCACGGAATGGGATCCGGTGATGGGCGCGATCCCGCCGCTGTCGCAGTCAGACTGGCTCGATGCCTTCCACAAATATCAGCGCATTCCGCAGTACGTCCACGAGCACCAGGGCATGAGCTTGGCGCAGTTCCAGTTCATCTACCGGTGGGAATGGACGCACCGGCTCCTCGGCCGGCTGATCGGAGTCGTCTTCCTGCTGCCATTCCTGCTTTTCGCATGGACCGGCGCTATCACGCGCCGCGACGTCCCGCGCATGGTGGTGCTGTTCGCACTGGGGGCCTTACAAGGCTTCGTCGGCTGGTGGATGGTCGAAAGCGGACTGGAGACGCGTGTTTCCGTTTCGCAATACCGCCTCGCGATTCACCTCGGTGTCGCATTATTGCTGTTCGCGGCCATCTTGTGGACGGCGTTGGAATATTTGCGCCTCCCACCCGGCTCGCTCCGCTCGCCGACCTCCCCACAAGCGGGAGGTGAACAGAAAACCCAGATTTCACCTCCCCCTACGTGGGGAGGTCGAACCGCCGAAGCGTCAGCGAAGGCGGTTCGGGTGGGGGACCTTGCACTCGTTTTCCCCCTCCTCATCTACCTGCAAATGCTGCTGGGAGCGCTGGTGGCGGGACTGCACGCAGGGCTGATCTACAATACCTGGCCGTCGATGGACGGGCGCTTCCTGCCGGAGCATCCGTTCTTCAACGCGCCCTGGTGGATCAACTTCTTCGAAAACCCCGGACTAGCGCAGTTCGATCACCGCATCGGCGCCTACATCGTCGCGCTTGGCGCAATCGCGGTGTGGTGGTCCGCCATCCGTGCGAAAGTCACTGGCCCTGCACGGACCAGCGTCTGGGCCATCCTGCTCATCACCTTCGCGCAGATAGCATTAGGGATCACAACGCTGCTGAATCAGGCACCAATACTCTTATCAGCTCTGCACCAGCTCACCGCGCTCGCACTCCTCTCCGCCGCCTTGTGGCATTGGTATGAGCTCAGGCGTAGAAGCTCAGGACAAGGGGGAATGAAATGAACCACCAGCCCGAAATTCTTGGTTTTCTAACGCTTATGTGGATGGTGTCTGCCACGAGCGCAAACGCTGATCCTCTGGCAAAGGCTCGAACGGGTAGCTTGCAATGCTATTCGCCTGATGCCGTGCGAAAGACCTGTAATGCACTTGCGGGCTACACTTTTGATCACAATGGTAAAATTCTGAACCAAGCAGAAGTTCTCTTATCCCCGCAGCAATTCATCGTCATGAAAACGATTTCTCCGGTCGAAATCCGCGGAGAGGCGGTATGTGGGCCTTTGCGTAAGCAAGATGTGGATGCTGCGCAGATATTTGTTCAGGGAAAATCTGTGACCGATGCCCAAGCAGCCCAGCTCCGGGCTCAAATCGAGACTTCGATGGCCGCACGATTCGGCAAGGAGGTCTGCACGACGTATTTGCCGCAAGGTAACAAGTTGACCACGAGCGTCACGGTTGATGGCGTAACTCAGCCGGATTTTGCAGAGACGGTTATCTGGGTCCACCCTAATGAGGGTTACAAAGTTGGTCCCTAATCCTTACGCCAATGCCTGATCGAGGTCGGCGATGATGTCGTCGACAGTTTCGATGCCGATGGACAGCCGCACCACGTCGTCGCCGGCGCCGGCCAGCGCGCGCTGTTCCGGCGCCAACTGGCGGTGCGTGGTGGAAGCCGGGTGAATGATCAGGCTGCGCACATCGCCAACATTGGCGAGATGGCTGAACAGCTTCAGGGAATTCACCAGCTTCACGCCTGCGTCGTAGCCTCCGGTCAAGCCAAAGGTGAAAACCGCACCGGCGCCCTTAGGGGAATATTTGCGGGCCAATCCGTGGGATGGATTGTCGTCCAAGCCTGAGTAGTTCACCCAAGCCGCTTTGGGGTGCTGCTTGAGCCAGCGCGCCACCGTCAGCGCGTTGTCGCAATGGCGCTGCATGCGCAGCGGCAGCGTCTCTATGCCCTGTAGCACCAGAAACGCGTTCATCGGCGAGAGTGCCGGCCCAAGGTCGCGCAGGCCCAGCACGCGGCAGGCGATTGCGAAAGACAAATCTCCGAACGTCTCCCACAGCCGCATGCTGCCGTAGGACGGGCAGGGCTCCGACAAGGTGGGAAACTTGTCGCCGCCCCAGTTGAACTTACCGCTGTCGACAATCAGGCCGCAGATCGAATTTCCATGGCCGCCGAGAAACTTCGTGCCGGAGTGCACCACGATATCGGCCCCCCATTCGAACGGCCGGATGAGGTAGGGTGTTGCAAACGTGTTGTCGACAATCAGCGGCACGCCCGCGGAGTGCGCGATGGCCGCAATCGCTTCGATGTCGGTGACCATGCCGCCGGGATTGGCGATGCTTTCGATGAACACCGCGCGCGTTTTGTCGCTCAGCGCGGCGCGGAAGGATTCCGGCTCGCGGCCGTCCGCCCACTTCACGTGCCAGTCGAATTTGGCGAAGCCTTGTGAGAGCTGATTGATCGAGCCGCCGTAAAGCTGGCGCGCGGCGACGATTTCCATGCCAGGCTGCATCAACGTGTGGAACGCGATCAGCTGCGCCGCATGGCCGGAGGCCACCGCCAATCCCGACCGGCCGCCTTCCAGCGCCGCGATGCGTTCTTCCAGCACCGCGTTGGTGGGATTCATGATCCGCGAATAGATGTTGCCGAAGACCTGCAGATTGAACAGTGCGGCGGCGTGGTCGGCATCTTCGAACACGAACGAGGTGGTCTGGTAGATCGGCGTGGCGCGGGCCCCGGTTGCAGGATCGGGCTGGGCGCCCGCATGCACCGCCAAGGTATCGAATCCGTAGTCTGCCATGATCGTCTCCGGGAAGAAGCTGGACCAGTTCTATCCGGTGCCGAGAGCCTCAACCAGAGCGGCGGATCAATGCGCGTTCTGCTGCTTCTGTTGGGCTTTTTGCGCGGCGGCCTTCTGCTCCTGCTCCCTCTTGTGTGCGAGATGGTGACCGACAATGCAGCCGCCAATGGCGCCGAGGACGGCATGATGATGGGCATAGTGTCCGGCGATGCCGCCGACAACGGCGCCCTTCAGGCAACCTTTGGCGGTCGCCGCCGTGTTGCCGACGAACATCAAGACTGCGGCAGCGGCGAAGACGGAAAGTGCCTGTTTCATGGTTTCCTCCGAGCCGGTGGCGAGTGAACTCACAAGAGACATAGGTGTTCCGCTTCCCTCATTGAAGAGCGTCATGCGCGTTTCAGCGAGCCGCCTTTGGCGAAGAGCAAGGGCTTGCGGTTGTCGATCACCTTCCGGTTCACTCCCATCCAGCCGATTTCGCCCGAGAGCCGGCCGTATTCAATTTTCGGGCAGCGGTCCATGATGACGGTGAGACCAGCGGCGCGCGCCATCTCCGCCGCTTCCTCGTTGATCACCCCCAGCTGCATCCAAACGGTTTTGATACCCAGCCGATCCTTCTCTTCCAGCGCTTCCTTCACGATCCCGGGCGCCGCGTCTGAAGCGCGGAAGATGTCGACCATGTCCACCGGCGGCGGCACATCCTTGAGCGACGCATACACGCGCCGGCCGAGAATCGCCTTTCCCACGAGGCCGGGGTTCACCGGATGAATGATGTAGCCCTTCGCCAGCAGGTATATCATGGCGAAATAGCTGGGCCGCATCTCGTTGCCGCTCGCGCCCACCATGGCAATCACCTTGGTAGAGTGCAGCACGGATTTGATGAGATCGTCGGAGTAGCTCGGCATCTACTCTGGCCATTGGGGTTCGCGTTTTTCGAGGAAGGCGCAAATGCCCTCTGTAGACTCAGCGTGCAGCATGTTTTCGGTCATCGCGCGGGAAGCGTAATCGTAGGCGTCGCTGAGAGACATCTCGAGCTGGCGATAGAACGCTTCTTTGCCGATCTTAACGGTCGCGCGCGGCTTGGAGGCGATGAGTTGCGCGAGCTGCATGGTTTCGGACTCCAGTTGAGCGGCAGGAACGGCGCGGTTCACCAAACCAATCTCTCGCGCGCGTTCGGCAGAGATCATCTCGCCGGTCAGCAGCATCTCCATCGCCTCTTTGCGCGACACATTGCGCGAGAGCGCCACCATGGGTGTGGAGCAGAACAGGCCTATGTTAACTCCCGGGGTAGCGAAGTAGGCAGTTTCCGAGGCGATAGCCAAATCGCAGCTCGCCACCAGCTGGCAGCCCGCGGCGGTCGCAATCCCCTGCACCTGCGCGATCACCGGTTTCGGATGACGCACAATCGTCTGCATCAGCTTCGAGCATTGCGCAAAAATGGCTTCGAAAGCGGCGCGGCCCCTGTCAGGCTCGGAGCGGAGTGCCGTCATTTCCTTCAGATCGTGGCCGGCGCAAAAGGCCGAACCCTCCGCCGCCAGCAGGATCGCGCGCGAGTCATCTTCGGCGGCGCCGTCCAAAGCGCGCTGCAGCGCCGTCATCATGGCGGTACTGAGGGCATTGCGGGCCGCTGCCCGGTTCATGGTGAGTCGCAGCACCGCATCCGCGTGCGATTTCGCCACCAGCTCTTCGGAGACCGAAATGTTCATGGGTGGGTCTTATAGACGCTTCGGTGCACCGCGTCATTGCACACGCCCGAAATCCTTAGCGTCAGCCGCCGGAACAATCGTTTTGGGGAGGCGTTAGGAGGGCATAGTCCACCAACGGAGATATGCAATGCCGACGGCAAGCGGTCACACCAACGCGATCCTGGCCTCGAAGGTTCAGGGCACGCCTGTCTACAACACAGCCGGGGACAAAATCGGCACAGTCGAGGACGTGGTTCTGGACAAGAAGTCCGACAAAATCCTGTATGCGGCATTGGGATTTGGCGGCCTGCTAGGCGTGGGCGAGAAATACGCCCCGGTTCCCTGGTCCATGCTGGACTACCAGCCGGACAAAGGCGGCTACGTGGTTCCCATGTCTGAAGACATGATCAAGAAAGCGCCCGCGTACGATCTGGACGATCTTACCAAGGATGATGGCCAAATCCGGCAGGCCTCTTACACGTACTATAACGTGCCGCGGGACTGGTAAGTCCCGCGCGCGATGCGAGCCGGCGCCCGATTCTTCCCCCTCTCGGGCGTCGCTTGCACCTCCATTCCCGCGTCCCCGAGGACGCGGGTTCCGGGCGCGGCGAGCGAGGGATTCGTGGCCGCGCCTCCTCCTTCCCGGCTGCGGTAGAATAATACCGCATTGTTTAATTTGGCTCTCTGCTGCCAATTTGGCTTGACGCCTTGATCATTAGCCTCTAAAGGCCCGCCCTTCGCGAATGGGCGGTTCTCCCGCCCGGGGAGAACCTGGATGAAGACCTACTCGGCGAAAGCTTCCGAGATAGAGAAGAAGTGGGTGGTGATCGATGCCGAGGGGCTTGTCGTGGGCCGCCTTGCAGCCTTGGTCGCGCTGCGCCTTAGGGGAAAGCACAAGCCGACCTACACGCCCCACATGGATTGTGGCGACAACGTCATCGTCATCAACGCCGCCAAGGTTCTCCTCACCGGAAACAAGCTGAAAGACAAGGTTTACCACTGGCACACCGGTTATATCGGCGGCATCAAAGAGCGTACGGCCGGTGCCGTTATGAGCGGCAAGCATCCGGAGCGCGTGGTGGAGAAGGCCGTTGAACGGATGCTTCCGCGTGGTCCGCTCGGCCGCAAGCAACTTTCTAACCTGCGCGTCTATCCTGGCGCCGACCATCCGCATGCAGCACAGCAGCCGCAGGCGCTTGATATCAGCGCGCTGAACGCCAAGAACGCCAACTACCGGAAGAAGGCAGCCTGATGTCCGACGTTAAGAGCTTCGGCGATCTGAAATCCACTCTGATCAAGGCCAAGCCGCAGGCAGCCGAAACGGAGCAGCCCAAGGCCAACCGCGACAAGCAGGGCAGGGCTTACGCGACGGGACGGCGCAAGGATGCCGTGGCCCGTGTTTGGATCAAGCCGGGGCTTGGCCGTGTTACAGTCAACGGCAAAGACGAGAAGGTCTATTTCGCGCGCCCGGTATTGCGCATGATACTGCGCCAGCCTCTGGTCGCGGCGAACCGTGACGGGCAGTTCGATGTGACGGTCTCTGTTTCCGGTGGCGGACTCTCTGGACAGGCCGGCGCCGTGCGGCATGGGATTTCCCGGGCGCTGGTAGCATTCGAGCCGACCTTAAGACCAGTGCTGAAGCCCGGCGGCTTCCTGACGCGCGATCCGCGCGTGGTCGAGCGCAAGAAGTACGGTCACCCGAAAGCCCGCCGCAGCTTCCAGTTCTCGAAGCGCTAACCGCGAACTCCTCATTTGCGACTTTAGCCCGGAACCTGCGTTCCGGGCTGGCGTTCCCTTTTCGCCATCAGATGAGGGACCTATGAGCTTGGCAGGCACTATCAGAACTACAGCGCGCAGAGCGCAAAGCGCATTGACGCCCGCGACCTATTCGCAGGGCGACATGGATATTCTTACGAAGCTCAAGAAAGAGCATCGCGAAGTCCAGCTCCTCCTGGATAAGCTGGTGGACAGCGAGCGCGCCGCCGAACGCAAGTCGCTGCTGAAGCAGATCAAGGGGGCCCTGGTGCCCCATTCACGGGCGGAAGAGAAGGTCGTCTACGATGCCTTGCGCGCCCTGAGAGACAAGGAAGCAAAGCAGGATGGCGAGGAGGGCTATCTGGAGCATGGGCTGGCGGATCGGATGCTGGCGACCTTGGGCAAGGCTAGTGCCGGGACCGTCGAGTTCGCGGCCGCAGCGAAAGTCCTCCGCGAACTCCTCAATCATCACATTCGGGAAGAGGAAAGCAGTATCTGGTCGGACGTGAAGGACAACTTCTCCGACGAACAGCGTGAGCAAATGAATCGGGACTTCGAAGCCGCGAAGAAAAAAGTGAGAGTGCCCCAGTAGCCAAGTCGGCAAGGAAAGGGCGCCGCGGGCGCCCTTTTCTGTGGGGCGCCAGCTCAGACGGTGGCTGGACCTGGATTGAACACGGGCGGTGGCGGACCGAATTGGTTCGGTTCCAGTTGTCCAGGTTGAACACAGAAGTAGATGATCACGATCGTCACCACCAAATAGGCAAGCGTGATGATCCACCCGATGGTCAGGAAAAAGTAGAGAAAGGCGAGCGCGCCGAAGGGGCTGCTCAGCGCTGCCAGCAACGAGATCAGCCAGAATATGGCCGCAATGACCACCCATATCCAGACGATCTGGCCATTGCGCCCGGTATCCTGAACCCGGCGCGTTGCCATTCCCGCCGTTGGCAGCAGGAGAAAGAGCCCTACAATCGCTCCAAGAACGCGGAAGCCGATGACGCCATCAACGATCGCAGCGATAAGCGAGACGGCCACGCACACCAGGATGAAATACCAGAATTGCGAACGCCCAACCCGTCCGGAAAAATCCATGTAGTGATTCTGGACGGTGTCGATAAAGTTCTGCCAGAGTTTGTTGACGTCCATTTCGCCCTCCTCGCCCGCGGCAGGCCGACTCGGCACCGCGCAACATCTGAGCTAAAAGGCGCGCTGCAAATCTGTCAAATTCTGAGCGGCGGAGCACGCCCCTGAATCATGGTAGCCACGGTCTTCATAGATGGGGCGGCCGGGACCACCGGTCTTGAAATCGGCGAACGCTTGGAGGAGCGAGGTGACCTCCGGCTTCTACGGCTTTCAGGAACGGGGCGAAAGAATGCGCAGGTACGCCGTGAGGCGCTGAACGAAGCCGATCTCGTGATCCTTTGTCTGCCGGATGAGGCGGCGAAAGAGGCGGTTGCGATGATCGAGGACCCGGCGGTGCGCGTGATCGATGCATCGACGGCCCATCGCACGGCGCCGGATTGGGTGTTCGGATTTCCCGAACTCGATCGCGGGCAGCGCGAGCGGACTGCGGCGGCGAATCGCGTGAGCAATCCCGGATGCTACTCCACAGGCTTCCTGGCGTTGGTGCGGCCCTTGGTCCGGTCCGGCATCATTCCGGCCGACTTCCCTCTGACCGTAAACGCCGTCTCCGGCTATTCGGGCGGTGGCAAGGCTATGATCGAAGAGTTCGAAGACCGCAGCTCGCCGCGCCACGTAGAGACAGTCGTGCGCACCTACGGACTAACCCTTGCGCACAAGCATGTGCCGGAGATGCAGAAGCACGCTGGTCTTGCGCATGCTCCCGTATTCGCGCCGATGGTGGGGCGCTTCTATCGGGGCATGATCGTGGAGGTGCCGCTGCAGTTGTGGGCTTTGCCTGGCAAGCCGACCGTGTTCGATGTGCATCGCGTGTTGAGCGAAGCCTACCGCGGCGAGAAGCTGGTCGAAGTCGCCGCGTTCGATACGCCACTGGAGGCGCCGAAAGCACATCGCGACGGACGGCCAGTCGCGCCGAAAGCGTTGGAACACACCGCGCCCACTCAGACTCTTGATGCCGAGCTGCTGCGGCTCACCAATGGGATGAAGCTGTTCGTCTTCGGGAATGACAGGACGCAGCAGGCGCGGCTGATCGCCGTGCTGGACAATCTCGGCAAGGGGGCCGCCGGCGCTGCCGTTCAGAACCTCAATCTCATGCTGGGTCTGCCGGAAACCACCGGGCTGTTGTGACGCTTAGCGCGGCGGCGTTGCGACCTTCACAGTCAAGTAAACGAGTTCCTTACCATCGATGCCTCTCACCCAGTGTGGCACGCCGGCGGGAATGTCGAGCAGGTCGCCCTTGCCGATGTGCCGCGCGATACCGCCGCTGGAAGCGCGCGCGCGCAACTCGCCCGGCGCGATGGTCTTCGCATCTACGAGCTTGCCGCCAGTGACCAGCGTTCCGCCACCGTCGATGACGTACCAAACATCCGTCAATTCGGTGTGCACTTCGGCGCGGCCTGGCTTGGTGCGGCGCACGACGAGCGTCGAATGCTCGGCTTTACGCACGTAGTCGATCCAGGCGCTCCCGTCCGCCTGATTTGCCGCTTTCTCGATGGCCACGCGCGATGCGCCGCCAGGCACATACGTTACCCCGAAACGATCCGGCTCTCCTGACGCCGTTGTGCCGAGGGTGGCGCTCGCAACGAGCGTGAGGGCCAACAGTATTCGTAGGCGCATGACGACCTCCGTTCACCGCAAAGCTTGCGGCATCGCCGTGGCAATTCCTAGTGTGGCCGAAATCAACGAGATGCGTTCATGAAAACGATTTGCGCAGCAGCGATTCTGCTGCTCTTTGGCGGGGGAGCGGGAGCCACCGACTACTTTCCACCACGCGGTGATCGGTGGGCGACGCGCACACCGTCTGAAGAAGGGATTGACGCGGTCAAGCTCAGGGCCGCCATCGATTTCGCCGTGGCGCATGAGGCCAAGCTGTCCCCGGAGCTGGACGGTGTCATCGACCAACGCGACCAGCGGATTACCATTCCCCTGCAGTTCGCGAAGGAGCCGTTCTCCAGTCCCATCGGCCCGCTGACGCCGCACGCGCCCGCGAACGGCCTGATCGTCCGTCACGGCTACATCGTGGCCGAATGGGGCGATACCCACGCCGTCGACATGACCCATTCGGTGACGAAGACGTTTCTCTCCTCTGTCGCCGGCGTGGCCTTCGACCGCCACATGATCCGGGATGTGCATGATCGTGTGCTCGACTACGTGCATCCCTCGCCGGATTTCGAGCTGCCGCACAACCGGCCGATCACCTGGGATCAGATGCTGCGGCAAACCTCCGGCTGGATCGGCACCATGTGGGGTAAGCCGTGGTGGGCGGACCGGCCCGGCGAACATCCGTGGACGGAGCTTGCCGCCGGTCCGCCGGCGGTGGGGCAGCAGTGGAAGTATTCCGACGTGCGAGTGAACGCGCTGGCACTAGCCCTCACTTACTTGTGGAGGCAGCCGCTGCCGGAAGTGCTGAAGCAATATGTGATGGACCCGATTGGCGCCTCCAACACCTGGCATTGGGAGAACTATGACAACGCGTGGGTGACGATCGACGGCAGGCGCATTCCCGTGCCGCCCGGAGGCGGGCACTGGGGCGGCGGCATGTTCATCTCGGCCCGCGATCTCGCCCGCATGGGTTTGCTGGGCCTCCACAACGGCCGCTGGGGCGACAAGCAAATCTTCTCGGAGCAGTGGGTGAAGATGGCGAAGACGCCCACGCCGCAGAATCCTGAATACGGCTTCATGAACTGGTTCCTGAACACCGGCCGCAAGCTGCTGCCGGCGGCGCGCGAAGATGCCGTGATGTTCCTCGGCAACGGCGACAACATCGTCTTCATCGATTACCAGCACGATCTCGTTGCCGTGGTCCGCTGGCTCGACGACTCCCGGAAGGCCGAATTCGTGCGGCTGCTGGAGGCAGCGCTCGCGCGATAGCTACGGTAGTTGAGCGCCGCGAACATCCCCCTTTGTCATGGCCCGGCTTGACCGGGCCACCCAGCGGCGGCGCGTCTGCGCCGCAATGACTGATTAGCGCGCGCGGACGCGCGCTACTGGGTGGGTCCGCATGCGCGGACCATGACAACTTTGTTTGTGCCTATTGCGCCTTGGTGAGGACGTAGGTGCCGGGGGCGGGGCCGAGCACCTTCAGCTTGCCGTCGCCCGGTTTGCGCGCGGCGATCTTTTTGCCCGACTGCTTTGACAGCCAAGCATCCCAATCCGGCCACCACGAGCCCGGATGTTCGGTCGCTCCCTCCCACCACTCTTCCACGGCGGTGGGATAGGGCTGCCGCATCTCTAATGCGCTCGATCCGTTTGCGGCCTTCGCTGCTTTCGCTTTAGATTTCGTAGTGGCGGTTTTGCCGTTGCCCGCGTTCACCACCGCGCCGTAGGCGTCGTTCGTCCAGTACTGATATTTCTTCGCGTCCGGATGATTGATCACCCCGGCGATGTGGCCACTGCCCGCAATGATGAAGCGCACCGGTCCGCCGAACAATTTCGTCGATTTGTACACCGAGCGGAACGGCGCGATGTGGTCCTCGCGCGCGCTCTGCAGGTAGATCGGAATCTTCACCTTGGAAAGATCGAGCTTAACCCCGCTGAAACTAAGCTCCCCCTTCGCCAGCGCATTGTTCTTGTAGAACTCGCGCAGGTAATAGAGATGGCAGGCCTCCGGCATGCGCGTCGTATCGGAATTCCAGTACAACAGATCGAAAGGCGCAGGCTCCTTGCCGAGCAGGTAGTTGTTCACCACGAAGCCCCAGATGAGATCGTTGGCGCGCAGCATGTTGAAGGTCGTGGCCATCTTGCCGCCTTCCAGGACGCCGCCGGAATTCTCCATCTGCTGCTTAAGGGCCTCCAGTTGTTCTTCGTCGATGAAGATCTGCAGATCGCCCGCTTCGCTGAAATCGGCCTGTGCGGCGAAGAAGGTAGCGGAATTCACGCGCTCGTCGCCCTTCGCCGCCATGTAGGCGAGGGTAGCGGAAAGTAACGTGCCGCCGATGCAGTAGCCGATGCAGTTGATTTTCTTCGCGCCGGTAGCGGCCTGCACCGCGTCCAGGCCCGCGAAGATGCCTTCGCGCATGTAGTCTTCGAAGCTGCGCTTCGCGAGCCGCTTGTCCGGATTCACCCAGGAGGCGACGAACACCGTATAGCCGCGCGACACCGCCCAACGGATGAAGGAATTCTCCGGCCGCAGATCGAGGATATAGAACTTGTTGATCCAGGGCGGGAAAATGAGCAGGGGAATCTCGTAAACCTGTTCTGTTGTGGGGTCGTACTGCAACAGCTCGATCAACTCGTTGCGGAACACCACCTTGCCGGGCGCCGTGGCGATATTCTCCCCAACCTTGAACACATCCTGCGTCTGTCGGATGGCGACATCGCCGCCGCCGCGATCCAGATCCTGCAGCAGGTGCTCCAGCCCCTTCACCAGATTTTCGCCATTGGACTCCAGCGTCGCGCGCAGCACTTCTGGATTGGTGAGCACGAAATTGGTCGGCGCGATCGCGTCGGCAAACTGCTTGGTGTAAAAGGAAATCCGGCGGCGCTGTTTGTCGTCCAGCCCGTGCACCTGCGCGACCGTGCTCTGCATCCAGTTGGCCGTGAGCAGATAGCTCTGTTTGATGAAGTCGAAGACCTGGTTTTCCTGCCAATCCTTGTCTCGGAAGCGCTTGTCTCCGCGTGCGGGCTCAACCCCGGGCTCGGTCGCCCCACCAATCATCCGCCGCGCCGTGCGCTCCCAGAGGCCCATATAGTCACGCCACAACTGAAACTGTGCTTCCATGATCACTGCAGGGTCGGCAACGATTCCCCTCAGCAAATCCATAAACGCACCGGTAAGATTGAGCGGATCAAGTGGCTGATTGCTGCCGAACTTTTCCGCCTGGTGGCGCGCGAATTCGCTGAGCAGCCGTTGAGACTGGATGCCCACTTCCACCATGTTGCGGGCAAACGCGCCCGGGTCACCGACCCGATAGTCGGGTCTGCCGTTGGCAACCCCCGCTTTGGCGGCTTCGGCGCGCGAACTGGTTTTCTCTGCGGTGCTCATCAATTTTCCGGAATCTTTCCCGCGGTTCATACCGCCCGCCGCTGCGGTGCGGCAAGGCACATTGGCGCAGGGGGGATAACCCGAAACTGTGGTTTCAGCCGATTTGCCGTTGCCGCGCCTCGCGGCTATACGAACCGGCTGGGTTGGCGAGGCTGCGTCACACGGAGTTGCAAATGTCCGCATCGCGATCGCTTCTGCGTGCTCTGACGCTCGCGCTTTTGGCCGCAACCGGTACCGCCTGTTCCAGCGTCCCGGATTGGGTCGATCCCACGACCTGGGGAAGCTCCGCCAATGAGCCTTCTACCGCTCCCAGCGACAGTTCCGGGGCAGCGGCGGCAAACGAGAGTTCCTCGCAGGGAACGACGGTTGCGGAAGCCAGCGACAAATATCCAGTTCTGGCCGACACCCCGAGCAAGGCGCCCACCACGTCGTCGATGGATGAGCAGAAGCAAGTCGCGAACGGCTTGGTCGCTGATCGTGCACAGGCACAATACAGCGCTGAGGCATTACAGGCCGGTAGCGAGCCAGCGGCGGCGCCGCCTCCAGCAGCCTCGGCGGAAACAACCCTGGCCTCGTCCGCGTCACCGTTGCCAACAGATCAGCCTGCGGCTTCTTCTGCGACTGCCCCTGCTACTCCTGTACAGGACAGAGGGGTAACTGCCATGCCAGGCACATTACCGGCCGAAGCAGGTGGACCGAACGCACAGGCGGCCTCAACGCCGGCCGCTACGGCGGTCGGGCAATCCCCGCTCGCCAGTGCTCCGCTTGCTGTTCCGGCACCGGCGGCTGCCGCACAGAACGATGCCGCATTCGGTTTCCAGCCCTCCCATGCGCCGGCGCTTGATCCGGCCGTTGCGCAGATCGCGGGCACAGCGATGATCCAACACGACCAACGGTTCGCATCGCTTGCTCCAGCGGCCCCGGCCATGACGTTTTCAAGCACGCCTGCTGCTGTCGTGTCTTTTCCGGCGCAGACCCTGGCACTCGACGAGAAGGGCATCGCCCAGGTGCAAGCCGCGGTGACCGCCTTCAAAGCCAAAGGCGGGTATGTTCGCGTAGTGGGACACTCCGCCAGCGGCGCGCCAGGGCTCTCGCCAGACAGACAGCTTATGCAGAGTTTTGATCGGTCGCAGGCCTGCGCGACCGCCGTCGCGCGAGAATTGATCAGGCAAGGTGTTCCGGCCAGCCATGTTTTGGTGGATGCCGAGAGCACCCTGGCAGCGGACGAGCAACGCCGCGCTGAAATTTTTCTGCAAAGTTGATCGTACGACGTGCGCGCCGTAGGAGCGTGAAATGACGGGCACGTTCCGGATTGCGCTGGCTGGCCTTGGACATGTGGGTGGCGGCGTCGCTCAAATCCTTCTCACACGGGGGCAGGAACTTGCGCAGCGCGCAGGCCGGAAACTCCAGCTCGTTGCGGTCTGTGCCCGGGATCGCGCCAAACCGCGCCGCACGGACATCTCGCATCTGCCGTGGATCGAAGAGCCGGTTTCGTTGGCGCAAACAAACGCCGATCTGGTGGTGGAAGTCATAGGAGGCCAGGGGCAGCCTGCCCTTGGCCTCATCGAAGCGTCTCTCCAAGCGCAGAAAGCGGTCGTAACCGCGAACAAGGCCCTGCTTGCCTACCACGGCGCACGGCTAGCAGCTCTAGCAGAGAAAGAAGGTGTCCCATTGCGTTTTGAGGCGGCCGCTGCTGGGGGAATCCCGATTGTGAAAGGGCTGCGTCAGAGCCTCATCACGTATGGGATCGATGCTATCCGCGGAATCCTGAACGGCACCTGCAACTATATCCTCACGCAGATGGAAGCCACTGGCCGCTCCTTTGCCGAGGTGCTCGCGGAGGCCCAGGCACGGGGCTTTGCCGAGGCCGATCCAGAACTCGACGTCGGGGGCGGAGACACCGCTCACAAACTGGCCCTTCTGTCGGCGCTCGCGTTTGGCGTTCCCCCGGACATGGAGGCGATCCGAATCCAAGGTATCCGTCATATTTCGCGCGCTGATATCGCCTTCGCAAAAGAGTTCAGCTATCGGATAAAACTTCTTGGTATAGCGAGGAAAACACCGAGCGGCCTGGATCAACGGGTGCAGCCGGCATTGGTGCGTCTTGGGACCCCACTTGCTGATGTGGATTCGGTGTTCAATGCTGTTGTGGCGCACGCTGGCGCGGCCGGCCCGTTCACCTTCGAGGGCCGTGGCGCCGGAGAAGAGCCGACCACCTCAGCGGTCATCTCGGATATCGTCGACATCGCGCGTGGAGAAAGCGGGCCCGCTTTCGGCCGTCCCGCCAAAGACCTGCATTCGTTACCGGCAGCTCCCCCCGAAGCGCATCCGTGCCCACATTATTTGCGGTTCGACGTGCGGGACTTGCCGGGCGTGCTGGCCGAGATCGCCGGCCATCTGGCGCGTGAGAACGTCTCCATAGAAAGCATGATTCAGCGTGGCCGGCGTCCGGGCGAGCCAGTCGCGATTGTCATGGTCACACACCACTGTCCGGAGACCAACGTGATGCGCGCGCTAGAGGCCATTAACGCGTCCGATATGGTGTTAGGCCCGCCTTGCATGATTCCGATCGAAGCCAGCTAGAGTGCCCGCACCCCTGTTAGGACGGTGAGAAAGGTGACGACTCGTCATCTTTTGAGCAATTTTCATTTGACCATTTCCGCGTAGCTTGGCAGCTTCGGTTGTGGCCGCGAGGGCGGGGCGGCCGTTCGGACCAACGTCGTAACGCCATATCCGAGAGAGTATCTGCGTATGCCCTACAGACCGATCGACGCATTCAGGCGCGCCGACCTCAGCCTCGCAGGGGCTGTTTTCTTGACGCTCGCGACGGCGGGCGGTTTGACCGCCTATGCAACCACCACCACCGTTTCCAACGCCCCCAAGGTTGCTCGGTTCCGTCCTGCCATTCTGGAGGCTGAAGCCGTTCCGCAGGTTCAGGTGGACGATCATAGTGACTTAGCAGCCCCAGCTCCTGAGGTAACTCCGGCACCACGGCCCGCTCCAGGCCTTTTTGGCCGCTTGAAGATAACTGTAGCGCTGGAGAATCTGGCGGCCGAAACCTCGTGCCTGGCCGAAGCGCTGTACTACGAAGCGCGGGGGCAAGGCACGCTGGGCCAGCAAGCCATTGCCGAAGTGGTGGTACGCCGGACGCACCGAGCGGGCTACCCGCATTCCATTTGCGGCGTTGTGCACCAGGGCACCCGCTCCTCTTGCCAATTCTCGTTCGTGTGTGACGGGACCATGAGCAGGCCCCGGGTGGCTTGGGAATGGAACCGGGCAGTACGTCTTGCGACTCAGATCATCAACGGGGTGATGCCGCTGACCAACATCACCCAAGATGCGATATCCTTCCACGCGGCCCGCATCGCGGCAGACTGGCCGGGGATGGTGCCCACCGCCACGATCGGCAACAACGTCTTCTATCGCCGGTCCGGAAGCGCGCCCGTGCAAGTCCGGCGAGTGGCGCTTCCGCAGACCCCGGTGCTCTCAGCGTCAGAGATCGAGTCCGACGTCCAGGCTCGGAGCGGAGTGAGTGATGGCACCGGAGGAAATGTAATCCACGCCAGTCTCGGCAATGCCGCGGACGCTGCCCAGGGTAACCCCTCCGGAAGCCTCCAGCAGGGCACGCCCCCTGTTCAGAGCGACAGCCCGGCGCAGGTCATCGACACTCATGTTGTCGAGCAGAATGGTGTCAACACCAACTAAGAGTGCCTCCTCCAGTTGGGGCAGTGTGTCTACTTCGACCTCGATCTTCATCATATGAGCGACGCCCACACGCGCGCGGCGCACGGCTTCTGTGATCGAGCCGGCCACAGCGATGTGGTTGTCCTTGATGAGAATGGCGTCATCCAGGCCGGAACGGTGATTGAAGCCGCCCCCGCAGCGTACGGCGTATTTCTCCAGTAGGCGTAACCCAGGCGTGGTTTTGCGGGTATCCACGATCTTGGCCTTGGTGCCTTTCACGGCACTGACCAACGCATGCGTGGCGGTGGCAATTCCGGAAAGGTGCCCCACGAAATTTAGCGCCACGCGCTCCGCCGTTAGGATCGCGCGCGCCGGCCCGGCGATGTGCGCTATTTCGCTGCCCGTGGCGCATGGGGATCCGTCGGGCAGCTCGCACTGAAAGCTGATGGAGGAGTCCACCAGCCGGAAGGCGCATTCCGCAGCGATCAAACCGGCAACCGTGCCCGCTTTGCGCGCCACCAGCCGCGCCGTGATCTGTCGATCGTCAGGGATGATCAGCGCGCTGGTGATGTCGCCGCCGCGGCCCAGATCTTCTTCCAGCGCGCGGCGGACAATCGGTTCGACAAGCGCCGCTTCCGGCGCCCGCGTAAACGGCAGGGCGAGACTCATGAGTGCCCGTGCATGCGCGCGCGCTTGCCAGCGTCTGGCAGGCGGTTAGCTTCGGCGAGCGTCAGGATAGTGCGTGTGAACACCGCATCTGTCTGCGGATAATCGCCGCGGAAGTGGGCGCCGCGGCTTTCGCGACGGACAAGGGCTGCGGCGGCAACGAGCTTGGCAGCCGCCGTCATGTTGAGAAGCGAGGGCTCGCCATTCGCGGCGCGTTCGACAGCCGTAATCGTGGCAAGGGCCGCCTGGATGCCTGCCTCGTTCCGCTCCAAACCCAGATGCCGAGTCATTGCATCGCGCAACACCTGCGGGGGTGGCGCGGGCGCAAAGTGCGGTGGTGAAAGCGGCGCGCTCGCTTGCAATCGAGGCGCGACGCTGCCGCGCACGTCCTCCGCCGCGCGGGCGCCAAACACCAGGGCTTCGAGCAATGAGTTGGAGGCGAGGCGGTTGGCACCGTGGAGGCCGGTTGAGGCGCACTCGCCAACCGCCCACAATCGGTCCAGCGATGAACGGCCGTTTGCGTCCGTGGCGATGCCGCCCATGTGATAGTGCGCCGCCGGCGCCACCGGAATCGGTTGGACTGTGGGATTGATTCCAGCGGACATGCAGGCCGCGTACACGGTCGGAAACACGCGCTCGAATCTCTCACCGATTGCCTCGCGGCAATCGAGGAATACGCGATGACCGTTCGCGATCTCGCGGTGGATGGCGCGCGCCACCACGTCGCGCGGCGCCAGCTCAGCATCCGGATGCGCCGCGGGCATAAAACGCCGGCCGGTTTCATCGACCAGCACGGCGCCTTCGCCGCGCAGCGCTTCGGTGGCGAGCGGCGCGGGATCGCGGCCGATGGCGATCGCCGTGGGATGGAACTGCACGAATTCGGCATCGGCAATCGCCGCACCCGCCCGCGCCGCCATCCCCAAACCTTCGCCACGCGATTCCAGCGGATTGGTGGTCACGGGGTACAGCGCGCCGATGCCGCCGGTGGCGAAGATCACCGCGTTGCTACGGAAGAGCACCAGCCTCGTGTCCGCGCCGCACCCGTAGCGTGCGAACACGCCCGCGACGCGGCCGTTCTCCAGCGCAAGTTCGATGGCGTGGAAGCCTTCGCACAAGGTGATGGAGGGTGTGGCGAGCGCCCGCTCTGCCAACACCCGCGAAACTTCCGCGCCGGCACGGTCGCCGGTCACATGCACGATGCGCGCGGCGGAGTGTGCGGCTTCACGGCCCAGGGCCAATGAACCGTCAGCGTTGCGGTCGAATGGCGCACCGAACGCGATCAAATCCTCGATGCGCGCGGCCGCTTCCCGCGTGACCATCTCGACAATTTTGGAGTCGCAGGCGCCGGCACCGGCCGCGATGGTGTCCCGCGCGTGCGCTTGCCAGCTGTCGGCTTTGCCCACGGCCGCAGCGATGCCCCCCTGCGCCCAGGCACTCGAGCCGGAATGCCCCGGCCGCGCCCCGGCAATGACGGTGGCCGGATAGGGCGCCAGCTTCAGCGCGGTGAATAATCCGGCAAGCCCGGCGCCCAGAATAAGGGCGCCCTTGCACTCAATGATGTTGTCGGTGTGCATCCTAAGCGGCGGCGCGCTGCGGACCCGTTTTCAGCGCCAGCATGCGCTCGACGGCGGCGCGGGCGCGGGAGGCAATGGCGGGATCGACCGTCACTTCGTGTGTCATTGTTTCTAGCGAGTGCAGAATGCCGGGCAGGGTGATCCGCTTCATGTGCGGGCACAAATTGCACGGCCGCACGAAATCCACTTCGGGGAATTCCACCGCCACGTTGTCGCTCATGGAGCATTCGGTCACCAGCACAACGCGAGCGGGCCGCTTCTTACCAACATAGGAGATCATCGCCGAGGTGGATCCCGCGAAATCTGCTTCCGCCACCACCTCCGGCGGGCATTCGGGATGCGCCAGCACGACGACGCGGGGATTGGCCTCGCGGTAGCCGCGAATATCGGTGGCGGAAAAGCGCTCATGCACTTCGCAGCGGCCCTTCCAGGAAATAATCTTCACCGGCGTCTGCTTCGCGACATTTGCCGCCAGATATTCGTCCGGGATCATGATCACGGTGTCCACACCGCGCTCGCGCGCGATGTCTTCCACCACCGCCACCGCGTTGGAGGATGTGCAGCACACATCGCTTTCCGCCTTCACCTCGGCGGATGTGTTCACATAGGTGACGACCGGCAGCCCGGGATATTTCTCTTTCAGCAGCCGCACATCGGCGCCGGTGATGGAGGCGGCCAGCGAACATCCTGCGCGCAAGTCCGGAATCAGCACGGTTTTGTCCGGCGAAAGAATTTTCGAGGTTTCCGCCATGAAGTGCACGCCGGCCTGTACGATCAGTTTCGCGTCAGTGCGCGCCGCCTCACGCGCCAGCTGCAGCGAGTCGCCCACGAAGTCGGCGACGCAGTGGAAGATCTCCGGCGTCATGTAATTGTGGGCGAGGATCACTGCGTTCTTCTGCCGCTTCAGCCGGTTGATGGCGTCCACATAGGGCGCGTGCACGGCCCATTCTATCTCCGGCACCACATGGGAGACCCGCTCGTAAAGCGCACGCGTGCTCAGCGCGATCTCGGGCGTGAAAGGGAGACCGATCGCGGAGGTGGCCATTTCCATTTCGAGCGCCCTTTATGCTCTATTTGAGTATAAATGTAGTCCGAAACCACCGGCCTTCAAGGCCGGCGCGGAAATTGATGCTCCAACTGAGCACAAATGTCAAAAGATGGTCTGAGCGCATAGCAAGCCTTAACTCGCACTGTCATCCCCGGCGAGAACCGCGCGATCTCGCGCGGTTTGAGGGAAGGGGACCCAGGTGCCCGCGCTGACCGAGAGTCCGCGGCTAGCCTTGCTGTTCCTGTCATGGCTTCCGAAGCGGGAGTTCCGCTATGCTCATGGCGTGAAACGTTGGGCAAGAATCGTCGCGAGCCTGTTCGCGATTCCAGTGGTGGCCGCGGCGCTGAGCGCTACTACTCCCTATCCTGTGCAAGTGTGGAAGCAGTCTGACGACCGCCTCACGAACAAGCTGCGCGACAGCATAGAGGCTGCGGTCAAGCATTCTAAGCGTCTGTCACTTACAAGCGCCAATGAGCCTGGAACGCTGTACCTCATCGTTTCACCGGCCTTGTGGGAAGAAGTTGGTCAGCATACCCGCGTCACATATTTTGTGGACTTTGGACGCAGCGCGAACGATCCCAAGCCAATCACAAGAGCGCAAGGAACTTGTTGGGACTACCAAATGGGCCAATGTGCCGCGGAGATCGTGGCGACTGCAGAAGCGGTCGCTCCAGAAGCGAAATAGGGCGTAGAGTATAGCCTTTCCGATTTGCTCGAATCCCTCTTAACATTGCGGCTGACCTGACCACCTGGGTCCCCTTCCCCTCGCAACGCTGTCGCATTGCTCGGCCGGGGATGACAATGAGGGGAATTGTAGTGCCCGCCATCAAATCAACCATCTCGTCTAACTCTCCCGCCTTCAAGGCAAATGCGGAGGCGATGGGGAAGCTCGTCGCCGAGCTGAAGGAGAAGATGGCGCGGGCGGCGCTGGGCGGCGACGAAAAAAGCCGCAAGCGCCATACCGACCGCGGCAAGCTGCTGCCGCGCGAGCGGGTGGAGCGGCTGATCGATCCCGGCTCTCCCTTCCTCGAGCTCTCGCCGCTCGCCGCCAACGGCATGTACGAGGGCGACATCCACGCCGCGGGCATCATCACGGGCATCGGCCGGGTGATGGGGCGCGAATGCGTCATCGTCTGCAATGACGCCACCATCAAGGGTGGCACCTACTATCCCATTACCGTGAAGAAGCATCTGCGGGCGCAGGAGATCGCGCGCGAGAACCGGCTCCCCTGCATCTATCTGGTGGATTCCGGCGGCGCCAATCTGCCGAACCAGGCGGAGATCTTTCCGGACAGAGAGCATTTCGGCCGCATCTTCTTCAACCAGGCGACGCTATCGGCCGCAGGCATTCCGCAAATCGCCAGCGTGATGGGCTCGTGCACCGCGGGCGGCGCCTATGTGCCGGCGATGAGCGACGAAACCATCATCGTGAAGGGGCAGGGCACCATCTTCCTTGGCGGCCCGCCGCTGGTGAAGGCGGCCACCGGCGAAGTGGTGACCGCGGAAGAATTGGGCGGCGCGGATGTGCACGCCAAAGTGAGCGGCGTTGCCGACCATTACGCCAATGACGACACGCACGCGCTCGCCATCGCGCGGCGCATTGTGTCGAACCTGAATTACCGGAAAGAGCCGGACATTCCGCTGCGCGAACCGCGCGCGCCGGCGTACGACACCGCTGAACTGAACGGCATCGTGCCGCAATCCTTGATGACGCAATACGATGTGCGCGAGGTGATCGCCCGCCTGGTGGATGCCTCCGAGCTCGATGAATTCAAGAAAACATACGGCACCACTTTGGTCACCGGCTTTGCGCATATCGAGGGCATGCCGGTCGGCATCGTCGCCAACAACGGCATCCTGTTTTCCGAGAGCGCGATGAAGGCCGCGCACTTCATCGAGCTGTGCTGCCAGCGGCGCATTCCGTTGCTGTTCCTGCAGAACATCGCAGGCTTCATGGTGGGCCGCAAATACGAAGCAGGCGGTATTGCGAAAGACGGCGCCAAGATGGTGACGGCGGTGGCGTGCGCGCAGGTGCCGAAGATCACGCTGATCGTCGGCGGGAGTTACGGCGCGGGAAATTACGGCATGTGCGGCCGCGCCTATTCGCCCCGCTTCCTTTTCAGCTGGCCCAATTCGCGCATCAGCGTGATGGGCGGCGAACAGGCGGCGAGCGTGCTGGCCACCGTGCATCGTGATGCTGAGAAGTGGACGCCGGAACAGGCCGAAGCCTTCAAGGCGCCGATCCGCCAGAAATACGAAGACGAGGGCAATCCGTACTACGCCACCGCGCGGCTGTGGGACGACGGCATCATCGCCCCTGCGGACACCCGGCGCGTGCTGTCTCTCGCTTTGTCCGCCTGCCTCAACGCTCCGATCCCTGACACCAAATTCGGCGTGTTCAGGATGTGACCTTAGCTTATCAGAACGGCAGGCTTTCGCGATTGTCGCGACGCGAGGGCGCCTCCTAACCAAGCGCATGGAAGTGCGGTCACGACCAGTGCAATAGGATACCAGTTAGGTCCGTAGTGCCACATCAACACTGCCGCAGACCCGGCAACTGCGATGCTGAGCATACCGAGAACCAGGCCGTGAAGCATGGGACGCTTGGGCGCGAGGCGTGCGGTAACGTAGCTACCAATCACTCCTGCTAAGCACCGATAAAAAGTCGCGAGAAGCAACATCGCAGTCGTAAAGTCTTGCGGCCTGCTCGCTGGCGGGAATACCCCCACTTTCTGCATTGCTATGTCAGGCCCGGCAGAGAGTACGCCTATCAACAAGAAGCCTGAGACTACCGACAAGATACTCTGCCCAAGTTACATGGTCATTTCCCGGAATCTAGTGACGAGCCTATCGTGTTGTCAGGCACGAAACGGATTGCGGATCGTCAGGCCTTGGATGCGCTGGCCGTGGTGCAGGTCTTCGCTGTAGAA
>JAFAVP010000031.1 GCA_019242395.1 Alphaproteobacteria bacterium | reverse complement strand
GGGTCGCACCAATGCCCCCCGCCTTGGCCGCATGATCACGCGTTGTACCACCGCTCCGGCGGTTTCGTTGAAATGCCCTGGACCTGGCGGCTACAATCGCAATCATGCATCTCGCACGGAATGAAGAAGTATCTCCCAGAGATGGTGCGGCGGATCCTTTCGCAGCGGCATGGCGGGGGCTGTTCCCAGGCCTGCGCCATCGTGAATTGAAGGATGCCGCCGCGGCACTCGCCGAAAACCGGGCCGATGCGGCCCAAGCCATTTTGCAGCGTCATCTTGAGAAATCTCCGAGAGACGCGGCGGCCCTGAACCTCATGGCGGAGCTCGCGAGGCAGTCCGGCGCGTTTGAAGAGGCGGAGCGGCTCCTTCTGCTATGCCTCCAAGAGGAGCCAGATTGTGCCGGTTACCGCTTCCATTACGCGATCACCGTCACCGCGCTGAAGAAATACGAAGAAGCTCTTGCGGCGGTGGACGCGGTCTTGAAGAAGGAGCCTGGCAATCCGGCTGTCCGGGATTGGAAGGCGAAGGTTTTAAGCCATCTGGAAAGGTTCGCCGAGGCGCTGGCCTATCGCCGTGAGCTCACGGATGAGTACCCGCAGGTTGGCACGCTCTGGATCTCTTACGGCAATCTCTTGCGGCACCTCGGAAAGCAGGAAGATGCGGTTCAAGCGTATCGCAAGGCGAGCGAATCGGGCGAGGCTTCTATCGCCGCGTATATGCGTCTCGCAGATCTCAAGACCTATCGCTTTTCAGAAGCGGAAACCGCGCGGATGCAGGCCCTGTCGGCGCGGCTGGACATACCGGCGGAGGAGCGCGCCAATCTCTGGTTTGCTCTGGGAGCCGCGTACGGCGATCAGAAACGTTATGCGGAAGCCTTCAACAGCTGCGCCAAGGCAAACGCGCTGCTGCGCGTTGGCACAGAGTTCGATGCCGACGGACTGGCCACCCATCGCATGAACTGCGAGAGGATGTTGACCAAGGATTTTTTCCGCGAGCGGAGCGGCTGGGGCAATCCGTCTCGCGCCCCCATTTTCATCGTCGGAATGCCGCGTTCGGGTTCGACCTTGATCGAGCAGATGCTGTCCAGCCACAGCGCAATTGAAGGTCTTGGGGAACTGGCGGAACTGGACCGCACGGTTGGCCGGCGTCTTGCGCTTCGCGAAGGAGGGCAGCCGGAGGAATACCGGATCGGAGGCTGGTTTGAATTTCACGGCGAATTCGTGCGCGCTCTCTCACGCGCCATGTGCGAATGGAACGCTGAAGAGTGTCACGCCATGGGAGAAGAGTATCTGGCTGCGGCTGGGAACGGAAAAACATCGAAGCGGCCTTTTTTCACCGACAAAGGGCTCCAGAATTTCGGGTATATCGGTCTTATTCACCTGATCCTGCCCAATGCGAAAATTGTCGACGCCCGGCGTCATCCGCTGGATTGCGGCTGGTCCTGTTTCAAGAGTCGCTTCCCCGCCGGGCAGCCCTTCGCGCACCGTTTGAGCGACATCGGCAAGCATTACGCCAATTACGCGAAGCTGATGGCCCACTTCGACGGGGTGCTTCCGGGCCGGGTTCATCGCGTATTGTATGAAGACCTTGTTGCGAATCCGGAAATGGAACTTCGGCGCCTGTTCGACCATCTTGAACTGCCGTTCGAAGACGCGTGCCTGCGCTTCCACGAAAATCAACGCGCGGCCAATACGGTGAGTTCAACGCAGGTCCGGCTTCCACTGTATAAGACCGGCATGGAGCAGTGGCGGCCTTACGAGCCGTGGCTCGGACCCCTGAAAGCCGCGCTGGGCGATGTGTTGGAACGCTATCCCGCCCCGCCGGGCAGTTGCTCTTTGAGCGCGGCTTAAGCCTGACGTGCACTTAGGTGCTGCGCAAAAGAAAGCACAGCCCCGTTTAGGGCACGCGCAACGCTGCTTTCAGCGGCGCGATCCACGGTTCATATTTCCGCCAGCTACCGATCGACTGCTTGAAAATCGGCTGGCGGACCTGCTCCGAACTCGAGGTGCGGACGCCCCGACCGCTTTCGTAGAATTTCAGGCACTGCTCGGCAAAGGGCAATTCCAAATAATCCAGCAGCTTCCGGGTCTCCGCCTCGGGCTGTTCCACCAGGTCCTCATAGATGACGCAGTGAACCTTGCCGGGGAGAACCGTGTCGTAGTGCGACATCAAATCGGCGTACGCATTGTAGTAGCGCCCCAAATCCACGAGGTCGTAGCTGTATGGGTAGCCGCGGCCAAACAGCTGCTTATAAAGGGCAAGGCAACAATCGAGCGGATTGCGGCGGACATCGATGATCTTCGCGTTCGGCAGGATGACGCGAATTAACCCGATATAGGGGAAATTGCGAAGCATCTTGTCGGTGAACCGCGGCCGGCCGACTCTGCGGAACACCCCCGCATCCTTGAGATAACGCTCACCGAGGCGCGCGAGGGCCGCGCCTCTAAGCGTGACGAGCCCGCGGTTGAACTCACCCTGGATCTGCCCCACCAGAGTTTGCAGGCAGGGAAGCTCGCGCGTCCCTTCGATGTCCGGATGGCTCGCAAGGATCTGCTCCACCAGTGTCGATCCCGCTCTGGGCAGGCCGACGATGAAAATCGGATCGGGGGCCCCGCACCCGGCGCCCGCGCGTTCGGCAAAAAACTCCCGCGTGAACATGCTTTTGAGCGCCGCGAACTCTCGGGTTGTCCGCTCGGGGTCGTACGGCAGGATGGATCGCTGCAGCGCGTTTCCCGCTCGATAGTGCGCGAAGGCCTGCTCGTATTGGCCTTCGTCCTCGAAGAATTTGCCGATGGCGAACTCCAGATAGACCCGATCACCGGCGGGCAGGCCGCTGCGCTTGAGTTGCGCCTGCATGCTCTCAACGTCCGCAGGGGAGAAACGGAACGTGCGTATGTCGCTAAGAGCCCAGTAGGCGCCTGCGAATTGCGGATCGATCTCCAGGACGCGCCGGTACGCAGCGATGGCATCGTCTGTGCGGCCCGCCGCGCGCAAGTCGTTGGCATAAACCATCCAATCGGGGGGAGCGGGCGGAACGTGAGGGAGCACCGCGCCGTGATATTCGAGCGCAGGCGCGTAATCGCCGATCTGCCCGAGTGTGTAAGCCATCAGCTGCTTGAAGCTCGGGTTCTCGGGGGCGGATTGCAGCAGCATCTCCAGCTGCGCCTTGGCAGCAGCGAGCTTTGCCATTTTGAGGAGCAGCTTTGCGTAGCTGTGGCGCGCTGCCGTGAAGCCGGGGCTCAGCTCCAGGCATTTCACGAACAGCGCTTCGGCCTCTTGCGCGCTCGCAAAATTGTTCTTCTGCATGAGCAACTCGCCCAGCAGCTTCATCGCATTCACGTCGGAGGGGTGTGCCGCGAGGAAATCGCGCGTTAGCTGCTCGGCAAGCGCGCTGTTCTTTGCGTTTGCGGCCTCGAGAGCCTGTTGCAATCCTGGATCCGGGTGAGGAGCCGCCGCATCCGGGGAAGGGGAGGCGAGGCCTTCTGCCGCAATACCTTGCCCGGCAAGGGTCCGGGCTGCTTCGGTTTCGCTCACGCGCCCTCCTGGCCGGCATTCAAAAAAAAAGCGCGGGGATCGAAGGATCCCCGCGCCGCAACTCAGGCCGGAACTAGTGCAGTTCCAGCATATAGTCCGGATACGTGTAGCCCAGGCACTGCTGCAGGTATTCACCGTTGTCGAAGGTGGTGCAGCCGGAGCCGAACACGTTGCCCCGATCAACCCAGTCTGCCGGAGCGCCGCTCAGCTGCGACGTCATTTCCCAGTACCACGGGCCAGCGGCGTCGTTGTTCTGGACTGCAACCCAGTACGTGCCGGTCTTCAGCTTGCAAGCCTTGGAGAGCTTGATGTGCGAGAGGACGTGCGTCGGGTAGGATCCGCCGCCTTCCGCCATCAGGCCGGTGTACGAACATACGGCCTTGCCTTTGTCGTTCGGCTCGTTGCTCTTCTTGTCGTTCGCGTAGAACGTGACGTTGTACTGCTCCGGATTGGCAGGAGCATTGTAGCCGTACACGTCAACTTCCTTGACCGACGTGGCCTTCTTGCACTTGAAGTCCGACGCGCCGGCGGTGTTGTACGTGCCCGACGTGTCGTTCCAGCCGATCAGGCCGTCTGGCGTGGTCAGCTCTGGGCCGAACTTCGTTCCGCACAGACCTTTGCCCTTCGGCGCGACCTGATGCGAAGGCGCCTTCACGCCACTGAAGTTCTTCACGCCGGAGGCGTGCAGAGACACATTGTGGCCCGCAAAAGCTGACGAGCTTACGAGAGCCGCAGCGCTGGCGAGCAGAAGCATTTTATACATGTGGGAAAACCCCCTTATGTTGCTCCCGCAAAATGCGGGAAGCTTTCCGCGCTCCTACCACGCCACGATGCCTCTCACAATACGTTTCTGTAAGAAGATTCATGCGTTTGCTAAGCCTGTGGCGCAACATGGTTTTTCGGACTGAAAAGGCGCAGCAAATCCCTGGGCGTGGACAGCAAAACTGCCGTCGCAGGCTGGCCAGTCTCGATGACATTGAATCCGCGCATTCGATAAGGTTAACGCCGCGGCTCGAGAGCGGGCGGGGACGTGACGCGACACGGTTTAGGCGGCTAGCGGCCACCGAACGCTCGCGCGCTCGCGAAACGTACGCGTTCAATGAAGCTCGAGCATGAAATCCGCGAACGGATATTGCGGGAAGCAATCGGATTCGTAGCGGTCGTTGTCGAATCTGGTGCAGCCCGTCCCAAAAGCGTTGTGCCTGTCTGCCCAATCGCCGTTGCTGCTGCCGCCGGTTGCATCCTGTACCATCCAATACCACTGGCTGTTTGGGGCGGCGTCGTTGTTTTGCACGGCAACCCAGTACGTCTTTCCCGCCCTGAACTTGCATGGTCTCGGCAGGATCAGCTGCGTCAGGACGTCGGTTGGGAACGCTCCCCCAGCGGTGCCAAGCAGTCCTGTGTACGCGCATTTGGCGCGCCGGTCCTTCGGCTCATCCGATCCATCGGCAGGATCGTTCTTGTAGAAGGCGACATTGAACTGCTCCTGCTCGGCGCCGCCGTAGCCTCTGACCCATACTTCGTTGACCGTTGTCTTGACGGCGCAGGTGAAATCGGCGGCGCCCGCGGTGTCATTGGTGGTGCCAGAGGTGTCGTTGTAGGAGTTGAGGCCATTCGGCGGATCGGTTGGGTTGCCGAAGCCCGTTCCGCACAAGGCTTCTCCTGCAGGTTTGCGTGCAGCGTCACGCGTGTGTGGCAACGCTGGATTGCGGGAACCTGGAGCGTCCGACGCAAGCAGCGAGGGCGCCGTGCTCGGGTGGGGCGCATCTGCAAGCGCTGCCGAGCACACGAGAAATGCTGCACCAGCTACGAGCACAATTTCCGACGATGACATTTGCCCCCCGAGGTTTCCCCGCACGCGGAGAGCTTGCGAGTAAATACCCGAAGGGGGGCATTTACAATGCGCCGTGCCTGGCGATGGACATGCGAAGGATGAGGCCCCAAAACGCCTTTATCTGAAGGGCGGGGAGTTCCTCGAACTCAGAATGCAGCCGCACCCTGTTTCTACCTATGGAAACGTTGATAGCCGCTTTCGGGTGGTGTGCCGCAAGGGATTTGTACGGGCCGCGGAGGCCGCTAAAGTTCCAGCATGTCCAAGCCGCTGATCTTTACGATAACGGCCACGTGGGATGACGAAGCTTCTGTTTGGAGCGGTCATTGCGACGACATTCCGGCCGCCGCCGATGCACCGACTCTGGACGAATTGCTGGCGAAAATATCGGCGATGGCGCTCGACCTGCTGCCGGACAATCATCCCGGCGTCGATCCCGCCGGCCAGTTCCTGCAGATCACCGCGCTGAAAGCAGCCGAACCGGTCCCGGCCTGAATGGCCCCGCAAGCGAAGCACGCCAGAGCGTGTTCGCAAGAGCACTTGACCGTTGCGTGATCTGTTGCGCGCTGCAGGTTGCTCGTTGGTGCGGCAAGGCAAAGGCAGTCACGAAATCTGGCATAGCCCAATCACGAAGCGGAACTTCGCCGTGCCAGTCGGCATCCCCAGTCACCACACTGCAAACGCCATTCTGCGACAGGCCGGACTGCCAAAGGCATTCTAACGCCCTTTCGTCCAATGCCGAGGCTCGGCAATCGGTATGCTGTCATCGGAATTCACGCCGGAATTTCACGGCGTTCATGGCCGAATGCATGTTTTTGCACGGTGTATTGTTGTGGAGCCGCGAGAAGGCGGTCGAGGAAATGCGGGCGTCATACCAGCGGGGCGGGTCATCAGGCTCCCTTCTGATCAGTGTCGGCGAATGGGTCGGAACGGGAACGACGTCTAGATGACGTATCCACAGGTAATGTCAGCACAATAGCTTGATTGGAGCGCCGCCTTCTATAGGCTTCGGCACCACAAGGTTGGGTGTCCGTGGAAGATTCGCATGAGCCACCTCCGGGCAACCTGCCGGAGGAGCAGGGTTGGCAAAGGGCCGCTCGCGGAGCCATCCAAGCGATTGGTGGCGCGATTCCGTTTGCAGGTGGCCTGTTCTCCGCCGCCGCAGGGTACTGGTCCGAGCGCGAGCAGCAGCGGATCAACGAGTTTCTGAACGCTTGGATTCAGATGCTCAAAGACGAGTTACGCGAGAAACAGGAGACTATCGCGGAAATCGTTACGCGCGTCGATATGCAGGATGAGAGGATTGCTGAGCGCGTTCGTTCCGATGAATTCCAGTCGCTTGTGAAGAAGGCGTTCCGCAACTGGGCCGGAGCGGAGAGCGCGAAGAAGCGCGCGTATATCCGCAACATTCTGTCCAACGCGGCATCAGCAGATCTCACCTCCGACGATGTCATCAATCTCTTCCTCGATTGGCTGCAGAACTATTCTGAGTTCCACTTCGCCGTGGTCGCGGACATATATCAGTATCCCGGTGCCACCCGACGGCAAATTTGGGGAAGAACAGGAAAGGGTCTACCGCGCGAGGACTCTGCCGAAGCCGACTTGTTCAAGCTGCTCTTCCGCGACCTGTCAACGGGCGGTGTTATCCGTCAGCACCGAGAGACAGACTACGCGGGAAATTTCCTGAAGCCCAAGGCAAAGCCTGTTCCAAAAGGGCAGGCGGACCCGCGCATGAAATCCGCGTTCGATAACTCGGAGCAGTACGAATTGACGGCAATTGGCCGACAGTTCGTTCACTACGCCATGACCGAGCTGACGCCCAAGATCGAATACCACGCTGGAAGTGAGGAGGGAGTCAGCAAAGAGGAGAAGGCGCACAATGCGTGACCGAGATGATGAACTGCTGTTCTGGGGCCGCAATTGGTACACTCAGACCGAAGCCCAGAAGGCCGGCGTGATAAAGAAGGCGAACAGCTATTTCCGCGGTATGTTCGACAAGGCGTCCCTGGACCAGTTGGCAGACGCTCTGGTGGAGGAGTTCAACCTTGTTCCTCCCACGGTCTATGTTGACCGGCTCGATGTAAGTCAGAGGGAGGTCGAGTTGGATGTCAGCCGCCGTGGCGGCTACGATTATGGGTTCATGCACGAGAGCCGCTATGTGAAGGGAACAGCAATCTCCGTACGGATTCCTTTTGAAGGCGATGCCGGAATGTTTCAGGTTCGCCCAACTTCCATGACATTGAATCCACCGCGCGGTCGCGTAGAGGGCGGCTATGTGACGTTCGAGATCAGCGGCGTAAATTTAAGTCGTGAAACGGTGAAGGCTGAGATCGACCAACGCGTGAAGTCCACAGTCGACTACGTCGACTTTCAGCGAAAGAGTATCGGTAATTTTCCGGCGGAGCTGCGGCGTTGCGCGTATGAGGCGCTTCAGCAGCGGCTGGACAAACTCACCGCTGATCAGGACCTAGTGTCCGGCTTGGGGTACGCGATCAGGCGCTGAGACCTTGCCATTCTCCACTGTGGTCCGCAGGCGGAGCGGATTGGCATCGTGAAATCAGCGGCTTAGGGAAAATTTACAGGGCACGAGCGCACCACAGGGGAGTCCTGGGTTATAATGCCCGGTTATGACTTGGATCGGCAGACCAGTTCCGGATGATCGGCTGCGGCAGGTGCCGTTGCGAATACATGCGCGTGCTTGTTCTTCGGCGAAGACGCTCTCGCGGGCTTCGTGGCGCGCGGGCGTTGCTAGGCCGTGCGTGCGAAACCGTCCGAGTCTTGAGTTCGGAATGGTGTCTTGCGGTGACGGTTACAACATATTGCGTAGAGGGGTGGAGCAGGGGGTATCCCCCGGGATTTCTAAAGGGCGATTATAAAGTTGACATATGGGCTTGGGCTCCCTATATTCTAAGGCATCAGGGAGGCCCGAATGCCCAAGCGAACTTACACCAAACAAGTTAAGTCTCTGAGTTTGCAGGACTTTTTGAGGCGCTTTCCTACCGATGAAGCCTGCCTCAAGCACTTGATGGATTTGCGGTTTGGGACGGAGCCCGCCTGCCCGAAATGCGGCGAAATTGGCAAGTTTCGGAAGCTGGCGAAGCACCCTGCCTACACCTGCAATTGCGGGCACCACATCCATCCAATGGAAGGCACGTTCTTCAAGGACACGCACGTTCCGCTGGGTAAGTGGTTTTACGCCATCTACCTTTTCACCACGACGCGCCACGGCGTTTCGGCAAAGGAGTTGGAGCGCCAGCTTGGCGTGAGTTACCCCACGGCGTTCCGCATGGCGCAACTGATCCGCGTACACATGGCGAAGGTTGACGGCGATCCGCCGCTCTCCGGTCATGTTGAAGCCGATGAAACTTACGTTGGCGGGCGCGCTCACGGCAAAACGGGGCGTGGCGCTGCGCACAAGACGGTGGTGTTCGGAATGCTGGAACGCGGCGGCGATGTCATGACGCGCGTTGTGCCGAACGCGAGTGAGCGGGCGCTTGAGCCACATATCGTGTTGAATGTCGAAAAAGGCAGCACCATCAGCACTGACGAATGGGGCGCTTATCACCGCTTGAGCCGCATTGGTTTCACGCACGGAACGTGCAATCACGGGCAAGAGCGATACGCCTCTGGAATTCATCACACGAATTCCATTGAAGGCTTCTGGTCCATGTTGAAGCGTTCTATTCGCGGGACGCACGTGCACGTCTCCGCGAAGCATCTGGCGAAATATCTTGGCGAGTTCGAATATCGGTACAATCTGCGCCACGACCCGAAGCTGATGTTTTGGCGTCTTGTGGAGAGTTTTTGACCATGCTCTCCAATGTACCTTCGAACCGCTGTTCATCTGTGGCTGCGTAACCGCCAGCAATCCGCTCGCGAATGAAGCGGCGCAAGAGTTTCGGATTGCGTCGCAGTTCTTCGAAGCTGACGTATTTTCCGACACTCATTTTTTTATCTCCGAAACGCCGTTGTGCGCATCACAAAGGTGCGGAAGTATGCGTAACCGATACTGTTTCGGCACATTGAAATCGTAGTATTGACAATACTCGGTATGCCATAGGTTTTCAGGCTTATCGCCCGTCACATCAAAGTACCGAATTTCAAAAAAAAGATAGAGCGACCATCCGTTATTCTGTGCCTGTCGTATCATTGTTGGCGTGATCGTGAGGCGCTCATTCAGATTGGGAGGAAACGTCGAGCGCCGCGTACCGCCAGGTTCCAACAAATCACCGCTTTCAGACGAAGGACGCGACAGCTTTTGCAGGTTTGAAAAAATTTGATCTACAGCCGATGCCGTAAGTTCGCCCTTAGCGATACTGACAGCAAAATGCACTGTTGGATTACGAACGGAACGAGGGCCATTGTTTCCAAAATCTAGATTCACACGTAGATCATTTTCTGAAAACTTGAATACAGCCACGCTTGTTACGGCAACTCGCGGCGGATCGAGGTGTGCCTTCGGTGGCGTGGGCTGTGAGACATAGCCAACCCCCGCTCTGACACAGAGAGCCCATGTGGCGAAGGAAATCAGCACACCGCCAAAAAAGACGGCTAAACTCTTTTTGTGCAGTCCTGCGGCTACAGCATGCAGCCGTGGGTGACGGACCCAATAGGGGTTGCTCCCGTCAAAGGCGCGGACCAGGCCCCAAGCTACAATCACCACACAGAACACCAAAATGGCAATTGCCAGAGGGCGATTTTCCCAGCCACCTATTTGCAAGGCACCCTCCGCCAAGAGGGCTGCAAGTTCGAAGACGCCTGGGAGCCATAATCGACTCCTATCCATGAGGAGGGTTGTTGCGCCCGATCCTTACATATGTCAAATTTACAATGACCTTCACGGAAATCGCGTACCCCCCTCCCCCGTCTGCGGCGAAGCACGGGAGAGCGTGTTCATACAGCGAAGCGCGTGCACGCTCATTCGCAAACCTT
>JAFAVP010000077.1 GCA_019242395.1 Alphaproteobacteria bacterium | reverse complement strand
GTCTGTTGTAGGCAGCCCGGAAATTCTCAGGGTCAGGAGCACTCTTCTGGCTAAGATTTTCGGCAATCGCGTTCATGACGGAGTCGAAAACTGCCGCATTTAGCTGTTTCCCCGGTCGGAATGCCCGTTCTCCAAGCAACCGATACGCTTCTCCAATTGTTTCGCGAAACAGCCTATCGACCGACTCTCGCCATTCCGGAGGCGGGTCTTCGTTCTTCTCCACGAACGAATTCAAGAATGTTTTCATGGGGCGCTTGTAGCCCTTCAGATTGGATCGCAGTGCGATAAATCTCAGAATCAACTCCTGATCTTTCAGCCTTGGACTTGGCGCACCGTAGATTTTACGCCAATGACCATCGTCGTTTGCGCTTTTGAGTAACTTGGCGAACTCACCGTAGTTCACACAAACACGGATCTCCTGGGGTGACAGCTTCAAGCCGCCAGTGTTTAAGCGCTCGAAAACCTCATACACACTGTCATCGTTTTCCTCGGGCTTTTCCTGCTGGAAAATTATCGTGTGAATGACGGTATCTTTCAGCCTTAGCTGGTCGGCCTCGGACAGTTCGACAAAGGTGTTTCCATTCCACGGTGCTTGAACTTCTGTAAGTCGAAATGCCTTGTCCTTGTTTGTCCCCTCGAGAAAAACGCCATCGTGAAAGAAACGGAGCGTCTTCAAGCGCTGCTGCCCGTCCACAATTAGGTGTTTGCCGCTTCCTTTCTGTTTGAAAAAAAATAAGCTGGGTATAGGTAGCCCAAGCAAAATAGATTCGATGAAGCGTGACGCCTGTTTCTGCGTCCATACGTATGACCGCTGAAACGGTGGAGCAAAGAAATTCTCGGCACGTACGCGATTGACAAGAACCTCCACCGTGTAATCGGCGCCATAACTCGAGATTTGAAATACCCGGGAAGGCTCTTGCTCAGCTTCAGCTTCATCAACAACAGACAGTTCATCTTCTACTGTTTCTACTTCTAATTCGAGTAGCTGGCCGTCATCGCTCATTGTATGCCCCGTGGTCCACTTTAACTAGCCGCATTTGAAGGTGTCGCCTGTAACTAGATCGACGATCTCTACACCACAGGCGGCAGAAGCGAAACTCTTGGTGCAAAGTGTACGATAGGTTTCGGGATCAAGACAAACATGATTCGGTAGTCAGCGCGGTGACTTGCCAGCCGCGCCAAGTCCTTCCTTATCGAAAGTTTCTGCTGAGCACCAAAGCCCGGCTGGTATGGTACCGTGGTTTTCAGTTCGCCGACTACGGATATACCGTCTGGCGTCACGGCCTCTACATCGATGCCGGGCGCTCCTTGCGGTTTTGCGGCAGCATCAAAATCTGCGATTCCAAAGCGCACATTTAGATATCGTTTAACGAGCAGGGTGGCAACGAAGCTGACGTCGTTGTTCAAATTCCCGAGCGTTTTTTTCAGGTGGGAGAGATGAAGGAGCCACTGATCAACTTCAACTACATCGCTAAGACAATGCCCATTTAGGAACTCGCGAAGTGCGCGATCTTTAGCTCGGATGCGCTCGCAATAGCGCATCTCGCCATCTGAGAGATCGATTATTCCCCGCATGATTTACTAACGGCTGCGGCTGCCGAAGATTTTGGGCACGTTGGGGCGTCCGGCGCGCTTCATGCGCGTGCGGCTCCCCCCTCCACCACGCTTCGCGCGGTCCCCCTCCCCCGCAGGCGGGGGAGGATCATTACCGTCTCTTACGGCGGTGAGGAAGGCCCGATCGACCGCATCGTCCACCGCCGATTGCCGCGCGAAGGGGTCGTCGGCGATGGCGAGCTCCGTCGCCGTCAGCCGCTTGATCTCGTCGCGCAGGCGCGCGGCGGTTTCGAACTCCAGATCGGCGGCGGCCTCCTTCATCTGCTTCTCCAGCGCCGCAATGTGGGCGCGGATGTTGTGGCCGATGAATTCCTGGCCCTCCTCCGCAAAACCCTCGCCACGGCCCACCATCACGTGGTCGCGCTCGTACATGCTGCCCATGATGTCGGCGATGTTCTTCTTGATGCTTTGCGGCGTGATGCCGTGCTCCAGATTGTAGGCCTTCTGCTTCTCGCGTCGGCGCGTGGTTTCCGCCATCGCCCGCTCCATCGAGCCGGTGATATGGTCCGCATACAGAACAACGTTGCTGTCTACGTTGCGGGCGGCGCGGCCGATGGTCTGGATCAGCGAGGTCTCGCTGCGCAGGAAGCCTTCCTTGTCGGCATCCAGAATGGCGACCAAGGCGCATTCCGGAATGTCGAGCCCCTCGCGCAGCAGGTTGATGCCCACCAGCACGTCGAAGGCGCCGAGCCGCAGATCGCGGATGATCTCGATGCGCTCCAGGGTCTCCACGTCGGAATGCATGTAGCGCACGCGGATGCCCTGCTCGTGCATGTATTCGGTGAGGTCCTCCGCCATCTTCTTGGTGAGCGTGGTGACGAGGGCGCGGTAGCCCTTCTTCGCCACCTCGCGGCATTCGTAGATGAGGTCGTCCACCTGCGTTTCCACCGGGCGCACTTCCACCGGGGGATCGATGAGGCCGGTGGGGCGGATCACCTGCTCGGCGAACACGCCGCCGGTCCGCTCCAGCTCCCACGGGCCGGGCGTGGCGGAGACGTAGACGGTTTGCGGGCGCATCGCGTCCCATTCCTCGAATTTGAGCGGGCGGTTGTCGATGCAGCTGGGCAGGCGGAAGCCGTATTCGGCGAGCGTGGATTTGCGCCGGTAGTCGCCGCGATACATGCCGCCGATCTGCGGCACGGTGACGTGGCTTTCGTCGCAGAACACCAGTGCTTCGTCCGGCAAGTATTCGAACAGGGTGGGCGGCGGCTCGCCGGGTTTGCGGCCCGTGAGCCAGCGCGAATAATTCTCGATGCCGGCGCAGGAGCCGGTGGCCTCGATCATCTCCAGATCGAACTGGGTGCGCTGCTCCAGGCGCTGCGCTTCCAGCAGCTTGCCGTTGTCGCGCAGCCATTTCAGCCGCTCGATCAGCTCATGCTTGATACCCTTCATGGCCTGCTGCAGCGTGGGCCGCGGCGTCACGTAGTGCGAGTTGGCGTACACTTTTATGTTGTCGAGCTGGCCGGCGCTGCGGCCGGTGAGCGGATCGAACTCACTGATGCTGTCGACTTCGTCGCCGAACAATTCTATGCGCCAGGCGCGGTCCTCGTAGTGCGCCGGGAAGACATCGATGGTGTCGCCGCGCACGCGAAAAGCGCCGCGCACGAAATTGTCGTCGTTGCGCCGGTATTGCAGCGCGCTGAGCTGCCGCATCAGGTCCATGCGGTCCCAGCGCTGGCCGCGCGCGATCGAGAGCGCCATGCCGGAATAGGTTTCCACCGAACCGATGCCGTAGATGCACGAGACGCTCGCCACGATGATGACGTCGTCCCGCTCCAGGATGGCGCGCGTGGCGGCATGGCGCATGCGGTCTATCTCCTCGTTGATGGAGGAGTCTTTCTCGATATAGGTGTCGGTGCGCGGGATGTAGGCTTCCGGCTGGTAGTAGTCGTAATAGGAGACGAAATACTCCACCGCGTTCTTGGGGAAGAACGACTTCATCTCCGCGTAGAGCTGCGCCGCCAGCGTTTTGTTCGGCGCGAGGATGAGGGCCGGCCGCTGCAGCGTCTCGATCACCTTCGCCATGGTGAAGGTTTTGCCGCTGCCGGTGACGCCCAGCAGCACCTGGTCGCGTTCGTTGGCGCGGGCCGCTTCCACAAGTTCCTTGATGGCGGTGGGCTGGTCGCCGGCGGGCTCATATCCGCTGACGAGTTCGAAGCGCTTGCCGCCTTCGGATTTCTCCGGCCGCAACGGGCGATGCGGCACGAAGCCGGCGATCTCCGCGCCGGTGGCGCCATGCAGCGGCAGGTTGCCGATCTTGTCGGTGGCAAGGGCCATGTTCGCGTTGATTTGGTCGAGGTTCGGCGGACCGGGATCGTAGGCGGTGCCCGCGGGCTCGATCGGCACCGCATCGGCGGCGGCGCGGAACTTCGCCGCGTTGTCGGAGAACCCGCGCCCTTTCCCACGCCCGCCTTTGCCGTGGCGGTGCATCATCCCATTATTATGCGCCATAGGGGTAATATAGGGCGATCCACTTCGAATTTGCAGCTTCCACATTTGATTTCGCAGGCTTCTCTCAGACCTTGCGGCTAACTTCGGACCACGTGGAGCTGTATAATGCACGAGCCTCTTCCAGCATTTGGTCCATTATTTTTCCTGTTTCTTCTCGGAGCCGACCGGCGTCGAACCCAATTCCGACAAATGCTTTGTCTTCAAGTTCCGTCACTTGGCGATCCAGCGCCACGAAAGCCTGTCGGCGTCGTTCCAATTCTTCGATCATGGCGTAGCATCCTCCCACAGTGAGGGCATCCAGATCATGGTCTCTGAAAAACCGGTGTGCGAGGTGATCGCGGTCTGCTTTGAGCGCTTTCGCACGTTCGAGGAGATCTGGTGGGAAAAATTTGTGCCGCACCAACGCATTTAAAAGGTTTCCAAATGTCAGCGCTTCGTGCTTCGAGTAAAACGAGTCAAATGTTTGACGCAATGGTCTCTGGCTTGCTGCCGTTTCCAACGCTGTCAAGGCATTGATCAACCCTGTTTCGAATACCTGCGCGTAGTACATGCAGAGTCCAAAATACGCATGCACTTCCTTAACGAGCTCTCCGTCCGGATGATCTGAAGCATTCAGCATCGCTCAACACTCAAGCCGCCATGGGGCGGATGGCGGCGAGGTCGGCGCCGATTTCGCGCTTCTTCGCGCGCAGCTCGTAGTCCGCTTGCAGGCCGAGAAAGAAGCCCTCCGACATTCCGAAATAACGGGCCAACCGCAGGTCGGTATCGGCGGTCACCGCGCGCTGACCGAGGACGATCTCGTTAATGCGCCGCGGCGGCACGTGAATGGCGCGGGCGAGCGCGTTCTGGCTCAGCTCCATGGGTTTGAGAAATTCCTCCAGCAGGATCTCTCCGGGGGTGACCAGCGGCAACAGGTGGCCCTTACTCATCGTGGTACTCGACGATTTCAACATCGGTTGCGTCTCCTTCGTGCCAGCGGAAGCAAATCCGCCACCGGCGATTGATCCGGATGCTCCATTGCCCGGCACGCTTTCCTTTGAGTGACTCCAGCCGGTTTGCCGGCGGCACCCGCAAATCGTTGAGCGTTTTTGCCCGATACAGCATCATCAGCTTGCGCAACGCGACTGGTTGAATGTCGGGCGGCAGCTTGCGGCTGCGAACCCCCTGCCAGATCAATTCCGTTTCCGCGCCGCGGAAGCTCCGGATCATGTGCTCATATAACGTATGACGTTACATAACGCAAGGCGTTATACTGTCCCTTTAGCGTGCTGCCGCGGAAAGCACCTTTGCGGCAGGATTGCGGGCCAGCTAGAGAGGGCCATGCCCGCGCCGCTTATACAGCTTCAGGATATCCGCATCCGTTTCGGCAATTCGCAGGTGCTGGATGGCGCCGCGCTTTCCATCGAAGCGGGAGACCGGTTGTGCCTGGTCGGGCGCAACGGCTCGGGCAAATCAACCCTGCTCAAGATCGCCGCCGGATTGCTGGAGCCGGACTCCGGCAGCCGCTTCGCGCAGCCCGGCGCCGCTATCCGCTACCTCGAGCAGGAGCCGGATTTTAGCGGCTACCCCACAACGCGCGACTATGTCGAAACCGGTCTCGGCGAAGGCTACGACAGCGACCGGACCTTTCACCTGCTGGGCAAACTCGGTCTCACCGGGCGCGAGACGCCGCAACAATTGTCGGGTGGCGAGAAACGGCGCGCGGCGCTGGCCCGCGCGCTTGCGCCGGAACCGGACATCCTGCTGCTCGACGAGCCCACCAACCATCTGGACCTTCTCGCCATCGAATGGCTGGAGGGAGAACTCGCGTCGCTTCCTTCAGCCTTGGTGCTGATCAGCCACGACCGCCGCTTTCTCGAAGACATGTCGCGCGCCACCGTGTGGCTCGATCGCGGGCGCACGCGGCGGCTGGAGCGCAGCTTTGCGCATTTCGAGAATTGGCGCGACGAATTGCTGGCGCAGGAAGAACTGGAGCAGCACAAGCTCGACCGCAAGATCGCGGCGGAGGAAGATTGGGTTCGTTACGGGGTCAGCGGCCGCCGCAAGCGCAATCAGGGCCGCCTCGCCAAGCTGCAACAGCTGCGAACCGCGCGACGCGAGCGAATCCGAGCCGCGGGCGCGGTGCAGTTTGCTGCCGCCGAAAGCGAAAGCGGCAGCGCCAAGCTGATCGAAGCGCGCAACCTTTCGACGTCATACGACGGCCGATGCATCGTCCGTGATTTCTCCATTTGTATCGCGCGCAATGACCGCGTGGGAATCATCGGGCCGAACGGCGCCGGAAAGACTACCCTGCTGAAGCTGCTCACAGGGGAGCTTGCGCCGGATACGGGCACGGTGAACCGAGCGGCGACACTGGAGTTTGCGGTGCTCGAACAAAGCCGCGCCCCGCTTCATCCGGATACCATGGTAAGCGCCGTCCTGACGGGCGGCTCCGGCGACACGGTGGATGTGCGCGGCGAGAAGCGGCACGTCGTGAGCTACCTCAAAGACTTCCTGTTCACACCGCAGCAGGCGCGTACGCCCGTTCGCATTCTTTCCGGCGGGGAGCGCGCGCGCCTGATGCTGGCGAAAATTCTGGCGCGTCCATCCAACATGCTGGTGCTGGATGAACCCACCAACGATCTCGACCTCGAGACGATCGATCTGCTGGAAGAGATGCTCGCCAGCTATCCGGGTACTGTGCTGGTTGTGAGCCACGACCGTGATTTCCTGGACCGCGTGGTCACCTCCGTGCTGCGCGTGGAACGCGGTGGCCGCTTCGTCGAATATGCGGGTGGATATAGCGACATGCTGGCGCAACTCCCGAAACCGGAGGAGACCAGCAGCGCTTCACCGAAATGGAAACAGGCTTCAGCAGCGGCGCCGCGCCCGCGCGCCCAGCGGCAGGGCCAGCAGCGCAGACTCTCGTTCCACGAGCAGCATGCTCTGAAGACGCTACCCGGAGAAATCGCCGGGCTGGAAAGCGAGATTGCGGCACTGCACGATCGGCTGGCGGACGCCGGACTGTACGCGCGCGATCCCGCTGCCTTTGCTGCGGCCTCCGCGAAGCTCAAGGATTGCGAAGCAGCTTTATCCGAAGCGGAGGAGCGCTGGCTCGAACTTGCAGCGCTGGAGGAAGAACTAGGCCGGGTCTAAAGACGCTGCAAACGCGCCTCGTACTTGCTTTTCTATCATTTCTCCTTACTGTAAGGAGGTAAGGAGACAAGGATGACGGCTATCTTCGGCAAGCTGACGGCCAAGTCGCAAACGACCGTTCCGAAAGAAGTTCGTGAGGCGCTTGGTGCCAAGCCGGGCGACACGCTGGTGTACCGGATCGGCAAGGGCAAGGTGACGCTGGCGCGCGCGGAACCGCTGGATCGTGCATATCTCAAGGCGCTCGAGTCTACCTTGTCTGAATGGGATAGTGCCGAAGACGCTACGGCTTACGACAAGCTGCGATGACTGTTTGCGACGCCGGCGATGTGGCCATCGTGCCATTTCCGTTTGCGGATATTGCCATTGCCAAGCCGCGGCCAGCTTTGGCCTTGTCGGCGCGGGAGGCGAACGAATCCAATGGCGCCACCCTCTTCGCCATGATCACCACGGCGGCGCGCAGCCGCTGGCCGAGCGACATTCCGTTAACCGATGGTGCCGCAGCTGGCCTTTCCAACGCCTCGCTTGTGCGCCTGAAGTTGTTCACACTGGATAACCGGTTGGTCTCGCGTGCAATTGGCGCGCTTTCGGCGCGCGACCGCGCCTCCGTCCGCAAAATGCTCAAAAGCGTGCTGACAATCTAGAATGCGAAACTTCGCCGCGTTCAGGGGGCCCCCCGGCCCGCATCCATTCGCCCGGGGCACGATCCCATTGTCATCCGCCAAAGGGTGAATTGGGGAGACCCTGCGCAGGTGGCTTCCCGCGGCGGAAATGCAATGTGATGATTGTGACAAAGGCGAGCGGCTATCCGTCTTCAGCCTGGCTGTGGTAAAGAAGCGATGTGGTTCGTCGGGGGATCGCCATGCAAGCTTCTGCGTATACCGCCACTTTTCTCCTGCTCGTGTTGTCCGCGCCTGCCGATGCCGGCGGCTTCACCGCCTTCGATCCGCCGGGATCGGTGGACACGTTCGCGCGCAGCATCAACGCCTCAGGTGCGATCACTGGCTCTTACGTAGTGGGGGCCGATGCCGTGCACGCATTCGTAAGGGATCCTGCCGGCAAGATCACCACCTTTGATCCTCCCGGTTCGACCAATACGCAGGCGATTTCGATCGACAATGCGGGCCGGATCGTCGGCAGCTGGTCGGACAATCGAAACACCGCACATGGGTTTGTACGCGATGCGGATGGAACCATCACAGTCTTCGATGCGCCGCGCGCGAAGCTCACGATGCCGGCAGGTCTCGACGCGAACGGCAGCATCTACGGCGGCTTTACCACGCACAGATCAAAGGGCCGCGGTTTCGTGCGCGCGCCCGATGGCAACTTCACGGTTTTCGACGGGCCGGGTGCGCTCGTCACACAAGTTCTCGGCGTGAACAGCGCCGGCGCCAGCACCGGCCTGTATGTCAAGCACCTCGAACCGAACCACGGCTTTCTCCGTACGCCCGACGGCGCGATGACGTCTTTCGATGTAGCAGGCGCAGCATCGACTGCCGGCTTTGGCATCAACAGCGCCGGCACAATCGCCGGTACCTACATAGACGGCAACGATTTCGATCAGGCCTTCGTCCGCGCGGTCGACGGAACGATCACCACCTTCCGTCCCAAACGGGCCGACAGCGCGGACGTGGCCGCCATCAATGACCTTGGCACGATTGTGGGCACCTACGATGCGGGAAAGTCGGTAATCCATGGATTTCTCCGCAAACCGAACGGCCGAATCGTCACATTGGACGATCCCGATGCAGTGACGGGGACCTTCCCCGCGGGTATCAGTAAGGCGGGTAGCGTGACCGGCAGTTTCGAAGGGGAGAACGGGGAGCGGCACGGATTTGTCTGGATGAACTAGGCCGGCGCCGTCGGCAGACGTCGATCCAGCAAAATCATTGTAGCAGGCCTTCACAGTGCTGCTGGTGAATCTGCTTCCGTTGGTCGCCTCATCCATCGAAACACAAGAAATCACGGCCGCTGATACAAGACCGGGACGGCCTGACACACGGATTCCTCCGCACACCACGGGTTGGGTCTCCAGCACCGAAAAGACGAACCAAGCATCCCGTCCGCACATGGTATCCTGCCTACGAACAAGATAGCGAGCAGCAGATGAATTTCAGCGGAAAGCGATGCATCGTCACCGGCGGCACGGGTGCACTCGGTGCGGCGGTGGTGGCGCGATTGCGCGCCGCCGGAGCCGCTGTGGCGGTGATCGCGCGCGGCGCGGCGCCGGGCGATATGGATTTCAGCGGCGTCGATCTCGCCGATCCCCCCGCGGCGGCAGCCGCCGTGAACAGGGCGGTGGAACAACTCGGCGGCTTGTACGCGCTCGTCAATGTGGCGGGCGCCTTTCGCTGGGAAACCCTGGTGGACGGCCATATTGCGACCTGGGATCTGCTTTATTCCGCAAACCTCAAGACGGCGGTCTGCGCCAGCAAAGCCGCGCTGCCGCATCTGATCGCCAACGGCGGCGGGCGCATCGTCAACATTGGTGCGGCGAGCGCGGCGAAAGCGGCCGCAGGCATGGGCGCCTATGCCGCCTCGAAGGCCGGCGTGGCGAAACTGACGGAAGCATTGTCGGAAGAGGTAAGGCCGAAGGGGATTACCGTAAATGCCGTGCTGCCTTCGATCATCGATACGCCCGCCAACCGGGCCGATATGCCCAAGGCCGACTTCAGCAAATGGGTGAAGCCGGATGCGATTGCCGAGTTGATCGCCTTCCTGCTTTCCGACGCGGCGGGCGCCATTACCGGCGCGCTTATTCCGATTGCCGGAAGAGTCTGATTACATTTTCGGCGGGAGCGGCTGGCGCTCATCCTTGCTAAGCCAGCGATAGAAGAAGCCGGCCAGTCCGGCGCCAAGCAGCGGCGCCACCCAAAAAGCCCAAAGCTGCGCCAGCGCCCAGCTGCCCTGGAAAATCGCCACGCCGGTCGAGCGCGCGGGATTCACGGAGGTGTTCGTCACCGGAATCGAGATCAGGTGAATCAGCGTAAGCGCCAGCCCAATGGCCAGCGGCGCGAAGCCGGGAGGCGCCTTCTCGGATGTCGTTCCCAGGATCACGAGCAGGAACATGGCGGTAAGCACGGTTTCGCATATCAAGGCGGCGATCAGCGAATAGTGTTGTGGCGAGTGCTCGCCGTAGCCGTTGGAGGCAAAGCCCGCGGCAGCGTCGAAGCCCTCCGTGCCGCTCGCAATGGCATAAAGCACGGCCCCGGCAACCGCCGCGCCGGCAACTTGCGCGATCCAGTAACCGATGACGTCGCCAACCGGGAATCGGCGTGCCGTCATCAGGCCAAGGGTCACGGCCGGATTGAAGTGAGCGCCCGAAATATGGCCGAAGGCATAGGCGCCCGTCAGAACTGTCAGCCCGAACGCGAGCGCGACGCCCGCATAACCGATACCAACGTCTGGCACCCCAGCCGCCAGCACGGCACTGCCGCACCCGCCCAGAACCAGCCAGAATGTTCCGATGAACTCCGCTGTCAGCCTGCGTGATAAGCCCATGTGCGCCAAGCCCCGACTCGCCACGAACGGAACCTAACTCCCAACGCTACCGATGGCTAGCCGCCGTGGTTTGAGCCCGCGCCCAGGCGAGGTAATCCTCGTTGCCGTCTTCGATCGGCAGCACGAGAAAGCAGGGAACGGTGTAGGGATGCAGCGGCTGCGCCGCTGCGATCACCGCGTCGACCTTTGCACGGCGCGTTTTAATGAACGCGGAGATTTCCGCGGCCGATTCCAGCTTGCCTTCCCATTCGTAGATGGAATGCATCGGCGGATAGATGTTTACGCAGGCCGCAAGCTTCTGCCTCACCAGCGCTTCGCCCACCCGGCGCGCCGCTGCCTCGTCCGGAAACGTCGAGTACACGAAGACGAATTCGCTGCCGTTCATCGCACCTCATTGAGCCTGCCTGGGTTCGCAGGTACTCTACGCGGCAGGGGCTATCGATGACAAAGTATTCGATTGGGTTGGGATTGGCCGTTGCACTCCTGTGGAGCGCGCCGTCCGAGGGAGGTCCAAACGTGGCGCACATCACCGGCGTGGGCGGCATCTTCTTCAAGTCGCCCGATCCGAAGAAGCTAGCCGCGTGGTACCGCGATGTGCTGGGCGTGAAAATCGAGAGCTGGGGCGGGGCGCTGCTGCCATACGATGCCAAGGATCATCCGCCGGTGCTGGTGTGGAGCGCGTTTCCCTCCGATACCAAGCACTTTGCGCCGTCTACCCGCGAGTTCATGATCAATTTCGCTATCGACGACATGGACGGCTTCCTTGCCATGCTGAAGAGCAAGCATGTCGAGATTTTACAGCGCGACGACACCTCCGATCCGTCCGGCCGCTTCGCCTGGATCATGGATCCTGACGGTACCAAGATCGAGCTCTGGCAGCCGAAGAAGTAGAAAGAAAACGGCGCGGGATTGCTCCCGCGCCGCGCTTGGAATCAGCTCTCTTCAAATCAGACGAGCTTGAGGTTCACCGCCTTGGGGCCGCGCTTGTCCGCTTCGATGTCGAACTGCACGCGCTGGCCTTCATTGAGGTCGCGAAGCCCCGCCGCCTGCACCGCCGTGACATGGACGAACACGTCCTTGCCGCCGCCTTCCGGCGCAATGAAGCCAAAACCCTTTGTCGTGTTGAAGAATTTGACCTGACCGGTCGTCATTACGGCCTTCTCCTGAAAGCATGAGGTTTCCGCGCGAACGAACACCGCGTTCATCCGCGATTCAAACGCCACTCGCTTTCAGGAAAACGTCGTCACCGGCCGCCTTGTAAGGACAACCATTCGCTATGACATTCCGGCACGCGCGGCCCTTGAACGGCGAGCCATATAGGGTCTCAGTTTTCGTTTGGCAACTGCGGCAGCGTGATGTGATTTGGCTGCGCAGCGACGCGCGAAAGCCATGCCGTGACCGCAGGATATTGTGACAAATCGAAGCCGCCTTCTCCGGCGCAGTGCGTATAGCCGTAGAGTACTATATCCGCGATGGAGTAGCGATCGCCCGCGAACCAATCGCGTCTGCCAAGATGTGTGTTCATCACCGCGAGCGCGGCGTTGCCTCTGGCGTGCCATTCCGGCACGAGGTGCCGCTTCTTCTCCAACTCTTCCTGCGGCGCATAATTGAGCTAGAAGCGCGCCACAGCAATGTACGGCTCGTGGCTGTATTGCTCGAAGAACATCCACGACAGCATCTGCGCGCGGGTCCACGCGTCGCTTGGCTGCAACTTCGTGCCCTCGCTCAAATGCCACAGGATGGCGCCTGACTCTGGGAGGCAGCGTCCGTCTTCTAGCCCCAGCAGGGGTACGCAGCCGTTCGGATTCTTCGCGAGGAATTCGGGCTTGCGGGTGTCACCCGCCAACAGGGGATACTCTTTCAACGTGAGCGGAATGCCGAGCTGGTGCGCCGCCAAGCGCACTTTGTAGCAGTTGCCTGACATCTGCATCTGGTGAAGCACCGGCATGCGCCTGCCCTTCGAATCTCGCCCGCACCATGCCGCGATCCGCCATGCGCGGGTTGCGCGACCGATGTGCAAGCGCGAGCCACTTTCAATTCCCCTTGATGTCTCCCAGTTGCAACAGGATTTGCCACACCGCTGCCACAGAACCATAGCATGTTCCGGTTCCGCAGAAAGGAAAGGTTCTGCCATGAAGTTCTGGTATTTGGCCGTCGCCGCAATTGCCCTGGGCACCGCGATCGGATTCGCCTGGCCGGCGGCTGCCGATCCGCTGCCCATGGACAGTCCCGTAACGCTGAACGGTGTGGACACAGTGTGCACCGGCATCGGCTCGGCGCAGGACGATCCTCGCTGGAAAAGCTATCCCGTGCGCGTCGAATTCTCGAACGGCGGCTCGCAATATTTGGCAGGCGCCCATGTGAAGCTCAGGAGCGGAGCAACCGAAATAGCCTCCTTCGATTGCTCCGGCTCCTGGGTGCTGTTCCGGCTGAAACCTGGCACTTACACCATAGGCGCCACGCTGACGGAACAGCAGACGAGCGGGGAGCGCAGCGCCACCTTCTCTCCTCCGGCATCTGGCCAGAAGCGGGTGGTCATTCAGTTCCCTTTGCCGCCCAACAGGTGAAGCTCTCCGCCCACGTATGAATTTGCCAAGGTCGGTTGAGCTTCGGGGTGCCGACGCGCCAAAGGCTCAGGGCTGTTCTCCTGTCGCCGCGGTAATCCTGGGACGCGGAACCGGCGCCTCCTTGACCCATTAGATTCTCCGGTGCGCGCGATCACGACATCTCGCGGTACGCATCGCTTCAGGAAACAGCCCATGGAAGGGCGGGCTCCAACGAGCAGGAGACGTTCAATGTTGCTTTCCAATGTTCTGAAAACCTCTGCGGCGGCAGCGCTCATCGGCCTTGGCGTTGCCGCGGCCTCGGCCACACCGGCCTCAGCCCGTACCTATGAGACGCGCTGCTATGGCGACGATTGCTATCGCGTGCGCTGCAACGATTTCGGCTACAACTGCGTGCGGATGGAATACATGGGCAACGTCGGCTATGCGCGCCATCGTGACCGGCTGGTCTGCGACTCAGATGGCGACGATTGCCATTGGGTGCGAACCAGAGGGTACGGCTACGATTACGACGATGACGATTTCTATGGCGACTAAGCTATAGACTTAGGACCGGCCGGCAGGGGTAACCTGCCGGCTTTTCTCTCGGGTGAGCAGCCTTCACCGCTGCATCTGCATGATCTGCTGCATGGGCATCATGTTGTGGTTCAGATGGTCCATGATCCACACGGATCCGAAGATCACCAAGCCCACGATCAAAAGCCCGAAGGCCAGCGCCAGGATGTTGTTCGTGTTGTCCGGCGCCGTGGTGAGGTGCAGAAAAAACACGAGGTGGATGCCCATCTGTGCAACCGCCAGCGTCGCGAGCGCCATAGGCACGCCCGGATCGTAGATGAGGTGGGTTTTCGCGACCCAGAACGAGGCAATGGTTAGGCCGGTGGCAAGCACAAGCCCCAGCGCGTAGGTGCCGAGATGCGCCATATGCTCGTCGCTGGCGCCGCCGCGATCGTCTTCTTCATGTTCGAGATCGTCGCCGTGCGCGTGCGCTGTCATAGCCGCGTCCCCACAAGATAAACCAAGGAGAAGATTGCCACCCAAACCACGTCCAAGAAGTGCCAGAACATACTGAAGCACAGGAAACGGCGGCCGATATCCGGACGGAAGCCCTTGGCGTAGAACTGCGCCATCATGGTGCCGAGCCACAACAGGCCCGCGGTGACGTGTACCCCGTGGCAGCCCACCAAGGTGAAGAAGCCCGTCAGGAAGGCGCTCCGCGACGGCCCGTAACCCTGCGCGTTCAGCGCCGCGAATTCGGATGACTCGAGAAGGATGAAGGCGAGGCCGGTAAGGCCGGTGGCGAGCAGAGCCAATTGCGTGAGGAATTGATCACGCTTCGCCACCGCGATGGTCGCCAACCCGCAGCAGAAACTGGAGGCGAGCAGGCAGGCCGTCTCCCACGCAACGCGGTCCGTGTCGAAAATCTGCTTCGCGGTGGGCCCGCCTGCGGTGGCCTGCGCGAGCACGGCATACGAGGCGAACAGACAAGCGAAGATGATGATGTCGGTCAGCAGGAACAGCCAGAAGCCATAGCCGACCACCACGCGCTTCGTCGCTGGGCCCCCGCCTCCATGGCCGCGCGCAAGGTTTGGTCCCCGATGACCAAGGCGAAACGGATCGGCGATGGTGATGGTGGAATCCGCGGTGCTCATTGCCACGCCACCTCACCGGTGTTCAGGATGTGCTGGCGGGCGGCGCGGCGTGCGCGATCTTGCTGCGCCACCTCATCGGCCGGGATCATATATTCCGGCACGTCCCGCCACGCGAACACCACGAAGGTGGCATAGGCGCCGATAAGGCCCACGATCATTAGCCACCAGATATGCCAGATCAGCGCAAACCCTATGATGGTGGCAAAGAATGCGCAGACGAACCCGGTCGGGCTGTTGCGCGGCATCTCGATCGCTTCGTATTTGGGTTCTTCCGACAGGCGGGCCTGTTCGAAGGCACGTTGCTTGAGCTCCCAATAGTACTCCGTATCGATCACCTGCGGGAGAACTGCGAAATTGTAGACTGGAGGCGGGGACGTGGTTACCCATTCCAAAGTGCGCCCATTCCAAGGATCGCCGGTGATGTCTTTCAACTCCTCCCGGCGGATATAGCTGACGAGCAATTGTGCGACCTGGCAGCCTGCGGCCACAATCAGGATCAGCACGCCGACAGAGGATATCTGGAGCCACCAGTGCCACTCCGCCACATCGTAGTGCTGCAAGCGGCGCGTCATTCCCAGGATGCCAACCACATACATCGGCATGAAGGTGACGTAGAAGCCCACTATGCTGAACCAGAAGGTCGCCTTGCCCCATCCTTCATGCAGGCGATAGCCGAAGGCTTTCGGCCACCAGAATTCGATTCCGGCCAGCAGCGCGAAAACAACCCCTGCCACAATCACATGATGGAAGTGGGCCACCAGGAACATGCTGTTGTGCAGGATGAAATCTGCCGGCGGGACGGCGAGCAACACCCCGGTAAGCCCCCCGGTAATGAAGGTGGTCAGGAAGCCCATCGACCATAGCATCGGCGTCGTGAAGCGAATCCGGCCGCCATACATCGTGAACAGCCAATTGTAGATCTTCACGCCGGTGCCAACCGCGATGATGCTGGTCGAGATGCCGAAGGCCGCGTTGACGTCGCCGCCAGCCCCCATGGTGAAGAAGTGATGCAGCCAGGTCATGAACGACACGACGCAAATGAACAGCGTGGCTGCGACCATCGAGCGGTAGCCGAACAGCGGCTTGCCAGAAAACGTGGAAATCACTTCCGAGTAGATGCCGAAAGCAGGCAGAACCAGGATGTAAACCTCGGGGTGCCCCCAGGCCCAGATAAGGTTCATGAACATCATGGCGTTGCCGCCGGCTTCGTTGGTGAAGAAATGGAAGCCGAGATAGCGATCCAGCGTGAGCATCGCGAGCGTCGCGGTCAGCACGGGAAAAGCCGCAAGGATGAGCAAGCAGGATGCGAGCGCCGTCCACGAGAACATCGGCATGCGCATATAGGTCATGCCGGGCGCGCGGATTTTCAAAATCGTGGTGACAAAGTTTATGCCGGTCAGCAACGTTCCGATGCCGGAGATCTGCACCGCCCACAAGTAATAGTCGACGCCCACTCCGGGGGAGTAGCGCAGCTCCGACAGCGGCGGGTACGGCAGCCAGCCGGTACGGGCGAACTCACCCACCACCAGCGAGATGTTCACAAGCAGCGCGCCCGTGGCCGTGAGCCAAAAGCTTACAGAGTTCAGCGTGGGGAAGGCCACGTCGCGCACGCCCAACTGCAACGGCACGACGAAGTTCATCAAGCCGATCACCAGCGGCATGGCCGCGAACAGCACCATGATCGTGCCGTGGGCCGAGAACACCTGGTTGTAGTGCTCCGGCGGCAGGTAGCCTTGGGCGTGATACGCAACCGCTTGCTGCGCCCGCATCATGATCGCGTCAATGAAGCCGCGCAGCAGCATCAGGAGTCCCAGCAGCACATACATGATGCCAAGACGCTTGTGATCGACGCTGGTGATCCACTCCTTCCATAAATAGGGCATCCAGCCCTTGGCAAGGACCAACGCGAGCGCGCCCAACATGAGCAAAACGACAACCGCTCCGGCAATCAGCGGGATCGGCTGATCGAACGGGATTGCGCTCCAGCTGAGTTTCCCGAGCATTACGGGGCCCCTCCGTGCGGCATGACATTGCGGCCTTCCGCGCCGCCGCGCCCGCCTTCTGGGCCCTCCCCTGGGGCCACTCTCCGCGCGGCGATGGCATCGAAGAGTGCGGGATCGACCCCACGGTATGCATAGGGCTTTACGGCACGGCTTTGCTTCAGGAGCTGACCCAGCGCATTGCGATCGAGCTGCGCGCCTTTTACCCCGTTAGCCCAATTCGCAAACTGCGCGGCCGGGACGGCGACGGGATCGAATCGCATATCCGGGAATCCATCGCCGCTGAAATGGGCTGAGAAGCCAAGATACTTGCCCGGCTTGTCTGCGCGAAGGTTCAGCTGACTGACCATGCCGTTCATGGCGTAAATCATGCTGCCTAGGCGCGGCACGAAAAACACATTGAACACGGAGGCAGATGTGATGCGGAAATGCAGCGGCCGCCCTACCGGGACAACCAACTGGTTGACCGTCGCGACGTTCTGCTCGGGATAGATGAAGAGCCACTTCCAGTCGAAGCTGACCGCTTCGATCTCGAGCGGCTTCGCGGCGGACGGTATCGGCGTGAAGGGATCCAGAGTATGGCTGCCGATCCAGATCACACCGCCAAGGAAGAAGATGGTGAGCGTCGGTATGGACCACACAACCAGTTCGATTTTGCCCGAGTAAGTAAAATCCGGGCGGTAAACAGCGCGGGTGTTGGAGGCGCGATACCACCACGCAAACCCCAATGTTGCGATCATGGTGGGGATGACGATGGCCAGCATGATGACCAGCGCGTCCATCATGATGAGGGCGTCGCCCTTTCCCACGGGGCCCACCGGCTCCAGGATGGAGTCTGCCTGCGCGAGTGATGGAAGCAGCCCGGCGGCAAGAACGCAGAAGCACGGCAACACGCGCCTGCCCACTCTGCGAATGAATATCACCCCGAATTCCCCTCGTGGATATCCGCGCAAACTGAAATTCGAACAGCGCAAGGCTGGCAAGTCCGCCTAGCCGCGGCAAGTAGACGCGTCAACGCCGGCTACCCGTCTTCACGACCGTCCGCGCCCGCACCGCTCTGCTATTCCGCCGGTGCCGCCGCTGCAACAGTCGCCCGCCTAGCCAAGCCAGGGAACATTGGTCCCAGCTTGGTGAAGAAGTCCCACGCCATCAGCAGACCGCCGGCAAAGAAGAATACGTCACCCGGCAGGCGCATCCATTGCCACACCAGCGTTCCGTTGTAGAAGGCCGAGCTGCGCGCATAGGCCAAACCGTGTTCAAACACTGCGTCGAGTTGCGGCCAGCCGATGGGAAAGAAATTCAACAGTATCCAAAGTATCAGCCCCAGATTGTAGAGCCAGAACGCCCACAACCCGAGCTTCTCACTGAAGACTGCGCGCTCGCCCGCCGCATAGCGGAGGCAGAAATAGACCAGCCCGATTGCGAGCAAGCCGAAGGCACCGAACAAGGCGGTGTGCGCGTGGTTCAGCGTGAGGAAGGTGCCATGCTCGTAATAGTTGACGAGCGGTGCGTTCAGGGTGCCGCCTCCGAATACACCCGCGCCAACGAAATTCCAGAATGCCGCACCGATCACATATGTGTAGGCGAGCCGGTAGTTGAACTTCTCGCGCGCCTGAATTAGCCGGTAGTGATTGATCGCCTCGATGATAAGCAGCACGAGCGGCAGCACCTCGATGAAGGAGAAGATGCTTCCCATCGGCACCCACATGCTCGGCCCGCCCGCCCAGTAGAGATGGTGGCCGGTGCCAATCACGCCGCCCAGGAAGATCAGGATCAGCTCGAAATACACGGCGCGCTCCGCCAGCCGGCGGGAGACAAGGCCTGTCGCCATCAGGAGATAAGCGCTCATGGAGGCGGCGAAGAATTCGAAGGATTGTTCCACCCAGAGATGCACCACCCACCAGCGCCAGTAATCCGTGAGCGTGAAGGATTTTTCGATTCCTGTGAGCGGAATCATGCCGAAGGCGTACAGCAGCGCGATGTTGATAGTGGCGGCCCAGATTAGGTTCTCCAGCCGGATGGCGCCCGACCAGAACTGCCGTGTGGCTTGCACCAGCGCGGGCCGCGTGGGCCATAAGGCGCGGAAAACCAGCAGGCTCCAGATCACGAGCCCTGCGAAGAATCCGATTTGCCAGAACCGGCCCAACTGAATGTACGACAGGCCCTGGTTGCCGAACCAGAACCAGCCGTTCCGGATGTAGCCCATGATGCCGAGGTAATTTCCGATCAGCGCGCCGGCCACGACCGCAAGCGTGACCCAGAAGAGGACGTCGACGAGAAAGCCCTGCCCCTTTGCCTCCTGCCGGCCGGCGATTGCCGGTGCGAGAAAGAGGCCGGCGCCGATCCACGAAACACCGATCCAGACGATGGGAGTTTGAATGTGCACGTCGCGAAGGAAATTCCACGGCAGCCAGCGATTTATGTCGATCCCATAGAACCCGCTGCGGTCGTAATACGAATGGGCCATGATGATGCCGACGGACAGCTGCACGAGGAGCACCAGCCCGACAATGAGGAAGTACTTGCCGACCTTGCGCTGGCTCGGTGTCAGCGGTCCAAACTTCGCGAGCACTGGATCCATCGGCGCGACATCGGGACCGTTCAGCCAATATTCGTAGATGAAAAGGGTGGCGCCGAAGAGCAGGAAGGTGAGGCAGAAGCTGATCCATGTCCATCGGAAGGTATTCGTCGTCGGCGTGTTGCCGACGCTCGGCTCGTACGGCCAGTTTTCGGTCCAGGACCAGCTTCTGTCCGGCCGCCGCGCCACCGTGGTCAGCGCGGAGTAGATAATGAAGTCCGCGGTCTGCGCCGCTTCCTTGGGCGTGAGGCTGTAGGCCGGCGTCCATCCTTCGGTGGGATTGACGATGAGAAGCGCGCGGCTGATTTCCTTCTGCAGCGCGCCGATGCCGGCGGCCACCTCGTCCGGGAGCGTGACCTGTGGCTTGGTGAGATCGATGCCTTGCAGCTGGCGCTGCATCTGCGCCGCGACCGCCGCCTGGTCGTCAAGAGAAAGGTTGCCCAGCGGCTTGCCGAAACGTGATTTCGCCACCTGCTCTTTGGTAACGGTGCCCAGCCGCACCAAAGTGTTTGCGGTGTAGTCCTCGCCGTAATACGACCCCATGCCGTATATGCTGCCGTAATCCATCAGATCGGCACGCTGGAATCCCGCCTTCCCTTCGAAGATGTCGCCGCTTGTCATCAGGGTGCGGCCGTGCGAGTCGACGAAGCGGTCCGGTTGTGGCGGCGAGCGGTCGTAGGTCACGACCGTTGCCCAGCCCATCATTGCGAACGTGACGATGGCAGTGAGGAGCAATATCCATTTCAAGACATTGCTGACCGGATCGCGCTGGTCTGCCACCGAAATCGCCGCCTCGCCCATGTGACCCCCTGCTCGCGAAAGGAATGGATTGCAGAATTATGGCGAAGCGGTTGCTGGCTTCGTTGCGCTGGCGCAAACAAGGCGCGCCATGAATGCCGCGCCCCTGACACCTGCCGTCCTCGCTGGCTCCGACCTGTTTCGGGGGTTGCCGGCGCGTGGCACGGGCGAGGCTCTACGGCAAGCGAGCCTTGTCACACACACGCGGGGAACGCGAATATTCTCGCAGGGCGCGCCGGTTAAACACGCTCACCTCCTGCTGAGGGGCCGTGTCAAGATCGTGCAGAGCAATGCCCAGGGTGAACAGGTCATCGTCCGACTGATCCGGCCCGGCGAAACCTTCGGTACCTTGGGCCTGTATGTCGACGGATTGTATCCGGCTGAAGCCGTCGCGCTGAGCGAAGCTACCGAAGCACGATGGCACGCTGGGACGTTTACCGGGTTGGTGCAGAAATATCCGGAGATCGCCCTGAACCTGGTCCGGCTAGTCTGCGAGCGGCTTCAAGAAGCGCAGGCGCGGCTGCGGGAGATGTCCACCGAACGGGTGGAACAGCGCGTGGCCAACGCGCTGTTGCGCTTTGCGGTGCGAGAGAAGGCGCCGGAACGGGGTGGCTTGCGCCTGCCGCTTTCGCGCCGGGATATCGCTGAACTTGCCGGCACGACGATGTATACGGCGAGCCGCGTGCTGACGGCCTGGCAACGCGCGGGGATTGCGAGCAGCGGCCGCGCGAACGTCACGATCCTTCGGCCGGATGCCCTCGCGGCGATTTCATCAGGTAGGCCATCCTCACAATAGAGAACGCGGGCGGCAGAGCCGCCCGCGTTCCTTCGCCCTAAATCGCCTCAGTGCCCCATGACCATGGCAGATCGCGCGGGGTCGTAGTCCTTATACTCTGCAACATTCTGCGGTCCGCTGACGATCATGGTACCAGCCAGCCCACGGGCCACCCGCGAGAGCGCGTGGTCGACCAGCATGTATTTCCCGGGTACGTCGAGCTTCAGGTCGACGACGCTCGCGCCGCCGGGGGGCACCGTGATCGTCTGCACGTCTGTCAGTGGAGCGCTGGTCACCGACGCCAGGCTATAGGCGCGGTCGAACACTTCGCCGATCACATGGAACGACGATGTCTTGTTGGGCCCCCCCGACGCCGAAATAGATGCGCACCGTTTCCCCCACTTTCGCATGCAGTGGCTTCTGATCGCTGAGCGCGCCTACGGCTCCGTTGAACACGTAATACTCAGGCGTTTCGTTCAGCAACTTCTGATAGCTGTCTGCGAGCAGACCCTGCGCACCGAAAGCCTTCTCGGTGTAGATCTCGCCCTGCATCACGTAGAACTCGCGATCGACTTTGGGCAGTCCACCGGCCGGTTCCACGAGAATCATTCCATACATGCCGTTGGCGATGTGCTGGGCCGCCGGCATGACAGCGCAATGGTAGACGAACAGGCCGGGATGGGTGGCCTTGAATTCGAAGCCGCGCGTATTGCCCGCTTCCGATTCGGTCGCTTTGGCCCCACCGCCGGGTCCGGTAACGGCATGGAAGTCCACATTGTGCATCATCGCGCTGCCGGCATCGTTCGTCAGATGCACCTGCACGAGATCGCCCACGCGGACACGCACAAACGGGCCCGGGACCTTTCCGTTGAAGGTCCAGTACCGGAAGGTGGCGCCGTCCGCCAGCTTTCCGGTCACTTCCTCCGTGCGGAGGTCGACCTTCACCAGCCTCGGACCGCGAGCCCCGACCGGCGCAGGCAGGTCTGTGGGATCCCGGACGATGTCCACCAAGGTGCCTGCCTTGGGAATAGCCGTGGAAGTCGTACCGCTAAGCGGCGGAAGCGAATAGTTGGGCGGCAAGTCAGGTCCCGGGGATTGCGCCACCACCGGCACGGCGAGGGGCGCCTGGGTAACGGAGGGCGCATGCGCCCACGACACCAGACCGATGGTGAGAAAGCCGATCGCCACCGCAATCAGCGGACGGTCAGTGGGGTCCTTGAACATGGCTGTCGCCTTTCATGTTGAAAACAGGTATTTTAGATGCATCTAATGTAGCGACCGGCCTTTAAAGATGCAAACTAGATACCTCTTTATGCCTGCGGTAGAGCGCCGCAGCCGGAGCCCGAGATGAAGCTGACCCGCTACACGGACTATGCGCTGCGCGTGCTGATCTACCTGGCACTCAATTCTGATCGGCTGTGTTCCATCTCCGAAATCGCGGAAGGCTATGGCGTCTCTGAGAATCACCTGATGAAGATCGTGCAGCAGCTTGCGCGTGAAGGTTATGTGGCGAGCATGCGTGGTCGCGGCGGCGGGCTCCGTTTGGGAAAATCCGCAAGCGACATTCGAATTGGATCGGTGGTCCGGGTCACGGAGCCGGACATGGATCTCGCCGACTGCGGCAATTGCGTCATCCGGGGCTTGTGCGGGATGACATCCGTTTTCAGTAGCGCGACGTCCGCATTTCTGCAGGTGCTGGATCAGGTGACCTTGCATGATGTCATCCGTTCCGGCGATCGGCGCCAGGCTCTTCAGCGGCTGGGTCTTGGGTCCGGAACCAGAGAAAGGCGTCGACGCTTATCGCAGGACTCCCGGTCGGCAGGGGCCGCTTCGGGCAGATAGCGCGGACGTTGGGAAGCATCTCCCGCTTCCCTGAACAACCGCGCTATAAGCCCGATGATGTCTGGCCAGAAAACAGCGCTGGTGACCGGAGCGGCGAAGCGGCTCGGGCGGGCCATCGCGCTCGATCTCGCGCGTCACGGCTGGAACGTGGCGGTCCATCACAATGCGTCCGAACGCGAAGCACGAGCGACCTGCGAAGATGCCCGTACCGCAGGCGCCAAGGCAGCAGCGGTAAAGGCGGATCTGATGCGCGAGGAAGAGATGGAAGCGCTGATGGAGCGCGCCGCAGGCGAATTGGGTTCGATCACCGCTTTGGTCAACAGCGCGTCGGTGTTCGAGAATGACCAATGGTACAGCGCCGACCGCGCATCCTGGGACCGTCACATGAATGTCAATCTCCGCGCACCTCTGGTGCTCGCGCGAAGCTTCGCCAAGCAATTGCCCCGGGAGGCGCACGGCGCCATCGTGAACCTTCTCGACCAGCGCCTTTTCAGGCCAGCGCCGGATTTTCTCTCCTATGGGGTCAGCCGTGCCGGGCTGCACTGGCTCACCACGACGCTGGCGCAAGCGCTGGCTCCGCGCGTTCGTGTGAACGCGGTGGCGCCGGGGCCTACGTTGAAGGCGGCACGTCAAACGCCGGAGCATTTCGAGAAAGAGCGCCGCTCCACCATTCTCGGTTACGGCTCGGAGCCGCAGGACATCTGCGACGCCGTCCGCTATCTGCTGGAGGCGCGCGCCGTCACCGGGCAGACGATCGCCGTTGACGGCGGTCAGCACCTCATCTGGAAGCTCGCCGACATGGAGGGCACATGAGCGCCAACGTGCAGCAGCTTCGGATTGCGGATGCCCAAACCGCGATCCGGCATGTCTTCATCCGCAATTTGGAGGTTCTGGCGCAGATCGGCATCCACGGCCACGAGCATGGCAAGCTGCAACCCGTGCGGATCAATGTCGATCTCGCGGTTGAAGATGCTGCCGTCCTAGAAGACCGCCTGGACAGCGTCGTCGATTACGAGGCGATCACCGCGAAAATCCGCGCACACATCGGCGTCGGCCACATCAATCTTGCGGAAACCCTCGCGGAGCGCATTGCCCAAGCCTGCTTCGAGGATTCTCGCGTGAGGAAGGCACGGGTTCGCATCGAGAAACTGCATGCCCTGCCGGGGGCTGAATCGGCGGGCGTCGAAATCGAACGCGAGGCTCCGCGCTGATTCTTGCCCGCCGGGCACACGCCTGCTAGGCCGCAGGTATGAGCGAAGCCACAGCCGCCCCTGCTGGAACGCCGGCGGGTGAAGCCGCGCGGCGGCGCACCTTTGCGATCATTTCACATCCGGACGCGGGGAAGACCACGCTGACCGAGCATCTGTTGCTGCTTGGCGGCGCCATCCGCGCGGCCGGCGCGGTGAAGGCACGCGGTGAAGCGCGCCGCGCGAAATCCGACTGGATGAAGATCGAGCAGGAGCGCGGCATC